>CAZKQK010000046.1:0-35248 GCA_964554865.1 uncultured Luteolibacter sp. | reverse complement strand
GATCCCTGCCCACGCCCTGATTCCCCGGAATCAGCCTTATCTACGCACCATTCGTCCCAGCCACATATTTCATCGACGGCGGAATCCGGCCGGTGAGGGCCCGGACGATTTTCCCGGCTTGGTTGCCGAATCGTTGTCAGGGCGGGCGTGTGCCTCGCGCGCGCCGGCGATGCGGACGATTTCCATGTAAAGTTCGTCTGAATCCGGGGCATCGTCCATACCGATCTGTAGCTTACAGGTTAATGGATTTGTAATTACATACACATGAAAATTGATCAATCGCTGGTTTGCAGGTTGCCGCGAGCGCCACAAGGCTGCCTCCACGGTCAGTCGCATCGGCGGATCCGAAAACCACATGAAACCCAAAGTCATCGGCATCGGAGAATTGTTGTGGGACATGCTGCCCGGCGGCCCGCGCATGGGCGGAGCGCCCGCCAATTTCGCCTGCCACGCGAATGCGCTCGGCGCGGAAGCCGCCGTCATCAGCCGGGTCGGAGACGATGATTCGGGGCGAAAGCTTGTGGATCGTCTTGCGGCTCTCGGAGTAGCCACCGAAGGCGTCACGACGGATCCCGCCAACCCCACCGGCACCGTCGAAGTCAGCCTCGGTGAGGACGGCCAACCCTGTTTCAGGATTGTTCCCGGTGTGGCCTGGGATCACCTGGCCGCCACTCCGGGACATATGCGCCTCGCCGCGGACGCGGACGCGATCTGCTTCGGAAGCCTCGGCCAGCGCAGCGTGTCGTCGCGGGATGCGATCCGCCGCCTGGTGAGCGCCACACCGGCGGCGGCGCTGCGGGTGTTCGACGTGAATCTTCGCGGGGATTTCTTCACCCCGGAGACTATCGGCGAATCGCTGAAGCTGGCCAATCTCTGCAAACTCAGCGATGCCGAACTGCCCGCCATCGCCGCCATGCTCGGACTCGGTGGAGACACCCGCGGCCAACTCCGTGAACTGGCGGCCCGCCATGGGTTGGATCTCATCGCCTATACCCGGGGAAGTTCCGGCAGCGTTCTAACCGACGGCAGCCAATGGTGCGAGCACGCGGGTTTCCCTTCCGAGGTGCGCGACACCATCGGGGCCGGGGATTCGTTCACTTGCGCGGTGGTGATGGGCCTGTTGCAAGGCTGGCCGCTGGAGCGCATCTCGGAGAGCGCCAATGCCATCGCCGCCTTCGTTTGCTCGCGTGACGGCGCGGTGCCCGAACTCCCGTGCGAGCTGCGGGCTCCGTTCCAATGGAGCCAGTGGACAAGTCCGCGCCCCGCTCCGAAAACCATCACCGGACGGCTCTGAATTTCAAACCCCAAACCCCGAATTCCAATGAAAACCCACCCCATGCCAACAGCCACTCTTGCGGCCGCGATGATCGCCGCCATCGGATCGACCGCGGATCTATCAGCCGCGGATCTCCTCGCCCGCTGGTCGTTCGGGGAAACCTCCCCGCCCTATGCGGACGCGGGACCGAACGCCATTTTCCTGGTGCAGGATGCCGCCACCGCCCAGACCGGCTCCGGCATCGCGGGAAACGCCGCGCAGCTCAACTGGCAGCCCGACCCCGGCGTCGCCACGCGGTTGTCGGCGAACGACACCGCGTTGCAGACCGACAGCTTCGGTTTCTCCCTTTGGATCAACCCGGTGTTTTTGAGCGCCGGCGATGTCGTGCTCTCGAAGGAAATGGATTTCGACGACAGCATCCCCAACTTCCAGCGCAAGGCATGGCAGCTGCAGGTGATTGGCTCGGGGCAACTGGAACTCATCGTCCGCGGCGACAACCGCGTGGCCGGCGATTTCTTCGGCGCGGTCCAATCCGCCGCCACCCTCACGCTGCAAGGCGACACGCCGGATTGGATCCATATCGCCGGCGGCTATGACGCCGTGACCGGCGCACTCAGCCTGTATGTGAACGGCGTGGCCGACTTCGCCGCAGGCTCCCCGGGAGCCACGAATTCCGACGGCGCACCGCTCTCGATCGGCACACAACGCAATGGCGCGGACTTCATCGAGTTCGCTGCCGGAGCCCAGATCGACGAAGTCCAAATCTTCAACGCGCCGCTCGCCGCGGATGAGGTCGCCTACCTCAAGGCCAATGCCGACAAGACCGTCGCCGACCGCCCCGCGCCCAATCTCGCGGCCCACTGGAAACTCGACGAAACCTCGGCCCCCTACGCCAGCTCCGCCTCCGCCCCTGCCGACCTGCTTCAGGATGCCGACACCACTCCCGCCCTAACCGAAAGCCCGTCCCTGGTCGGCAACGCCGCAGTGCTCGGTTTCGGCACTCCGCCCGTTGCCACGCGCCTTCACACGTCCGCCGGCGCGATCCAGACGGACAGCTTCGGTTTCTCGTTCTGGATTCGTCCCGACTCGCTCAATGGCGACGAGGTGCTGCTGATGAAGGAGTCCCCGGCCGACACCCACGGAGACCCGGCATTCTCTTTGTGCGCGTGGAAGCTCTCGGTGCTGCCGGACGCCGATTCGAACGGCTACTCGCCGTTGCAACTTGTCGTCCGTGGCGCCGATCGCGATTCGCCGGAGCCGTTCTTCGGTGATGTCACTTCAAGCGCCGAGTTCCAGCTTCAAACCAGCTCCAGCCAATGGATCCACGTGGCGGGCGGTTACGACGCGATTACCGGAGCATTGGCGCTATATGTGAACGACGGAAACCTGATCCACAGCACCGACAGCAGGATCGCCGCTCCCGGCGCGAACCACTCGGACGGCAGCGCGCTTTCCGTGGGCAGCGCGCGCAACGGCGCGAACTTCGTCGGTTTCGCGGTTGGCGCGGCCATCGATGACCTCCAGATGTATGACGGCCTCCTCACATCGGCGCAGGCCGCCGGTCTTGCCGCGAATCCCGGATCGGTGCTGGCGGTTTCATCGGAGTTCCGCATCACCACCTATGCGTATGACCCGGTGAGCGGCGACATGACACTCACCTTCGAATCCAGCGAAGGAGCCAGCTACAACCTTGACGCCTCCACCACGCTCGGCGCGTGGATCACGGTGAAACCCCTGACCGGAACCGGCTCCCTCACCTCCGCCACCATCACCAAGGCGGAACTCGACGCCGCGCTTGGCGTCGCCGCAAGGCCCAGGGCTTTCATCCGTGTGGCACGTCCGTGAAACCATCCATCGTTCACTGAAAGCCCCGCTCCATCCATGAAACCGATGCCTTCATTTCCAAAGTCCGCGTTTCTTCTTGGCGCCGCGCTCCTCGCCGCTCCGGCGATGTCCCGTGCCGCAACGCTCGTCTCGCATTGGACGATGAACAACCCGGGACCCTACGCCAACAGCGTCTCCGGCGGCCCGGAAATGACCGTTGATGGAAACACCCGCGCACCGGCCACCTTCGACGCGAACGAGACCCGCCTGGAACTCGACTTCGGCTCACCCCGCAGCACGCGCATCAGCGCGGTTTCACCCTCGCTCAACCTGAACACCTTCTCGTTCTCGATGATCGTGGACCCCACGGACATGGCAAACTTCACCACCCTGCTGCAGAAGGAAAGCGGCGCGTCCAACGACTTCGCGGACTATCAGCGCGTGGGCTGGCAGGTGCTGCACACGGAGTCCGGCAACATCGAGTTCGTCATTCGCGGCGCCGATCCCGGGACCAAGGACTTCTATGGCGGTCTCGTGGTCACCGCCGCGAGCAGCGGCCTCGCGGCGGGCGGAAGTTGGGACGACCCGGCCACCTACTATCAGATTGCGGGAGGCTATGACTCCACCACCGGTTCGGCCTTCCTCTACGTCACCGCGCTCGGCGGCGCGCTGGCGGAACTGAACGGCGGCCCGGCGGGCAAGGACGCGGGCGCGGTGCAGGATGCCGGCCCCTTGTCCGTGGGCAGCGCCATGTCCGGGGCGGACTATGTGAGCCATGGCGCGGGTTTCGACCTGGCGGACCTCCAGATTTATGACGGCCTGCTCTCGGAAAGCGAGCTGCTGTTCCTGGCGAACAACCCCGGCCTGGCCGTACCGGAGCCGGCGGCCGCATTCTTGGGAGGCGCCGGGGTTCTTCTCCTGCTCCGCCGCCGCCGTTGAACTTCCAACCGATCCGTCCCATGAAAACCCATTCCCCGATTCCACGCCCCGGTTTCACGCTCGTCGAAGTGCTGGTGGCCATTGTCATCATCGTGATTCTCGCGGCCGCGACGTTTCTCGTTTCGCGTAACATGATCAACAAAGCCAGGGCCGCCAAGGCGATCGGCAACATGCGCGAACTGGGCGCGATGGTGATGGCCCACGCAGCCGACAACAGCGGCCGGCTTCCCGCGCTGCGCGAATACAACGGCACCGATCCCGGGCAACCGATGAACTGGCACTGGAACCAGCAGATGGCCTCGATGCAGTTTCCCGATGTGGACAAACGCGCCATTTCCAACGACAAGGACTGGTGGCGGACAAACGGGCCGTTGACGAAAAACCCCCAAATGCCGGAGGCGTTGTTCGAAACCCATTACTCGGGCTATGCCATGAATCTTTTCATTCCGGAAAACCACTATCAGAAATCCAACGGCCGCGACTGGGAGATGATCCTGCGCCACCAGACACCCCTCGCCGCGATACCGAGCCCCGGACGCACGCCCCTGATCGTTCCACACTGGAACTGGCACACCGGCGACCTGCTCAGCGGCACCGGACTCAACAACCCCGGGAAGAGCCGCCATTTCCTCAATGACGGGAAAATGGGCATCGTCTTCCTCGACGGCCATGCCGAGAGCCTGCGCTTCGCCAACTCCGGGGGCGAGCCGCTTCCGGTCTGCGAATACGCGGAGCGAGGACTCCACCAAATGCCCGAACTCTGAGCCGGGTTTCCGTCACATGCCGACATCACGCGCCATCTTCACCACCCTCGCCCTGGCCTCCGCGACCCCGGGTGCCGAGCCCTTCCGCCCCGCCTTCCACTTCACGCCGGAGCGCCACTGGATCAACGATCCCAACGGCATGGTCCACTACCAGGGGGAATGGCACCTTTTCTATCAATACAACCCCTTCGGCGACAAATGGGGCCACATGAGCTGGGGCCACGCCGTCAGCCGTGATCTCATTCGCTGGGAACACCTTCCCGTCGCGCTTCCGGAAAAGGACGGCATCATGATCTTCTCCGGCTCCGCGGTGGTGGACTGGAACAACACCAGCGGCTTCGGCAAAGACGGCGCGCCGCCGATGGTCGCCATCTACACCGGCCACCGTCACGGGCATCAGGACCAGCGGATCGCGTTCAGCAACGACCGCGGCCGGACATGGACGCAATACGGGGGAAACCCGGTGCTGGACACCGGCAAGGCGGACTTCCGCGATCCCAAGGTGTTCTGGCATGAGCCGGAAAAACGCTGGGTGATGGTCGTCACACTGCCCACCGAAAAGAAGGTTTCGTTTTACGGCTCCGCGGATCTGAGGAAGTGGAGCCACCTCAGCGACTTCGGGCCGGCCGGCGCGTTGAACGGCATCTGGGAGTGCCCGGACCTCTTCGAACTGCCCGTGGAGAACGAACCCGGACGGAAAAAGTGGGTGCTCTTGCTCAACATCAATCCCGGCGCGCCCGCCGGAGGATCCGGCTGCCAGTATTTTGTCGGTGAATTCGACGGCACCGCGTTCTCGCCGGATGCCGGCCATCCCTCCCCCACCGGAGCCCCAACAGGAACCACCCGCACGCTGGCCGATTTCGAGGGGAGCGACTTCGGGGATTGGACGAAGAGCGGCGGCGCGTTCGGCAACAGCCCTTCGCGGCCCGCCGTGGCAAGTATCTCCGGATTCCAGGGCCACGGCATTGCCAACAGCTTCGGCCCCGGAGACGAGGCCACCGGCAAGCTCGCCTCGCCCGCCTTCACCATCGACGCCGACTGGATCGCCTTCCGAATCGGCGGCGGCCGCAATCCGGACAAACTGGGAATCCGTCTGTTGGCTGATGGCGTCATCGCACTGACGGAAACCGGAAACCACAGCCCGCACATGGAGTGGAAGAGCTGGGATGTCCGCGCGCTCAGTGGCAGGGAAGCCGTGATTGAGATCTTCGATGACGAAAGCGGAAACCACTGGGGCCACACGACCGTGGATCAGATCCTGCTCGGCAAGGGACCACGCCCGATGGACGGCGAACCCGCGCTGTGGATGGACTACGGGCCGGACTACTATGCCGCGGTGACGTGGTCCGATGTCCCCGAAACCGACGGCCGCCGCATCGCGATCGGCTGGATGAGCAGCTGGGAGTATGCCGAAGCCGTCCCCACCTCCCCCTGGCGCGGCGCGATGACCCTGCCGCGCGAATTGTCCCTGAGGCAAACGCCCGGGGGATTGCGCGTCGTTCAGAAACCCGTGGCCGAATTCACCGGGCTCGCGTCAGGAGAACCCAGGAGCTTCACCGGCGGAACCATTGATGAGGCGCGTCTTTGGCTCGACCGGCAGGGTGCCCTGCCCGCCACCCTCGACATGACGGTGAATCTCGCCGGCCTCGGCCAGGACGGCTGTTTCCGCTTCGTCATTGAAGACGGCGCGGGCGGGGAAACCGCGGTGGGATTTGAGAACGGACGCCTGTTCGTGGATCGGACGAAGTCCGGACTAACAGGATTCCATCCCGGATTCCCCGCGCGTCACGAGGCGCCCGCGCCGCCGGAGGACGGGACGCTCGCCCTTCGCATGATCCTCGATCATTCCTCGCTCGAAGTCTTCGCCGCGGATGGCGCGGTTTCGGTGACACACCTGATATTTCCCAAGCCGGGCACACGCCGCGTCTCGCTTCGCGATGCCCGTTCGGTCGGCAGGGTGTCCGCCATCGGCATCCAACCGTTGAAAGGAACCCCGCAGTGAGAAGCGCCCGGTGGTTCGCGATGACAAGCCTGTGCCTTTCCGTTTCCGGATGGGCGGCCGAACCCTATGCCGAACGATACCGGCCGCAGTTCCATTTCAGTCCGGCCAAAGGCTGGATTGGCGATCCCAACGGACTCATCCGCTATCGCGGTGAGTATCACGTCTTCTGGTGGGGGCATGCGGTTTCGCGCGATCTCGTGCGCTGGCGGCAGCTTCCCCATCCGATGGCGGGCGATGACGGATCGTTCAAGTATTTCAGCGGATCGGTGGTGGTGGATGAATCGAACGCGAGCGGCTTCGGCGACGGAAAAACCCCGCCGATGCTGGCCATTTACACCGCCCGGCAGAAGTCCGGCGAAGACCAGCGGATTTCCGTGAGCCGCGACCACCGGACGTTCCATTACCACGGACCGGTGCTTCCCGCGCTGACGCCCGCAGAGCGGGATCCCGATGTCTTCTGGCACCAGCCCACCCGGCGCTGGGTCATGGCGACGACCGTGCCCGAAAGGCATCAGATCCGCCTGTATTCGTCCGCCGATCTCAAGTCGTGGACGTTCATGAGCGCCTTCGGCCCGCTCGGCGCGCGCACGGAAAACTGGGAGGTTCCGAACCTGTTCGAAATGCCGCTCGAACGGGGCGGCGGCCGCTGGGTGATGCTCTGCGGCATGGGGCCCAACAAAGCCCAGTATTTCACCGGCGGTTTCGACGGCCGTGAATTCACCCCCGACAAGGAGACCCTGGACTATCTGGCGCGGGCGGAACGCGATGACACCGGACGCGAGCACGCGCTCTGGGTCGATTGGGGCAGCGATTTCTATGCCGCGCGCGTGTTCCGCGATCTCGACCGGGGCGGCCGCACGGACACATGGATCGCGTGGATGGGAAACTGGGAGTATGCGAACCGTACTCCGACTTCCTGGGGGCGCGGCGCGCTTTCAATTCCGCGCCGGATCCGGCTGGTGAATACGGCGGACGGCCCGCGAATCCGCCAGAGGCCGCACCCCGCGTTGCAATCGCTGCGCGGCGAGCCGCATGAGGCTCCGGAAATGGAAATCCGCGGGAATGTCCCACTTCCGGGATTCACCCCCTCGCGGAACTCCTACGAACTGGATGCGGAGTTTCAGTTCGAACCGGGATCGGGGAACTTCGGCCTGGAGTTGTGCGCCGGCCCGTCCCAGCGGGTGAGACTCGGATATGATCCCGCGGCCTCGCGGCTCTTTCTGGACCGTCGGGAATCGGGCGATGTGGGGTTCAGCCCCCGCTTTCCGGCGGCAGGCGCCGCACCCTTGCAAGTGACCGGCGGCAGGGTGAGGTTTCATGTGTTTGTCGACCAGTCCTCGATTGAAGTCTTCGTGAACGATGGCGAGGCGGTCATGACTTCGCTCATCTTCCCCGATCCCGAAGGCCGGGAGATTCACGCTTTCTCCGACTCCGCGGGCTGTCGGCTGAAACGGATGAAGGCATGGCCCTTGAACTCCATCTGGAAGGAGGCGGCCCCGTGAATTCCATCGTCCGCTTCGGAAGCCTGACATGCCTTGTGTCGATGCTCGCACACGGGGCCGCGGCGGCTTCCGATCTTGTATCGCGCTGGCGGCTGGACGAGTCCGCCGCTCCGTTCGCGGACTCCGGCGGCGCGGGGATCGCAATGCGGCATGACGCGGCGACCACCGCTCCGATGTCCGTGCCGGGCAGGGATGGCGGAGCGGTGTATTTGGACTTTCAGGCCGGCCCCGGCCTGTCCACGCGGCTGCATGCTCCCGGCACGGGTGTGGCGTCTGACAGCTTCGGGTTTTCCTTTTGGCTCAGCCCGGTTTCGATGCATCCGGGCGACAACCTGCTTGCGCTGGAGATGCCCGCAAGCGCGGGCCCGGCGTTCACGCGCATGGCATGGCAACTCCAGGTCGGCGCGGACAATGGCGGCGCCGCGCCGCTGGAGTTGGTGGTGCGCGGCGCGGACCGGGACATGGGCGATTTTTTCGGCAGCGTGTTCTCATCGTTGAAAGTCCCGCTCCAGGCGAGCCGCGACCGATGGTTCCACATAGCCGGCGGTTATGACGCGGCCACCGGTTCGATCAGTATTTATATCAATGGAACCGCCGCCATTTCCGGCGGAACGCCGGGCGCGCGCAACTCGGCAGGCACCGGGCTGACACTCGGAACTGTTAGAAACGGTCCGGATGTCGTGGCCTATGCGGCTCTGGCGTGTGTCGATGACCTGCGCCTGCACGACGGGCCGCCGGGCGCGGAGGAAGTGGATGCGCTGCAGCAGGTGAGCGGACGCCAGGCGAGGCTGCTGGCGGCATGGAAACTGGACGAGGCCGCGCCTCCCTACGCCGAGGCCGGCCAGCGAGCGTCCGCATTGGGGCACGACCCATCCACCGCGCCTCCCGATGCGGTGACGGGCGTGGGCGCAAACGGCGCGGGCCTGAGATGGCGGAATCCCCCCGGAATCTCCACCCGGCTGCCGGTTTACGGGGAGGAAGTGCAGGCGGACAGCTTCGGGTTCTCATTCTGGATGCACCCGGTGAATCTCTCGCCATGGGAAAATCTGATAGGAAAGGAGATGCTGCCCACATCCGCCGGTTCCGGACACACCCGCGTGGCATGGCGGGTGCGGACGGGCGATGACGACGGCAGCGGCATGGCGCCACTGGTCCTCGTCGTCAGGGGATCGGACCGCGCGACGTCGGATTTCTTCGGTGACGTGGTTTCCGCGGTGAAACTGCCGCTCCACTCGGATCCGGGTGCCTGGTATCACGTCGCGGGCGGATACGACACCATCACCGGCAGACTGTTGATCCACGTCAATGGAGTGGAATCCTCGGCGCAAGGCCAGCCCGGCGCGAACTGCTCGGATGGCGGGGCCTTCGTGGTCGGTTCGATGCTCAACGACACGTCTTTCGTCACTTCCGCAGCCATTGCGGACATCGACGAGATACAACTATTTGACGGGCCGCTCTGGGCGGGCGACGCGGGGTTTCTCATGGAGAATCCGGAGAAAACGCTTCCCGGTGTGCGCATCGGGCGCTTTGCGGGAAACCTGACAGCGCACTGGAAACTCGAGGGGGACGGGCAGTTCCATCCGGACGCCAGTGGCAACGGCAACGCGCTCGAGCGGGACATGGTCACCAGTCCGGCGGCACCGCTCGCCGGTACGGATGGCGGAGGCCTGCGGCTCGGATGGAGTGAGGGGGAAGGCGCCACCACCCGCCTCTTCGCGGCGGGGACATCATTCCAAACGGACAGCTTTGGGTTTTCCTTCTGGATGAAACCCGAGCGCCTCTCGCCGGGCGAAAACCTCATCGCGAAGGAAATGGCGCCGGACAGCGGCCCTGATTTCACGCGGTTCTCGTGGCAGGTGCAGGTGGGCCATGACCATGGCGGCGGCTCGGCACCCCTCGAACTCGTCGTGCGCGGGTGCGACCGCGGGAATGGCAATTTCTTCGGCAGCGTGAGCACGGCAACCACGCTTCGTTTGTTGGATCCGGCGGACGAGTGGGTGCACGTGGCCGGCGGCTACAACTCCGGGACCGGAGTGTTGTGCCTCTATCTGAACGGCAGGGACGCTTGCGCGGCCGGCCGGCCGGGCGCGAGAAACTCGGACGGAAGCTGGATCAGCGTAGGCAGCGTGCGCAACGGGCTGGACTTCGTGCGCTTCGGTGCCATCGCGGCCCTCGACGACATCCAACTCTACGACGCGCCCCTCTCACCCTACGAGGTGACCTGGCTGCGCAAAAACCCCGGCCTCGCCATCACGCCGGACAAACACTTCAAAACGACCGCATTCGCGGGAGACAGCACCGGCGATCAATGGCTATCCTTCAACTCCCACGACGGATGGTATTATCTGGTGGAGGCATCCACCACTCTTGATGCCTTCATCCCCGTCACGACGCTCCGCGCCGCCGGAGAATCCACGACCCTCAGGCTGACCCGGGCCCAGCTCAACCAGGCGCTTGGCCCGGCCCCACGCCCGCGCTTGTTTTTCCGCGTGATGGCCCTGATCGAGGATCCTGTCGACGGGGCCTTGAACCTGCCGCCCGCGGAGATAACACCCTTCGCCAATCCCGCCCCCTACGTCCCGCAGTTTCACTTCTCATGGCCGTCGGCATCGGTGGGCGATCCCACAGGCGCGCTCCGCTATCAGGGGAAATACCATTTGTTCACTTGGGACCACGCGTCATCCGGCGACCTGCTCCGCTGGGAGGGTCTCGGCTGGCCGCTTGGTGACACTCCCCCGGATTCCGGCTACTGGACCGGTTCGGTGGTTGTTGACAAACACAACACCTCCGGCTTCGGCAGTCTCTCCAATCCGCCGATGGTGGCCGTCTACACGATTCACAACAACACCACCGGCAAGGAAACCATCGGCATTTCCCACAGCACCGATCATCGCGACTTCACCCGGTTTGCGGGCAACCCGGTGATCGCCACGGATGACCATGTCTTCCGCGACCCCGACGTGTTCTGGCACGAGCCTACACAACGCTGGATTCTGTCGGTTGCCCGATCCGAGGCGCGGACCATCCGGTTTTACACCAGTCCGGACTTGAAAACCTGGACCCACGCCAGCGACTTCGGGCCGGCCGGGGCGCGCCACGAGATTTGGGAAGTGCCGGGCCTGGCCGAGATCCCCATCCGCGGCATGGGCAACCAGAGGAAATGGCTGCTTCACGTCGGCGCGGGTACGAACAAGGTCCAGTATTGGGTGGGGGATTTCGATGGGACCGCATTCACCATGGACGAGTCCACACGCGCATGGCTGGAGGACGGCACGGGCATCGACGGCGTTTTGTTCGCGGATTTCGAAAGCGCGAACTGGCAGGGCACCGGCTGGACCGCCACCGGCAGCGCCTTCGGTGGAGAACCCGCGCCGCGCTGGTGGAACCAACCGGCACAGGGCCACCTTGGGCAGCGCATGACCAGTTCATACGTCGATGGCGACTGGCATGTGAACAGCACGCTCACCTCGCCGGAATTCGTCGTTTCCACCAACTGCATCAACTTCCTGATAGGCGGCGGCAATCATCCGGGCGAAACCTGCGTGGACCTGATCGTAGGCGGCAGCGTGGTGCGCTCGACCACAGGCGATGACTCGGACGTGATGCGCTGGGCCGGCTGGGACGTCGCGGAGTTCAAGGGACAAAGCGCGCGCATCCGGATCGTCGACAACCACGGCGGCTTCTGGGGCCGGATCTACGTGGACCAGATCCTGTTTTCCGACACTCTGACGGACCACCGCCGCGAGCACGCGAAATGGGTGGAAATGAGCCCGGATTTCTTCGCGCCCAAATTCGTGCGGGACTTCGACGGCACCGAAACCGACGTCAAGTGGCTCGGCTGGATCGGCAGTTGGGAGTACGAGTCCAACCGCCCGGTGCCGCAGGACTGGGGCAAGGGCGCGGAGTCGATCTTCCGCAAGCTGCATCTCGTCCCAAGCGCCGGCGGCCTCGAACTCGCCCAGCAACCGGTCACCGAACTGCAAGGCCTGCGCGGCCCGGTGGTGAACGCCCTGCCGCGAAGGATCACCGGAAGCGTCGCCCTAACCGAATTTCAACCCACCACGAACACCTACGAGCTGGAGGCCGTTTTCGACACCGGCTCCAACGCCGATTTCGGGCTCCACCTCTGCGTCGGCGGCTCCCAGCGTGTCACCATCGGCTTCAACTCGACCACCTCGAACCTCTATTTGGACCGCCGGCACTCGGGTTTTGTCGATCTCTCGCCCATGTTTCCCCGCATCGTGCACACTCCCTGTCAGCCGAATAACGGCCGGATCAGGCTGCGGATCTTCGTCGATCAATCATCGGTCGAGGTATTCGCCGACGATGGCCGCCGGGCGCTCACCGCGCAGATCTACCCGGACACTGTCGGCACCGGCATAGAACTGTTCTCCCACGGCGGCACGACCACACTGCGCTCGCTGCGCGCCTGGCCGCTTGCTTCAATCTGGACACCCTGATCCCCAGTACCCGCCCCAACCGCAAATCGGAACCCGCAAAACCCGTGCACAAACTGGCATTCTGGTCCATCACCTCCTCGCTCGCCGGTTTCCTCTTCGGTTTCGACACGGTCGTGATCTCAGGAGCCGAGCAGAAAATCCAGAATCTCTGGGGACTCGGCGACGCACTCCACGGCATCGCCATCGGCTCCGCGCTTTACGGCACCGTGATCGGCGCGCTGATCGGCGGACCGCTTTGGCAGGCGCAAGACGTTGTTATGGATCGGCATTCCCTATCTGGTCTCCGCCATCGGCTCGGGCATCGCTCCCGAAGTGTATTCGTTCATCGCCGCGCGTTTCGTCGGCGGTCTCGGCGTGGGCATCTCCACGGTCGCCGCGCCGCTTTACATTCCGGAAATCGCTCCCCCGGCGAAACGCGGACGCCTGACCGGCATGTTCCGGTTCAACATCGTCCTCGGCATCCTCATTGCGTTTCTTTCCAACTCACCGATCGCCGGCACCGGCGGGAACGACTGGCGCTGGATGCTCGGCAGCTCGACGCATTGGATCTTCGCCGCCATTCTAACAACCGCCTTTCCCAAAATGGTCACCTCGTTCGCACCCGGCACGGTTTTCCTCTTCTTCGCCGGAATGATGGTTCTCCATCTCATGTGGGTGATCCTCATGGTTCCGGAAACCAAAGGTGTTCCGCTCGAGGAACTGGAGGAGAAACTCGGCCTCTGAACGGGCAACAGCCGCTGGCCGGACACCGCCCTGCCAACCCGGCTCTTTGCGGCAATGCCCGCGTTGGAACAGCACCTTGGACTGGAGATCGCCCGGCGGCGCCCGGGCCATCTTACCTCATCGATGCCAGAATCCGGTCGGTGAGGGCCTGGACGAGCCTCTCGGCTTCGGGATCGGGTTTCCCGGTGGCCGGGGCGCCTGGGTCCGGAATGCGGCAGACGGTGCCGGGGCTGAAGTCGGAGTTGTCACAAAGCTGGCACTCGGTCCAGTTGGCGCGCTTGTCATCCATGCCGAGGGACTTGCGCAGGGCAATCAGTTCCTTGGCCTGGCCGCCGGTGATGGTGAGCAGTTCGCCGCCCTTGAGTTGGGAGGCCACCCACACGGTTTTGCAGTAGGCCTCGACGTTTTCCATCTTCCAGTAGGCGTCCTCGATGTCCTTGCCCCAGGTGATGACGCCGTGGTTGACCATGAGCACGGCCATGTGATCGACGGCGGCGTTGCCGACCACTTCGGCATTCGCAGGAGAGCCGGGAGTTTGGTATTCCGCCATGCCGATCTGGCCGAGGAAGACTTCGGCCTCGGGAATCATGCATGTCGGCGGTTGCACACCGGCGACGGCGAAGGCGGTGCCGTGCGGCGGGTGCGCGTGGCAGCAGGCCTTGGCCTTCGGCTGGCGCCTCATGATGGAGAGGTGGGTCATGCACTCGGAGGTGCGCTTGTATTTGCCGGCGAGCTGCTTGCCGTCCATGTCCACGAGGCACATCTGCTCGACGGTCATGAAACCTTTGGAAACGAGGGTGGGCGTGCAGAGCACGAGGTTGTCGCCCACGCGGATCGTTAGATTGCCGCCGTTGCCGTCGGTGTATTCGCGCGTCCACATGCGCTTGCCGATATCGACCATGCGCTGCTTGAGTTCGACGATCGCGGGCGAGTTGAAAAAAGCTTCGATTTCCGCAGGGGTTTTCGGATCCTTGCCGGGCGTCCAGTGGTATTCGTAGTCCGGAAGAATCGGCTCGGCGGGCGCTTTTGCGGGAGCGGAAGCACCACGGGCGGTGACGAGTCCGTCACGCAGCACGTCCTTCGCGGAAGGAGTGAGAACCGCACCCGCGGGAATGTCGGCGGCGCTTTTACCGGCTTTGAGCAGGGCTTCAATGTCGGCTCCGGTGAAGACTTTCTTTTTCATGGGATGAGGGTTCTGGGATGGTGAAAAATCGAGAGTTAGGTCGGGCGTTGGGAACCACTGGGGGAACTGAGAAGAGATGGTTGAATTCAGTCAGTGGTTCTCGGTGTTTCAGTGGTTCATTGGCACTGGCGTTCGTTGGTTCTGTTTTCGTCAAGAAGCCGGTGGCGATTGATAGGAAAGGGAATCGAAGATGGCGACGGTGATGGCGTCGATGGGGATGTCGTGGTCGAAGGGGGCGGTGGCCTCGGCACCCTCGACGATGCCGACGATATCGCCTTCGCCCGCGCCGAGGTTGTCGTAGGCAACGAGAGAGAACTCCTTCGATAGCGGCGGAGCGGTCTGGCAGGCGGTGTTGAAATGCGCCGCGTCCACCGGATTGCACATCAGCCACCGGCCTCCCTTGAAGGAGGGATCTTGCACGTTCAGGGTGACCCTGCCGATGACCTGGGCGATGCGCACTGGGGATTTTAAATTTTGGATTTGGAATTCGGATCAGTCGATCACTCCTTGAATGAAATTTCTAACAGGCGATTTCCCGTCATGCACCAGGTGTCTCGCCCCCACTCCATCCGTGGAAACGAAAACCTTCGAGTGCATGCCCGCGCCGAAGAGGTCGATGGCGACCATCGGGGCTCCGGCGGGTTTTTCCTGCGCGTCAAGCGGCTGGCAGAGCAGCATCCTGCAACCCTTCAGCGAAGGATGGCAATGGCTGCTGACCGCGTGGCCGACGACGATGGCGGGGATCATGGGGAGATAATGGATGATGGATGGCAGATGGAACTCCGTGCGCTGCTTGCTCTTTTCTTGCGTCTTGCTGTCTTGAATCTCAAATGATGCGCAGGTTCTCGACGAGCACGCAGCGGCGGATCCGCGTGAAGGTCTTGGGAGTGGTGATGCCCTCGCCGGTGGTGGTGGCGATGGAGTAGGAGAGGTAACCCTCGCCGCCGAGGCCGAGGCCGGCGACGGACGCGCCGTTTTTGACGAAGATGGTAGTGTCCATTTCCTTCGCCATGTAGGTCATGTGGTTCACGTCGAGCGTGTGGATGATGGCGGAGTGGCGGTAGTTGTGCTCGGCGCGTTTCGCTTCGCGCACAGCGGTCTCGAAGTCCGGGCAGGAGACGATGGGCATCATCGGCATCATCTGTTCCTCCTGGACGAAGAGGTGGTCGGCGTCGGTTTCCGCGAAGAGAAGCTGGGTTCCGTTAGGAATGGAGGCGCCGGCGGCTTCGGCGAGTTTGGATGGATCCGCGCCGACGTGGGCGCGGTTCACGGAAGCGTGAGCGCAGCCGCCGCCCTCGCCGGGTTTCACATTGAAGGCCACGGCGGTGAGTTTTTCGAGTTGCCGCGCGTCGAGGCGGGCGGCGCCGGCCTTGGCGAGTTCCTCGCAGAAGCGGTTGAACACGGAGGCGACCACAAACACGGCCTTCTCGCCGATGCAGAGCAGGTTGTTGTCGAACGCGCCGCCCTCGATGATGCCGCGCGCGGCGCGGGCGAGATCGGCGGACTCATCGACGACGACCACCGGGTTGCCGGGACCGGCGCAGATCGCGCGCTTGCCGGATTTCATCGCGGCGGCGACCACCGCGGGGCCGCCGGTAATGGCGAGCAGCGGGATGAGCGGGTTCTTGCAGATGGCCTCGAACGATTCGAGCGAGGGCTGCTCGATGGTGGTGATGAGGTTGTCGATGCCGAGTTCGCGGACGATCGCCTCGTTGTATGCGCGCACGGCCATGGCCGCGCTGCGCGCGCCGCCGGGGTGCGGGTTGAAGACGATCGAGTTTCCGGCGGCCACCATGTTGATGACATTGCCCGTTAGAGTGGGCACCGAGTGGGTGACGGGAAGGATCGCGCCGATGACACCGAAGGGCGCGTATTCCTCCAGCGTGATGCCTCCATCGCCGCTCATCGCGTAGGGCTGGAGCCATTCGGTGCCGGGGACGTTTTTGGTGATCTGGAGTTTGGCGATCTTGTGGTCGAGGCGACCGATCCTGGTTTCCCCGAACTCGAACCTGCCCCAGGCCTCCGCGTTGGAAACGCAGAGAGTCTTGACGATTTCTATCACTTTCGCCCGGCCCGCGACGCCGAGTTTCTTCAGGCGCAGATGGGCGTCGTTCGCGGCTTCCGCGGCCTTCGTCACGCAAGTGAAAACGCCTCGCTCGCCGCCGGACGAGGAGGAACCGCAGCCACAAGCGGGCTTGGCGGCGGGTGCGGGGGCCGGCTTCGCCTGCCCTTCGGATAGACGGGCCACGACGGATTCGACAACGGAGCGGAGAAGTTCGGGATCGATGGTTTTCATTCGGAGAAACTTGAATGGGGCAATCGATGAAGCGGATCTGCCGGGAAGTTATGGTGAATTGACCACAGATTACTCAGATTACACAGAAGGATTCAGATGGTGATGCGTTTGATCTTCAGGGATGCGTGCTTGAAATTGAGAGGAAGACCGACACGAAGACCGGTGATCTTCAGGTAGCCGATCATCTGGGAAACGTGGGCTTCGTTGAATGCTTCGACCACCTTGGCATCCACAATCACGGTATGTTCCACGATCAGACCGGGAATCAGTTTTCCGAGAGGACGGTTTCTGTAGAACACAACATGGGCCTTCTGCTGTTCAAAGAAGATCCCCTGATCCGCGAACTCGATGCACAAGGCATTCTCATAGAGTTTCTCGTCCAGACCGTTTCTGAGTTCACGATGAACCTCCATCGCCGCACCAATGATGCGCTCGGTAAGTGCCGCGTGAATTCCTTCATCCATAATCTGTGAAATCTGCGTAATCCGTGTAATCTGTGGTTAAACTTTCCGTCTCAGGAAGGGACTATCCACCCTTGTAGAGGTTTTTGCCGTGGACTTCGACGCGGTCGATGATGGCGACGATGGCGGCGTCCACGGGGATGGACTTGAGGCCTTGGGCGGCGCGGGCGGAGCTGCCCTGGCAGAACATCACGAGTTCGCCCTCGCCGGCGCCGACGGTGTCGATGGCGACGATCGTGTTGGATCCGTCCTTGAACTTGGTGGGATCCTTGTCGTCCACGAGTTTCGGGCGGAGGAGCAGGAGCTTCCTGCCCACCATCTGCTCGTCCTTCCTGGTGGCGACGACTTGTCCGATGACTTCCGCGAGGAACATGGTGTGGATCAGTTAAAGGTGATCGGTGGAGCGGGGTCGGCCGGAATCGACGTTTCCCGCGCCAAGACCGCCCATCTCGAACTCACTTGCGCGGAGCGCGGGCGGCGGGGTTTTTGGGGAGCACGCCTTCGATGGCTTCGTCCGGGCGGGCGATGACGTGGGCGCTGACGACTTCGCCACCTGCGGCGGAAGCGGCGGCGGCTCCGGCGTCGATGGCGGCCTTTACGGCGGCGACGTCACCGGTGACGACGGCGTTGCACAGGGCGTTGCCGATTTGTTTCATCGGACCGGAGAGTTCGACGTTCGCGGATTTGAGCATCGCATCGACGCCGACGACGAGGCAGGCGAGGCCGCGGGTTTCGAGGAGTCCTACTGCTTGTTTGGCCATGGTGGTGTTGGTTTGGATTGAGAGTCGGGTTATCGGTTATCAGGAGAGCTTGCGGAAGACCTCGCGGGCGAGCACGAGTTCCTCGTTGGCGGGGATGACGAGAATGCGCGCCGTGGAATCATCGGTCGCGATGTCCGCCTCGGTGGCGCGGCAGGCGGCGTTTTTTTCGGGATCGAGCCGGAGGCCGAAGCCTTCGAGTCCGGCGCAGACGGCGGCGCGGATGCCGATGTTGTTCTCGCCGATGCCGGCGGTGAGGACGAGGGCATCGATGCCGCCGAGTTCGATCATGAAGGCGCCGATCCAGTGGCGGATCGAATGGACAAAGGCATCGAGTGCGAGTTGCGCGTCCTTGTTTCCGGAAGCGGCGGCTTCGCGCACGTCGCGGATGTCATTGGAAACGCCGGAGAGTCCTAACAATCCGGACTCCCTGGCGAGCTGGCGTTCGGCCTCATCGAGCGGGATGCCGAGGGTACGCATGGCGTAGGGAATGGCTCCGGAGTCGAGGTCTCCCACGCGGTTGTTCTGCGGCAGGCCGCTTTGCGGGGAGAATCCCATGCTGGAGCCGATGGCGACGCCGTTGAGGATGCCGGTGACGGAGCTGGAGCCGCCGAGGTGGCAGGAGATCACGCGGAAGGGTTTGCCTGTAGCCGGCTTGGGGCCATCGAGATAAAGTCGGCGGGCGATCTGGCCGGCTTCCTCGTGATCGCAGAGTTCGGCGGAGCGCTCGGCGATGAACTTGTGGCTCGCGCCGTGGAAACCATAGCGGCGGATGCCGATCTCGCGCCAGGCTTTGGGAATGGCGTAGTTATGGGACGCTTCGGATGTCCACTGATAGAACGCGGTCTCGAAGAGCGCGACGAGTTTTGCCTTTGGCAGGGATTTAGCGAACCGGCGGATGCCGTTCGCATAGGGCGGATTGTGCGCCGGGGCGACGGCCGCGAAGCCCTCCAGCGCGTCGATCACCGCTTGGTCGGCGATGACGCAGCCGCTCAGGTTTTTCCCGAGAACGGTTTTGAAACCCACGGCATCAATGTCATCCGGACCGGCGATGACGCCGTCGCGCCGCAGCGTGGCGAGGGCGTCATCGATCACCCCGGCATAATCGCTCACCCGTTCGTAGCCGCCCTTGGCAACATCCTCTCCCCCGCTCTCTTCCATGCGGAAGAGGCGGTATTTGAAGGAGGTGGAACCGAGGTTGGCGACGAGGATGAGCATCGTGTAATTTGAAATTCCAAATCCGAGATTTCAAATCAGCCAAGCCACGCGCCGAGCTTCGAGAGGTCGTCGTGCGGGCGGGGGATGACCTGGACGGCGGAGACGGCGCCGAAGCCGGAGGCGGCGGATGCGGCGGCGTCGAGGCCGGCTTTCACGGCGGCGACATCGCCGGTGAAGAATCCGGTGACGAGGCCGGAGCCGATTTTCTCCCAGCCGGTCATCCTGATGTCCGCGGCCTTGAGGGCGGCGTCAGAGGCTTCAAGGAGGGAAACGAGGCCCTTGGTTTCAAGGATGCCGATTGCTTGTTTGGCCATGGTTTTGGAATGGTGATTGGTTGATTGGATAACTTGACGATTGGATCATCAGTCACCGGTCATTGGTCATCAGGGAAGGAATCCTCCCGTTGACCGTTGACTGATGGCTGGCGGCCTCAGGCAATTCCGAATTGCGTGAGGAGTTCCGGATGCGGGCGGGCGATGACATGGGCGGAGACGAGTTCTCCGACGCGGCCGGCGGCCTCGGCTCCGGCATCGACGGCGGCCTTCACGCTGCCGACGTCGCCCTTGACGAGCACGGTGAGGAAGGCCCCGCCGATCTGGATTTGGTTGATGAGGGTGACGTTGGCGGCTTTTGCCATCGCGTCCGTGGCTTCGACGCTGCCGACGTAGCCTTTGGTTTCGATCATGCCGAGTGCTTGGCTCATGGTGGTGTGGGGTTGGTGTGGGATTGGTTATTTGATGAGTTCGCAGAAAGTGTCCGGTTTGAGACCGCAGGCGTTGCCTTCGTCGGTATCGATGTGGACTTCGAGTTTGAACGAAGGATCCACGCGGACGACGAGCTTGTCGAAGGTCATGCCAAGCGGGCCGTGGACCCTGAGTTTCATGAGGTCGAGGTGTTTCACCCCGTAGTGGGCGGCGTCGTCCGGACGCATGTGGACGTGCGGTTGGGCGCGGATCACACCATCGGGGAGTTCGAAATATCCGTTGGGGCCCATCAGCATACAGCCGGGAGTGCCCTTGATGTCGCCGGACATGCGGACCGGGATGTCGAAGCCGAGCGAAATGGCGTCGGTGTAGGCGAGTTCCACCTGGTTGAGGTTGCGGCAGGGGCCGAGGATGCGCAGGTTGGAGATCACGCGGCTGCGCGGTCCGATGAGGGTGACGGACTCCTTGGCGGCGTATTGGCCTTCCTGATAGAGGCCTTTCATTGGGGTGAGCTTGTGACCTTTTCCGAAGAGGGCTTCCACGGCTTCCCGCGTGAGGTGGCAATGGCGGGCCGAGATGTTGACGAGAAGGGCGCTGGGAGCCTTGGAAGCGGCAGGCAGGGAGAGCCCGAGTCTGGCATAAACCTGCTCGCGCACCATGTGTTCGACGACGGCGCGCGGAGTGGAGGATTTGAGCGTTTCGGCCATGGGTCGGCTTTGTTTTTCTTGGATTTGATTGACAAGTCAACCACAAAATCCAACAATTTCCAACGAAACACAGATTTTTCCCAAAATCATGCTCGCCATTGATCGCCAACGCCGGATTCTCGAACTGCTAAACGCGGCGGGCTCTTTGCGCACCACCGAGACGGCCGAGACCTTGGGAGTGACGGATGAGACGGTGCGCAAGGATTTCGAGTTGCTGGAGAAACGGGGAGAACTGATCCGCATGCACGGCGGGGCGAGCCGGCCGGAGAAAATCCGCGGGGATCTGCCGTTCACGGAGCGTCAGGGTGTGCAGCGTGAGGCGAAGCGGGAGATCGCGCGGCTGGCGGCGAGCCGGATCCAGGCGAACGAGACGATCTTCCTGGATGCCAGTTCCACGGTGCTCACTCTGACCGAGTTTCTCCCGGACCTGCCGCTGACGATTCTCACCAACGCGCTCAACGTGCTGACGGCGCTGTCCGACCGGCCGAATCTCGATCTGATGTCCACCGGCGGGCTTTACGATGCGAGGTCGCGCTCGTTCGTCGGCCTGACGGCGGAGAAATCACTCCAGCGTTATAACATCCGCCGCGCGTTTCTATCCGGGAGCGGCCTGCATCCCGGGCGCGGTGTGAGCGAGAGCAACGCGCGGCAGGCGGCGTTCAAGGAGCGGGTCATTTCCTACTCGGAAGACATCGTGTTCATGGCCGACCACACGAAACTGGGACGCAAGGCCTCGTTCTTCTTCGCGGAAACGGCGGACCTGAGCTGCCTGGTCACCGATCACGAGGCCGACCGGGGAATCGTCGCGGAGATCGAAGGGCGCGGCGTGGAGGTGCTGACCGGCGCGTGAGGGCGAGCGGGCGCCGTTACGACCCGCCCCGAGTGGAAAAGGAACAAAAGGGAAATGGTGTGAAACCGAATGCCGGCGCACCTTTCGGGATGAGTCGTGGAGGATTCGGTTCTTTTCACCGGCTTCGTTGCATCAATCCATCATTCCATGTTTTTGGCACCCGGGGGGGCAACGTTGCTTCCGCCTGCCGTATTCCCGCAGAACGGATTCTCCCCGATTGCCCGGCCACGCATGGCCTTTGCGACGCTCGCGGGCGATGTCATGGCGGTTCCACCTCCGCACTCCGTGGCGGTCGCGGAAGAAGGGTTTCGTGGGGTTTGGGGAGGGGTGAAGTGTGAGTGCCGCGGCGGACAATGCCGTGAAAACGGCGATGGAAAAATCAATCGGCGGGACATCTTGGCCGAACATGCGCGAATCCGGAGCGCGGGGTCGTTTCCCCGGAAGGATTGCGCCGCAAGGCTCAAGGAGTCCGGAAAATCCCGGAGTCCCGCAAAAAGAGGCGATTTTCCTAAACCACCCGGCACACCGGAGACATCCACCAACTGACCCGATCCCCCGCCTCAACCCATGAAACCCTACCCGTCACGTATTCCAGCCGCAGCGGCTCTGTGCCTGCTCGGCCTCGCGACCACCGCTTCCGGCCAGGCATTCCTCACCTGGACCGGCACCGGCAACAACTGGAACAACACCAGCCGGTGGAACGGATGGGACAGCGGCGGATTTCCTCACGCCCAACTCCAGTGGACCGGCGGCGGGGACACCACAAGCAACAACAATTTCGCTCCCGCCAACGCCTGGCGCCTGTTCTTCAACGGCAACGCGTCCTACACCATCACCGGTGAGGAAATCCGCCTCTTTGACAATGCCCAAGCCGTCGGCGGAATCATGAGCCGCGCGACCGGAAACCAGGTGATCAGCGCGAATGTCCGCTTCAGCGACAACGGAACGCGTGCGGGATTCATCAGCACAAGAATGGGCGGATCCGGAACCGGCGGCGGCGGCGGGTCGCTGACCTTGGGAAACATCGAGATCGCCAGCGCCGTCACCGAGTTGCGTTTTTCCGGTGAGACCGGCGCGGGGGCCATCACCGTCAACGGCATTATTTCCGGCAGTGGCAAGCCGGTCATGATCGGGCGCGACCACAACAACGACGTGCAGAACGGCACCTTCGTCTCGTTCAACGGAAACAACACCTACAGCGGCGGCACCACCCTGCGCAGCGGCGTGCTTCGCGTGGGGCACAACAACGCCCTGGGCAGCGGAAAGCTCACGATCGACAGCGATGGCAGCTCGGCACGGACCCTCGCGTCGTCCGGTTCCTCGTCCTTCACTCTCTCCAACAACATCGACGCATTCAACAACCTCACCATCGGCCAGGCCAGCGGCGGCACCGGATCGCTCACGCTTTCCGGCAGCGTGTTTCTCGGAAACGACGCGGGCGTGCGCATCCTCGATGTCTTCGGGTCGCATTCGATCACAGGAGCCATCAGCGGCTCGCGCGGACTGGTGAAACAGGGTGGCGGCTCCCTCGCCGTTTCGGGAACCAACACTTTCACCGGCGGCGTGTTCATCGACAATGGCGTGTTTGAAATTTCCGGCGGATCGCTCGCCGCGCCATCCATCGACATCGGAGCAGGCGTGCAGGCGCAGACCGCGAATTCCGCCGCGCTCCGGATTTCCACCGCATCCAGCCACGACTTCGATCTGACGGTGAAAAACACCGGCACCGGCGCGGGCACCCGCACGCTGGATTTCGCCCATACCGCCGGCACCGCCACGCTCACCGGCGACATCGCGCTTGAGAAATCCCTCGCCGTCAATGTTGCGGACGGCGGCACCGCGGAACTCTCGGGAGAGATTTCCGGCGCGGGCGGCATCGACAAAACCGGCGCGGGCACACTCGTCCTTAACGGCACATCCGGCTTTGCCGGTGGCGTGACCGTAAGCGGCGGCACCTTGTTCGCCAACGGACAACTCGGGGGAAATTATCAGGTTGGCGCGGGCTCCACCCTGCTCGGCACCGGCTTGATCGGCGGCGATCTCGTGATGGACGCGGCCTCGTTTCTGGAAATCGCCAGCTTCGCGAATCCCCTGTCCGTTTCGGGCACCGTCACGCTCGGCAGTGGCTTCGGCATCGCCAATCTCGTTGGCATCGACTGGGATGCCCTTGCCATCAACCAAGCCTACACGGTCATCGATACCACCACCGTTTTCAGCACTTCCAACATCGGCAACTTCGGCATTGAAAATGCCGTCCCCGTCGGCAGTTCCGACCGCCTGGCATACTTCCAAAACGGCAGCCTGGGCCTCGTGGTCGTCCCGGAGCCGGGAATCGTGCTTCTTGCCCCGCTTGGCGGATTGCTGCTCGCCCGCCGCCGCCGGACGGCTTGAGGTTCGCAAAACCCGACATCCCTCATGAAAACCCCGCTGACCGTCATTCTGGCGATGGCCGCGCCTGTTCTAACAGCACGGGCCGACGACCATGCGGGAAACTACTCCTCCAGCACCAGTTCCGTCACCGGCTGGCTGGGCGGCGCCCACCGCGGCGATGTCAACGATGGCGACTGGTCCTTTGAATCCGCGGCGAATGGCGGATCGGTCGGGCGCTTCATCGGCGACTCGTCGCTCATCGGCGGAAACATCAACACCGGCGGCAAGGCATTCGGCATTTACGCCCATCCTTCCTCCGGATCGCCGTTCTACGCCGCGCGGAAAACCTTCGCCAAACCCGCCCTGACAACCGGTGACACCATTGCCTTCCGGCTGTCGGTGGATTTCCGAAACGGTTCCAAAGGCTTCAACCTGCGCGACACCGGTGACAACAGCATATGGACCTTCAACGTCGGCCGCGTGGACGGAACGAACGGCGGATACTACATTCGCAACGGCTCGGCCGCCAATGGAGCGCCCTATGACAACGGCCAGCAGTTCGGCGCCTACCACTCAAACACCGTCTTCACCTTCACCTTCACCCAGCGTGAGCGCGCGCTGGATTGGACGGTGGTCCGCTCCGGCGGCATCTCCGCCGCCGTCGGCGGCAGCGCGCCCATCGAATCGGGAAACATGGGCAGCGTGAGATTCTTCATCTCCGGCACCGATCCGGGCGGCCTTCCCGCAAACAACCTCTATTTCAACGACTTCACCTTCCAGACCGCTCCGCGAGGCGATCTCCCGCTCACCTTGGGCGAACGCAGGCTGCCGGGCCGCACTCCCTCATCGATCCTGCGTTTTTCGGATCCGCTCGCCACCACAGTCACCCTCCGTCACCGCGGCGACGATTTCACCCAGGATCATGCCCTGGCAAAAACGGGCGATGTATGGGAAATCGACGTCTCCACCATCCCGCTTGGTCCCGGATGGCATGACTTCAAATTACGCCTCAATGGCAACTGGGAAAGCGGAGCCAACCGCTGGTTATGGATCAATCCCGGCGGACAGATCGCCCAACCGCCGGCGGTCTATCTCACGTGGACCCGCGATCCGCACTCCACCATCACCGTGCACTGGCACAACGATGATCCCGCGGCGAACACCCTCCGCCACCGGCCCGCCGGATCCTCCGTGGAATGGACCCCGCTCGCCGCCGCCTCCACGACCGGATTCCCCCACATCGAACGGCAAATCCACACGGCGGAAATCACCGGCCTGGACCCCGCCGCCGAATACGAATTCGAGGCGGACGGCTACACCGGGACCTTCCGTTTCCGCACCATGCCCGCCACACTCACCGAGCCGCTGCTCTTCGGCGTGGGCGGTGATGTGGACATCGGCCCCACCGCCGATGCCATGACGGCGGCCGCAGCGGCGAAAGATCCCGCCTTTCTCGTCGTCGGCGGAGACATTGCCTATGCCGACGGACGTGCGGAAAACTTCTGGAAATGGCTGCGCTACTTCGAGTCGTGGCACCGCAACGCGCGTGCGCCGGATGGACGGTTGATCCCCAAGGTCGTGGCCATCGGCAACCACGAGGTCCGCAACGGCTACGGCCAGAACCATCCGGACTTCGACGGCACTCCCGCATGGCGGCTACGGTGCGCGCCGTACTTCTACCGTTGCTTCGCCTTTCCCGGCACCTCCGGACACGGGCTGCTCGACTTTGGCGACTACCTCTCGCTCATCGTTCTCGACACCGATCACAGCACCCGCACCGTCGATCAGAACTCCTGGCTCCAGGCATCGCTCAACGCCCGGCGGACGCGGACGCACCTGATTCCCGTCTATCATGTGCCCGCATGGCCGTCACACCGCCCGCTGTCCGACGAATTCTCCGTTAGAGTCCGGGAAAACTGGGTCCCGCTCTTCGAGGCTGCCGGAGTGCATCTCGCCTTCGAGCATCACGACCACACCTACAAGCGCACCCGCCCGCTGCTCGGCGGCCAGACGAATCCGGACGGCATCGTCTATCTCGGCGACGGACTGTGGGGGATCGGCTCGCGTTCGCCCGACACCTCGCGCTGGTATCTCGAACCCGGAGCCTCTTCCCGGCACCATGTCCACCTCGTCACCCTCACCGCCACCGGCCGCAGCATCCGCGCACTCGACTCCGCCGGAAACCTCATCGGCGGCAGCGCGCCCGACCACATTCTGTCAGAACAAACCGCCGACGGCATCCCCGCCATTCCCGGCGGCCTTCACGCCGCCCGGCTGCGCCCCCGTTCCGTGCGGCTGGCATGGACAGCCGTGGCCAATGCCACCGGCTACGAAATCTCGCGCGATGGCACCGTGCTCGGAAACACCAATACCGCCAGCTTCACCGACACCGCGCGCGCGCCGGGCTCCGCCGCATCCTACACCATCCGTGCCGTAAACCGCTCCGGCGTCTCCGAGCCGGGTGCCGCCCTGCAAATCACCCACCCTCCGGAAACCGTGCCCCCCTTCGTGCTGGACGGTGGGGACGAGGACTCCGGCTACCTCCTCGCCTCACCCGGCATGACCCTCCATGCCGCCCTGCGAGGGGATGACCTCTATGTCGCCACCTGGACGCCGGCGGGCGGAAACGCCGATCATTTCGTTTTTCTAACAGACTCCCCCCTGCCCGCCGCCACCGCCCCGGCTCCCTGGGCCAAGGCCGGCCTCACCGCCCATCCGCCGGGCCAACCCTATCTTGCCTCCGAAAGCACCGTGCCCCACATCGCCTGGTCCGACGCTCCCGCATCCTCCACCGCCTTTCGCGCCGCTGCCGCCGGCGGCCGCATGGAAGGCGTCATCGACCTCATCGAAAGCTTCGGCGCGCATCCCGGGAAGATCCATCTGGCCTCCGTCGCGTGGCAGACCGCCGATGGCGGAGCCCTGACAGCCCAAGCCCCCGCCGGAAACGGCGATGGCAACCTCGATCCCTCCGAGTTTCTCGAAATCCCGCTCTCCGCCCTGCGCGACAGCACCGGCACCGGCGTATTCGACCGCGCCGATCCCGCGCGTTCCTTCCGCGCGACTCCGCTGCCGGGCGAGGGCTTCACCATCCGCTGGACGGCCATTCCCGGCAAACGCTACCAACTCTGGCGCTCCGTCACCCTCGCCGAAGATTCCTGGACCCGCGTCCATCCCGAGCCGCTCACCGCCTCCTCCGGCGCCCACGAAATGTCGCTGACCGATACGGACGCCGCCGAACTCGACCGCGCCTTCTACCGCGTGGAAATCCTCGCTCCGTAAGGTTTCCCCTCAGATCCGGTAGGCGTGCCGGTTGCGCAGGATTTGGCCGAACGCGGGCTCCGGCTCGCAAATGCGGCGCACCAGATCATCCCAAACATCCCTGCCTTCCAATATCTCCACCTCGATGCGCAGGAAATAGACCGGAACATCGATCGACGAGGGCCGGGGAAATCTAACGGCATCCTTCTCGGTGGTCATCAGCAGTTGCATGTCGCGTTCGACGCAGCGCTGCATGAAACGGTCCACATCCCTGCGGGAAAAGCGGTAGTGATCGGAGAAGCGGCGGGTGATCTCCACCCTCGCGCCGAGTTTGCGCAGGGCCCCTTCGAAAGCCTCGGGCACGGCGATGGCGCTGATGGCGCCCACCCATTTGTCCCGCAGGAATTCGAGCGGCCGGCGCTCGCGGGTGAAGACGTCCTCGATGTGGATGGGGCCGTGGGTACACTCGATGATTTCCGCGGTGCGGTTGTACCGGCGGATGCGCTCGATGAGTTTCGCGTTGGACGAGCCGTCGCATTTCGTCAGGAGGATGTAGCTGGCGCGGCGGAGGTTTTTCGGCGGCTCGCGCAGGGTGCCGCGCGGCAGCAGCGCCTCGGTGCCGAAGGGCGCGCCCGAGTCCACCAGCACGATGTCCAGTCCGTGGGCGAGATCAAGGTATTGCATGCCGTCGTCTAACAAAAGCGTGTCCGCATCCAGGTGCCTGACGGCGAAACGCCCGCCCTTGACGCGGTCCTTGTCCACCACCACGGAGACACCGTCGAGATTGCGGGCGAGCATGAAGGGTTCGTCACCGGCATACTTGGAATCCAGCAGCAGCGCGGATCCGGTGGAAACCACCTTGGGCATGCGGTCGGAGGGGATCGGGCGGTTGGCGGCGTCCCGCCATTTCTGCGGTTTCCCGAGGCGGCGGCTCTTGTAGCCGCGGGAAAGGATGGCCACCTTGCGGCCGCGGTCGCGCAGGGAGCGGGACAGCAATTCCACCACCGGCGTCTTGCCGGTGCCGCCAACGGTGATGTTCCCGATGGCGATGACGCGGGTTCCCAGGTGGTGCTGGGTTTGCCATCCGTTGCGATAACTCCAGAGGCGGAGCTGGACGAGGGCGCGGAATACGCCTGACAGCGCGCTCATCAGGAAACGGGCGAGCGCCGCCCGGAATCCCTTCGCGCGGCCGAAGATCACATCGGCTCCCCAGCGTTCGAGTTCCTGGAGCCACTCTTTCATCGGCCTATCAGAGGGGCAGGTCGTAGCTGCGTCCGCCGACGCCCTCGAACCAGCGGAGGTAGGCGAGATTGACCATCGAATATCCTCCGGGCGTCGGATAGTCGCCGGTAAAGTACCAGTCGCCGCTGTCCCCCTTGATCGAGGCGTGGAGGTTTTCGATGGTTTGGAAAATGACCGTCACCTCGCCATCCCAGTCGATGTCCTCGGGATAAACCATGCGGCTGATCTCGGCGGAGATCTCCTCGTTGGTGAAGTCCTGATAGATCCTCTGCACCATGTTGCGGCGCCCGGCGGCGGGCTTCGCGAGTTCGGCGCGGCAGTCGTCGTAAACGCCGTCGAGCAGGGCCTGGCGTCCGGCGCGGCGATGGAGCGCGACGGCGGCCTGGAAGGCGATGAATTTGCCGAGTTCCGACATGTCGATGCCATAACAGTCCGGATAGCGGATCTGCGGCGCGGTGGAGCAGACAACGATCTTCGACGGCCGGGTGCGGGCGAGGATCTTGAGAATGGATTTCTTGAGAGTGGTGCCGCGGACGATCGAGTCATCGAGGGCGACGAGGATGTCTCCGGGTTTCACCACGCCGTATGTGATGTCATAAACGTGGGAGACGAGCTGGTCGCGGCCCTTTTCCTGGGAGATGAAGGTGCGCATCTTGATATCCTTGTGGGCGATCTTCTCGCCCTTGGGCCAGTTGCGCATGATGAGTTCGTCCAGCAGGTCCGGGGTGAGGCCGCCGTTTGCCGACGCATCGAGGATGGCGGAGCGCACCTGCTCGCGGCGGAAGAGGCGCAGACCGTCCATCAGCCCGTGATAGGCGGTCTCCGCGGTGTTGGGAATGAAGGAGAACACGGTTTTCTCGAACTCGCGGCCGATGGACTCGACCACCTGCGGAACCAGCGCGGCGCCCATGGCCTTGCGCTCGCGGTAGATCTGCGGATCGTTGCCGCGCGAGAAATAGATCTTCTCGAAGGAGCAGGGCGAGTAGCGCTGCGGCGGGGAGAAGGCGGTGTCTGAAAGGGTGCCGTCCGATTTGATGCTGATCATCGATCCCGGATCCACGGCCTTCACATCATCGGCATCGGCTTCGAAGACGGTCATGAGCGGCACCCTTTCGGAGGCGAAGGCGATGACTTCGTCGGTCACCAGCATGTGACAGGGACGGATGCCGCGGGGATCGCGCATCACGAACATGTCACCGTTTCCAATCACGCCGCAGATTGTATAGCCGCCATCCCAGGCGGACGCGGATTCGGCGACGAGTTTCGGCACATCAAGCAGGGCGGAAATCCGGTCCGGCATTTCCTCACCGGGCACCCCCTGGTCGCGCAGCAGCCGGTAGAGGTCGGTATGCGCCTCGTCGAGATGATAGCCGATTTCCTCGAGCACTGTCTGTGTGTCGGTTCCGAAAACCGGGTGCTGGCCCCGCTTGATGAGCACTTCATTCAGTTCGGCGGCGTTGGTCATGTTGAAATTGCCCATGACCATGAGCGTGCGGGTGGGCCAGTTGGAGCGGCGCAGGTAGGGATGGCAGGCCCCTTCGTCGAATTCGCCCGAAGTGCCGTAGCGCAGGTGGCCGACGAGGATCTCCCCGCCGAAGTCGAAGTGGCGCTTCACGCTCTCCGGCTCCTTGTGGTTCATGATGCCCTTGCGGGACATCTTGTAGAAGGACTTGATCTCCTTGCGGAAAATCTCGGCCAGCGCGTCCTTCTCGATCCCGCGGCGGCGGTGGACGTAGGACAGGCCCATCGGCATGTTGAGTTTCACACAGCCGATGCCGGTGCCATCCTGGCCGCGGTTGTGCTGCTTCTCCATCAGGAGGAACAGCTTGTTGAGTCCCCACAGACAGGTGCCGTAGCGGTCGTGGTAATAGGCCAGCGGCTTGCGGAGCCGCACCGCGGCGATCCCGCATTCGTGTTTGAGGAAATCGCTCATGCTTGCTGGGGTTCATTCGCCGGCCACTCGGACCCTGACTCCCTCCTGCGGGACCATGTTTCCGATCACCACACCGCCCGGCCCCGCTTCGAGGGCGGTGGCGGCATCGTCTCCGGAAACGATGGCCACCCAGCCGATTCCCATATTGAAGGTATGGAACCGGTCCTCGGCATCCACATGGGCGAAAAGTTTCTCCACCCCCGGCAGGTTCCATGGCGGAATCTCAAGGTCGGCGCCCATGCCGCGGAACAGTCGTTCCAGATTTTCCGGAAGTCCGCCACCGGTGATGTGAGCCATCGCCTTCGGGCGGAGGCCGGATTTTCTCAAATCCGAGACCACGTCGTGATACAGGCGGGTGGGCTTCAGCCAGGCGGCAAGCTCTTCCTCGGTCACCTCGCCGGGATATTCCTTCAGAACGCGCCGCACCAGCGACCAGCCGTTGGCGTGGATGCTGTCCGAGGGATAACCGATCAGGACGTCTCCCACCGCCACCGTGGTGGGATCGATCAGCTCGTCCTTTTCCGCGCAACCGATGCAAAAACCGGACAATTCCACCACCTCGGGAGGCACGATGCCGGGCATCTCGGCGGTTTCACCGCCAGCCAGAATGCAGTCGCACGCTTCCAGATAGTCCGCCATGCCCGCGATCAGGCGCGTGATACGACTCTCGTCCAGCACGGCGATCCCCACGTAATCCAGAAACATCAGCGGATCTCCTCCGGTGGTCAGGATATCGTTGACGTTCATCGCCACCAGGTCTTTGCCGGCGGTTTCCAGAAGATCCCGCTCAAGGAGAAGCTCCAGTTTCGTCCCCACGCCGTCGCAGCCGGTCATGATCACCGGTTTCCCATAGGCGCTCAGATCGTAGCAGGCCGCAAACAGGCCGAACGCTCCAAGAAGCTTCCGGTTTCCCTGGGTCCGCCTCACATGGAAACCGATGTCACCCACCAAGGCCGCCGCCTTGCGCGTGTCCACCCCTGCCTGCTGGTAAGTCAATTTGCCCGCCATATTCCGCTGGCGCGGTTCTACATGCCTCCCCTGCCTCGTCACGCAGAAAAAAACCGGCGGACTTTCTAATTTCGCCCAAATGCCAAAAAATACTCATAATCAACGATTTGAACTACCTTGCCGGAACTTCTTTTAAAAAATCGACAAGCAAGTCTTAAAAACGTTCAAAAAAAGATTGCCAAATCGGGTCGATTATCTTAAACCTCAAAAAGATCAGCGATACAGATATTTAATTTTCCTTGATTATATCCCCGAAACACCTAGAAACCGCAACGAAATCCAAGCTCACAAGCATGTCCCACCCCGCCCCATCCATTCATCTCGACCAAGGTCTTGAGATTGGCTTCGGCACTCCCCTTGCCAAGTTCGGGGAGCCGGTATCCCTGTCTGGCGGCACCCATTTCCTCCTGGCCCGCAACGGCCGGGGCAAGACCACCCTGCTGAGAACCCTCGCACGGACCCTCAAACCACTGTCCGGCTCCTTCCGGAGCGAGGGTTTCCTCCAATACCTGCCCGAGGATTTGCGATTCGACCCGGAAATCACTCCGGCGCTCGTCTTCAGGACCTTGCTGCCCAGGAACCGCCTCGCGGAGGCTCTCGAACTCGCCGGGAAGCTGGAACTGGACGTGCGCAAGCCTTACGGCCGCCTGTCTACCGGCAACCGGCGCAAAACCAATCTCATCACCGCCGAGTTTTCCACCAAACCGGACGGCGGCAACATCCTGCTTCTCGACGAGCCCTTCAGCGGTCTCGACGCCTTTGCCCGCCAGACCTTCGAGGAAATGTGGCGCGCCTCATCCGCGAACGTCCTGCGTCTGGTGAGCTGCCACCCCGACTACGATTCCATGGAAATGCCGAGCGCGGTCATGATCGAAGGCGGTCGCGCCCGTCACCTGGACGGCGGCAGCCAAACCTGGAGCGAACTCAAGAACCTCTTGAACTGACAAACGTCCCGAAGCGCCATGCGACTTTACCGACTGACAACTGCCACGATTTTCCAGCGAAAGGCCTGGGCGATCTGCGCCTTTGCCGTGCTGGTCCTGCCTTTCGCCCTGCCCTTGATCTCGAGCGCCACCGAGAAACCGATCCTCGTTCAGCCCGCCAGGATTCTCGCGGCATGGAACACCCTCTGGGTCTGCACCCTCCTCTGGGGCCTCTTCACCGCCGCCCGCGAAGGCGAACAGAATGCCAAAACCGGCATCGGCGAGTATTTCCTCACCTCCGGACTGTCCGCCACCAGGCAACTGTTCGAGATCTGGCTCGCGGTTTTCACCTTCATCGCCCCGATGACCCTCATCACCGCGCTCATCTGCCAGTTCGCGGCCACTCCCGCGGATCCCGCGGAACGCTCGATGTGGTGGGTGCTCAACTTCCAGTACGCACTGCTGTTCCTGGTCGTCATCGCCCCCTTGCTGGCGCTCGCAACCGCCATCGCCTCCCGTTTCGGCGGCATCGCCGGTTTCGCAACCACGTTCTTCCTCACCATCTACGGCCTCTACGGAGTCGGTTACCTCGACAACATGCTCAAACTTGAGGCCAACCCCATCCTGCGCGCCCTGTGGACCTTCTCGCCCCACTACCGCTACGCGGACCTCACCCAGCGCCTCTATTTCAAGACCGGAGCCCTCCCGGGCGAGGCCTTCGGAATGATGCTCCTCTACTTCGCCGGCATCCTCGCGGTCTGCACCGGAGTCTCCCGCCTTTGCTTCCGCACCAAACTTTCCGCCTGATCCCATGCTCGCCACAACCACCAACCTTGTGACCGCCGGCCTGCTCGGAGCAGGAGTCGTCGCGTGGTCGCTGGCCGGGCGGCCGCTGGTGGAAAACCAGGACCTCAACGTGCCGCTCAACCCGCTGGGCATCAACGGCAGCCCTTATGGGGAGATCTTCGCCATGGCCATGCAAGGACCCATCGACGCCCATTTCCACGGCGTTCTCGGTGCCGGATCCCACCCCCACCAACACGCCGATGGCGAGACCTGCGACTCATGTGGCCACGCGCACAATGCCGCCGATGCCCGCGGATCGTCCGGGCGCCTGGAGGGACTCCTCGCGGCGATGCAGCACGCCGTGGAAACCCGCACCAATCCCAAGTCCGCCAGCGAGGCCCACAAGCGCTTCCTCCGCAGACAGATCGAGGACAAGCTGCGCTTCGCCTATCATCTCGATCCCGGCCACTACGCGAATTATAACTCGCTCCACTTCTTCCTCACCGAGCCACAGCTCGGCACCCGTCCGGAACTCACTCCCTCCGCCGCCAAACTCGCCGAGGACACGATTCAATACTGCCTGAAGAAGGAGGACGATCCCCGGCCAGCCCTCACCGCCGCGTCCGCCGCCTCGAACATCCTCGAACTGATGTTCAACGACCGTCAGAACGCCGGGCCCAGGTTCACGACCGGGCAGATGCGGCAATATCTCAACCTGCTCGACCACTGCGTCGGACGCTACATGTCCATCGCACGCAAATGGGAGGAAACCCGCAACTGGGAATTGCTTTCCCCGCAACGCGTCCAGGAGTGCGAGGATCGCATTCGCTTCATCCTGAAGTTCCGCGAAGCCGCTGACGGGGCCATCTCCCGCTTCGAAGGCAAACCCCATCCCTCGCAAGTCTCAAACTGAGATTCCCGCATCATGTCCGTCCTCACCGCCATCCCCGAACCACCGCCGCTGCCGGGCCATTCGCCCGCCGCCGGACCGGCGCGTTTCATGCCCGGCATGACCGGCCGCGACTTGCTCGGAACCATCTTCCGCGTCTGCCGCGAACTCCGCGTCTCGGACATCCAGATGCGCGCCTCACGCCCGGTGTATATCCACACCAACAAGGGCATGGAGAAACTCGAGTTTCTCGGCATCCTCTCGCCCGCCCACATGGATGAAATCCTCAAGGAACTCATCCGCAACCGCGAAAGCGGCAGCCACGGCTTCGGCAAGGAGGAATCCCTCGATCAGCGCGTGGATGACAAAATCTCCCTCGCCATCACCGATTTCGCCGAACGCCGCGTCGCGGATTTCTCCTGCGACGGCGTCCCCATGGGCGATAACGGCGAAAAATCCGGACGCCTCCGCATTCAGGCCCACCTCAGCTCCTCCGGGCTCGGCATCACCTGCCGTATTCTCAACGATTTCATCCCGGAACTCGAATCCCTCGGCATCGATCCGGACACCACCTCCACCCTCCGCCACGGCGTGCTCAAGCGCGCCGGACTCTGCCTCGTCACCGGCCCCACCGGCTCCGGCAAATCCACCACCCTCGCATCTCTCATCGACTGGTGCCGCCGCCATCACCCGAAGCACATCGTCACCGTCGAGGATCCCATCGAATACCAGTATCCGGACGATATGGACGACCCGGAATACCCGGGCCACCGCATTCCCTCGCCGTCGATCGTGACCCAGCAGGAAGTCGGGCGGGACGTCCACTCCTACCGCCAGGGACTCAAGGATGTCCTCCGCAAGGCGCCACATATCATTCTGCTAGGTGAGATTCGCGACCGTGAAGCCATGGAAACCTGCATGGAGGCCGCTCAAACGGGCCACCTCGTGCTCTCCACCCTTCACACCACCGGCGCGGTCAAAACCATTGGCCGGATTCTCGAACTCTATCCCAGGGAATCCCACGGCGCCGTCCTCAGCCGCCTCTCGGAAATCCTCATCTTCATCCACTCCCAAGGCCTCCTCAACGGCACCCGGCGCCGTGTCCTCACCTACGAGTTCCTTCAGAACAACGACGACGCCGTCTCCAGCGCCATCGCCAACTACGACGGCGG
>CAZKQK010000045.1:30410-36311 GCA_964554865.1 uncultured Luteolibacter sp. | reverse complement strand
TTCGGGGGTGAAGAGTCCGTCGGCGGCGAGGACGTGGAGGTGGGGGTGGAAGATGGAAGCGGAGGAAGCCGGAGGCGAGGTCGCCGCAGCGGAGGAAGTTACGGACGGCGGTGAAGACGTGGGGGAGGAGCGGGCCGAGGGTGGGGCGGTGTTTTTTCTCGTAGCAGGCGAGGAAGGATTCCCAGGCGGCGGTGAGGATTTGCCAGAGGGGGGAGGCGCGGGGGCGGCGGGGTTGGTGGATGGAGGGCACGGACAGTGTTCCATGGAACACTATACCACCACAGGGAGATTCCGCAAATCACGCGGGTCATTCGCCGGTTTGCCATCAGGCAGACGGATTCTCGGATTTCCACCACGAGAAAGCGGCAGTTCGCGAGTTCGGCGGGAAAAGCACTTTCACTTTCCTTCCGGGACATGCCGGTCTTGACCGAGCAAGGCAATCAATCCGGCGGACGGGATTTACCCGGGGTGGGGAGTTCGCGGCGACATAACAGGGGTGCGGGGATTCCGCTGATATGCAATACGCACATCAAGATGGGAACGCAAGGGGCGGGATGGAGAGCGAATGACTATGAGCTTCGTGGCGCCGGATTGCCAAGGATTTGCGACGGACGTGACGGAACTGTCACCCGCACCGGGCTGGACGGGTTCCGAGGCGTTCCGGAGCGGCCGGAGGCAGCGGAAATCGTCGATTCGCGTGGAATCCGGGTGGACAAAGATTCCCTTTATGCGTAGTGAACCGCGCCTCTTCCATCCACGACTTCCGGACTTCCCATCGCAATCCGCCCGACCCATGACCGAACTTCTCGATTTCATCATCCATATCCAGGATCACCTGAATGATTTCACCCGGCAGTATGGCGTCCTCATCTACGCGCTTCTTTTCCTGATCGTTTTCTGCGAGACCGGTCTTGTGGTCACGCCGTTCCTTCCCGGCGATTCCCTCCTGTTCGCGGTCGGTGCCATCGCCGCGGATCCGAACTCCGGCATCGACGTGTGGATCGCCGCCATCGTCCTCCTCGTCGCCGCCATCCTCGGCGACACGGTCAACTATTGGATCGGACACAAATTCAGCGGTTGGGCGATCCGGAAATTTCCCCGGATCATCAAGCAAAGCCATCTCGACAAGACCTCGGATTTCTTCAAACGCTACGGTGGGAAAACCATCATCATCGCCCGTTTCGTTCCCATCATCCGCACCTTCGCGCCGTTCGTCGCCGGATCGGGCGGGATGGATTACCGCCGTTTCATGACTTTCAATGTTGCGGGAGCCTTGTTGTGGGTGGGAATACTTCTTCCCGCAGGCTGGTATTTCGGGAGCATTCCGGTGGTGAAGGAGAACTTCGAGATCGTGATTTTCGGAATCATCGGGGTATCCCTGCTCCCGATGATCATCGAGATCGTCCGGGCGAAGATCAAGTCCCGCCCGGTTCCCCGGGTTGGCATGGATTGAATGTCCGGGTAGGGAAATTTCCGGAAATTCCCGCGCGGAAAGACTTTCGACGATGATCGCTGCGGACGGGCGGATGGGTCGCTGGATCTTGTCTACCGGAGGAAGAAACGTCCCGCGTTCCATCCGCGCCGCGTGGTCGGTATCGGCGGCTTGATGGGGGGGCTCGGCGGAGCTCTGTTGGCGGCGAAAGTGGTCTTTGTCATCAACACCGGCGGCGATGTGCCGCTGTTCGCCATCGCCGCCCCGGTCTGTCTGCTGGCACTGCTTGACGGTGTTTGAGGTCATCGGCGGGTATCGTCTCCGGAGTCCATTTGCGCCAATCCCGAATTCCGATATTCGGGAACAGCCTGCAACCCGAAAGGGCTGTAAGGAAAAGATGTCGAAGGCCGAATTCGCGCACACCTTCCGGACGTGGGTCGGAAAGGCTTCGATATCCGCTTCATTTCGAGCCAATGCACCGGTTTTGCCGTTCCTGTTCCGTCTCCCGGGCAGGTGAATCCCAGCGGACCGTTTCCATGAAGACACGGATGGTGCGTGCGTTGGCCCGGATGTGGGGCGGGACCGGACTCAGGGCGTGGTGGCCGCGGCCTCGGCCTTGACTCCGGTGGCGAGCACGTCGGAACGGAGGTCTCCACCCTTGCGGCGGCTCCACCACAGCACGATCGGCGTTGCGATATACACCGAGGAGATGGTGCCGATGATGAGGCCCGCAAGAATGGTGAGGGCGAAACCCTCGAGCGCCGGTCCACCGAAGAGGTAGATGATGACCAGGGTGACTATGGTTGTGCCAGCGGTGAGGATGGTCCGTGCGAGGGTGGCATTGACGGCCTCGTTCATGATTTCCTCAATGGAGCCGGAGGCATATTGGAGACGCTCCCGGATGCGGTCGTAGATGACGATGGTGTCGTTGAGCGAGTAACCGGCGACGGTGAGGATGGCTCCCACATGCAGCAGGGAGAGTTCCGAGCCGAAGAGCACGATCAGACCAACGGTGAGAACCACGTCGTGGACGGTGGAGAGGAAACCGCCGACCGCGAAGGCGATCTCGAAGCGCATGGCGATGTAGATGAAAATGCCGACGAGTCCGAGGAGGAGGGCGATGAGGGATTCCTTGATGTAGGTGCTGCCTGCGGAGGCGGAGACCTCTTGGGTGCTTTCGGCCACCTTGTAGCCTCCGGGAGTGGTGGAACCGTCGGCTTCGGTGGTGTCCGGCAGGCGCTCGCCGAGATCCGGGATGGATTCACGGAGTTTGGCGGAAATTTTCTCCGCGTCTTCCGTGGCGCAGCGGATGCTGAGCAGCACTCCGGTGGCGGCGCTTTCCTCCTCAGTGGTGTTAGGCTCCTTGGAGAGGGCCATGTCTTCCAGAACCCCGTTGACATCGTCAATGGGAATGAACCGTCCCTTTTCCAGCTGATACTGGATGACGGTGCCTCCGGTGAAGTCGATGCCGAGGGCGGAATCGCGCTTGATGTAGAAATTGACGGCGCACGCGACGATGAGGATGGCGGAAATGGCGAGGGCGATGCGGCGCTTGCCGAGGAAGTCGATCTTCGTTGGCGGAATGAGGCTCATGAAAGAGAGCTTTTTGAGCATGCCGAGATCGGTGCTCCAGCGGAAGAGAACGCGGGTGACCAGGATGGCCGAGAAGAGGGAGGCGAGGAGACCGATGGTCAGTGTCACCGCGAAGCCCTTGATGGTGCCGCTGGCCAGCCAGAAAAGAATCACGGCGGTGATGAGGGAGGTGAGATTCGAGTCGAAGATTGCGGTGAATGCCTTGTCGTAGGAGTTTCCAATGGCGTTCTTGAGACTCTTGCCGGCGGCGATTTCCTCCCGGAGGCGCTCGTAGATGAGGACGTTCGCGTCCACAGCCATGCCGATGGTGAGGATCATCCCCGCGATGCCCGGGAGGGAGAAGGGGAAGCCGAACATTCCCATGACGCCGAAGAGGATGATGGTGTTGAGGGTGAGACCGACGATGGCGACGAGACCGGCGGCGCGGTAATAGATGAGGACGAACGTGAAAGTGATGGCCAGGCCGACCACGCCAGCCCAGATGGCCTGGGTGATGATGGCGGAGCCGTAGGCCGCGGAGACCTTGTTCTGCGTTTCCACGATAAGCGGGTTTTCCAGGGGATTCATCAGGGCGTTGGCGAGGTTCTGGACTTCGCCGGGTTCGTGCAGTCCGCTGACTTCGAAGTTTTTGTAAAGCCGGTCCTGCACCACGGGAGCGTTGATGACCTCGCCGTCGAGCACCACGGCGATGCGGTCCACTCCGAGCTGCATTCTGCTGGTCATCGCGGCCATTTTGTTGGCGCCGGCGTTGTTGAGGGTGACCGCGACCGCGTCCGCCCGCATCGGGGAGGGCTGGGCGACCGAGATGTCATTGCCGCCAAGCGCCACCCGGCGGCTCAGGAGAATCGGGCGGGTGGTCTCGTTGCCGTCCTCGTCTTTGTTGCGGAGAGTGTAGGCACGGAAACCCGGGACGATTTCCAGGCCGTCCTGCACACGTTTTGCCAGTGTTTGTCCGTCCGGTCCGGGCTCCTCGCTGCGCGGGCTCACCTCACGGAGTTCGAGCTTGGCGACTTTTTCGATGACCTCCCGGATTGCCCTGGATTCCTCGTCGGTCACGCCGGGCATTTGGACCTGAATCTGATCGGTGCCGAGGCGGTTGAACTGGGCCTCGTTGGTGCCGGTGCTGTCGAGGCGCTTGCGCAGAACGCCGATGGCCTGATCGATCTGGCCGGCGGTCGGCGATTCGAGCGTTCCGTTTTCCGCCTCGCGGGGCTGGACGCGGAGGGTGAAGGAAGAGCCGCCGAGGATGTCGATGCCGCCTTTCAGCCGCTCGCGGGGAGGAGTGGCGGCGAGAATGCACAGTCCGCAGATTCCGAAGAGCAGCGCGGTGCCCACGTTTCGCTTGCGGCGCTCGATGTCGGTGGCGAAATACCAGAAGAACAGGCCCATTAGGGCCATTCCGGTGATGAAAACGACCAACGGATCGTTAAAAAGGGATGTCAGGGCGAGCATGGCGGGAAAGGTGGCGGATTTGGGAAACGGTGGGCCGCATCACTTGGCGGCGTCCTTCTTGTGGACGGCGGAGACGGCCATCTTGTCGAACTCGATCATGGTGCCCTCGGCGACCTTGATGACGACGGTGTGGTCCTTGACGTTGTGGACGATGCCGTGGATGCCGGCGGAGGTGACCACTTTGTCGCCACTCTGGAGGGCGGCGATTCTCGCCTGTTGCTCCTTGCGCTGGCGCTGCTGTGGGCGGATGAGCAGGAAATAGAACATCACGACCATCAGGCCCATCATGAAAAGCGGGCTGCCAAGGATGCCGGCGGGGCCTTGGTTGGGTGGCGGGGTGTTGGCGATGAGAAGCGTAATCGATGTCATGAGGGTTCGGATCGGGTATAGCGCCGGACGAAGGATTCCTTGAACCCGGGGAAGTTCCCGGCCGCAATGGCCTCCCGCGCCCCGGCGACGAGGCGCAGGTAGAAATGCAGATTATGGAAGGAAAGCAACCGCAAAGCGAGGATTTCCCCGGCCCGGAAAAGGTGGCGGAGGTAGGCGCGGGAAAACCCGGCCACATGCGGGTGGGCGGTTTCGCAGAGCGGCCGGGGGTCTTTGGCGTGGGCGAGGTTCTTGATGTGAATGGGGCCGTCCAGGGTGAAGGCCACCCCGTGGCGGGCGACGCGGGTGGGCATCACGCAGTCGAACATGTCCACGCCGCGGGCGATCATTTCCAAAATCTGCGGCGGGGTGCCAAGTCCCATGGCGTAGCGGGGCTTGTCCGAGGGCAGGAAGGGGATGGCGTTGTCGATGGCGCGGAACATTTCATGCTCGGGCTCTCCGACGGAAACTCCGCCGATGGCGTAGCCGTCAAAGCCGAGCGAGACCAACTCGCGGGCCGATCGTTCGCGCAGGTCGGCGAAGACCGAACCCTGGACGATCCCGAAGTGGAGTTGCCGGCCCTCTCCCGACTGCGGCTCATGGACCGTCACCCAATCCTTGCAACGCCGGGCCCAACGGGTGGTCAGGGCGAGCGATTTGGCGGCGTATTTCTCGTCGCAGGGGTATGGCGGGCATTCGTCGAAGAGCATGGCGATGTCCGATCCCAGCGCGGCCTGGATCTCCATGCTCAGTTCCGGGGTGAGGAGCATGCGGGAGCCGTCGAGGTGGTTTTGGAAACGGACGCCCTCCTCGGTGATTTTCCGCAGCTTGGCCAGGGACCAGACCTGAAAGCCGCCGGAATCGGTGAGGATCGGCTTCGGCCAGGTGCTGAAGGTGTGGAGGCCGCCCATTTCACGGATCAACTCGTGTCCTGGCCGCAGCCACAGGTGGTAGGTGTTGCCGAGGATGATTTGTGCCCCCAGCAACTCCAGTTCCGCCGGATGCAGGGTTTTGACAGAGCCCTGGGTGCCCACCGGCATGAAGATCGGCGTCTCGAC
>CAZKQK010000045.1:0-30400 GCA_964554865.1 uncultured Luteolibacter sp. | reverse complement strand
CCCGCGGGCCAAGCTCAAGCGACCGCGCCGGGCGGCGGTTCGGGGATCGGTTTGAAGCAGTTCAAAGGACACTGGCGGCCGGGGGTGATAGGCCGAATGCCTCTCCCGGCCAAGCCGAAATGTCGGCAATCGCGAGCCTGATCCCGCCGAATGAGAACGGATTGGTGAAAATTTCCGAAAAAACCACAGAAACATCCTGCCTGCGGCGGTGTTCTCCGGAAGATCGGCTATTCGTTCCGGACGGTGATCTCGAAAAATTTCGAATTTTTTCCGCTGGCACGTCTCCGATTAAGGGGCAAGTTGCCCGCACCCGTAAACCGAACCATCCAACCACCACCTCACTATGAAACTGTTCCTCAGCGCGTTCTGCGCCTCCCTGCTGGTTGCTCCGCTCTCTTTCTCGGAAGAGTGTGAAAAGGGCAAGTGCAAGGAAAAGAAAGACACCGTCACCGCCGCCTGCGAAGACTGCACCTGCAACGAAAGTTGCGACAAGGACAAGTGCGCCGGCAAGTGCAAGGATAAGGAGAAAGAGAAGGAAGAAGGCACCCTCGTCGGCAAGGACAAGGACAAGGACAAGGATAAGGATAAAGAGAAGGAAGAAGGCGCCCTCGCCGGCAAGTGCAAGGACGGCGATTGCGACAAGGACAAGGAAGAAGGCACCCTCGCCGGCAAATGCAAGGACGGCGACTGCGACAAGGACAAGGAAGAAGGCACCCTCGCCGGCAAATGCAAGGACGGCGATTGCGACAAGGAGAAGGAAGAAGGCACCCTCGCCGGCAAATGCAAGGACGGCGATTGCGACAAGGACAAGGAAGAAGGCACCCTTGCCGGCAAGTGCAAGGACAAGGAGAAAGAGAAGGAAGAAGGCACTCTCGCCTGATTTCCGCGTCATCATTATTGAATCACTCAGAAGGCCGCCGGGACCGCCCGGCGGCCTTCCGTTTTTCATGGGGTTGACGATGCCAAGGATTGTTGGTCAGGCTCGCTTCGGATGATTGATGTCGTTTGTGGTGTGATCGAGGATGCCGAGGGGAATCTCCTCGTCTGTCGAAGACCTCCGGGAAAACACCTCGGCGGACTATGGGAATTTCCGGGTGGAAAGATTGATGAGGGTGAAACCGCCACCGAGGCATTGATCCGCGAGTTACGCGAGGAACTACACATCGGGGTGACAGTCGGCCCGCCCCTCCAACCGGTGATATGGGACTACGATACGGTTTCCATCCGCCTCATTCCCTATCGGTGCCGCATCGCAAGCGGCGAGCCGAGTCCTGTGGAGCACGATGAAATCCGATGGTGCCCGAAAAACACGGCGAAAACCCTCCAATGGGCACCGGCCGACCTGCCAATACTGCGTGAAATAAACGCAATCACGGGCAAAGGACCAATTGACACGGGGAATCAATAGGCTAGGTTTCGCGGATTGCCGGAACAATTCCATGAAAACCCTCCAACTCGCTTCCACCTTGGTTTTTGCCGCTGCGGCCGTCTGCCTGAATGCCGCGGAGCCATCCAAGTACGGAAACCAGGACCTCCGCAAACTGGCCAACCAGATCGACCAGCAGGTCGCGTCGTTTTACCGCAACAAGAAACTCCCGGTCCCACAGGTCACCGATGACGCCACCTTCATGCGGCGCGCGTTCCTCGTCGCCATCGGCCGCATCCCCACGCCGGAGGAAGCTCTCGCATTCATCGAGATCGACGATCCGTCCAAGCGGGAAAACCTCATCGACTATCTGCTCGCATCGCCGGGTTTCTCCAGTCACATGTCGAACTGGGCCTACGACCTCCTGCGGGTGACCGACCGACGGACGGATTCCCAATCGACCAACGCGCCCTACCGCCACTGGGTCCGCAAGTCGATGGCGGACAACACCCCGTGGGATGTTCTCACCCGTCACCTGATATCATCCACCGGGGACGGATGGGATCCGGAGACCGCCAGCGTCGGCTACTACACGCGTGACCGCGGCATGCCGCTCGACAACCTTTCCAACACCATGCGCATCTTCCTCGGCACGCGGATGGAGTGCGCCCAGTGTCACGACGATCCCTTCGGTACCACCGAGCGCCATGATTTCTACGAACTCGCCGCCTTCACCCATGGCCAGGAACCGGTGCGGCGCAACGTGATGCAGCCGCTGTGGGACGAGCTTTCCAACGACGAGCGCCGCAACAGCGAGGAATACCGCATTGCCCAGACCATCTGGGACAATGTCTACAATCTCTCGCTCGGCGGCGGCGGTGAAGGCCGCATCGCCTTGCCGTCCGACTACCAGTATCGGGACGGCTCCCCCGGCCAGGTTGTCGGTGGCCGCACCCCCTTTGGAAAAACGGTTCGCATGTCCGAGAAGAGAAAATCGGATGACGGAAGGGCCAATCTCGCCGAGTGGATCGTCGGCCGCACCGACGCCCAGTTTCCGGGAGTCATCGCCAACCGCATGTGGAAACGGGTGATGGGCAAGGGATTGTACGAACCCGTGGACGAATACATTCCGGCCGCCAAAACCCACCATCCGGCGCTTGCCAGTCTGTTAGGCCGGACGATGGTGGAGTTGAAATACGATCTCCGCGCCTTCCAGCATGTCCTCCTGCTGACAAAAACCTTCCAGTTCGCCACCAATCCGAAACCCTCGATCGTGGACGCGGGCGATGATTTCCACGGCCGCAAGATCGAGCGCCTTTCCGCCGAACAGATATGGGATTCCCTCATCACCCTGGCGGCGGGGGATCCGGACAAGAAACCCATGCGCGGGCTCGACGAGCGGATCTTCGTCGGCAACCGCCCGGTGCTGGTCGGCCGGAAAACCATGCGCCAACTCTCCAAGGAAGTGCTTGCCATCACCACCGAGGCGGAAATGCGCCAATACTTCGCCAAATTCGTCGCGGAAGTCCGTGATGGCGGCCAATCCGGCGGAGGTGGTGACTCGATGTCGATGATGTCCGGCGGCCCGTCCTACGGCCGCGATTCGCTGGTGAGGGCATCCGAGTTGCCGTCTCCCGCGCCACGCGATCACTTCCTCTATCTCTTTGGCTCATCGGATCGCGAGGTGGTCGAGTCCGCCAGCCGCGATCCGAATGTCGGACAAGTCCTCTCGCTGATGAACGGCTTCGTCCAGGCGCGTTTGGTCAACGATCCCAAGGCGCACTTGTACAAATCCCTTGAGGGCGCGACCACGGATTCCGAAAAGGTCCGCCGCCTGTATATCACCATTCTCAACCGCCCGCCCACTCAGGAGGAAATGGGCTGGATGCTCGATGAACTGAAAAACCGCGATGAGGAAGGGGTGCGCAATATCGTCTCCGCCCTCGTCATGTCCTCCGAATTCCTATTCCTCCAATAAACCCATGTCCTCCAATTCCTTCCTCAAGGCCGACGAACTCTCACGCCGGGGTTTCCTTTCCAACGCGGCGCGCACCCTGCTCGGCGTGCACCTGCTGCCGATGTACGGCCCCACCATCGCCTCCGCCGCGCCTGCCGCCGGTTCCAAAGGCACGGCCAAACATGTCATCTATCTGTTCATGTCCGGCGGCATGAGCCATCTCGACACCTTTGATCCCAAGCCGAGGAAAAAGGACGTGATGGGCAGCACCGAGGCCATCGCATCGAGCGCTGACGACATCATGGTCGGCCATTACCTGCCGAAATCCGCCAAGGTGATGGACAAGGTGTGTGTCATCAACTCGATGAACTCCACCCAGGGAGCCCACGAGCAGGGATCCTATATCATGCACACCAGCTATGGCATGCGCGGCACCATCCAGCATCCGTCCATTGGCTCGTGGGTGCTCAAGCTCGGCGGACGCATTCATCCGGAGCTTCCGGGCTTCGTCGCCATTGACGCGTCGCCGGAAGTGACGGGTGGCGGTTTCTTCGGAGCGACGTATGCCGCCGCGCCCATCGGCAGTCCGGAAGACGGCCTCAAGGACTCGAGGCGCAACAACTCCGTTTCCTCCGAGGACTTCGAGCGACGCCTTTCGCTGGCGGACCGGCTCAACCGCCAGTTCCACGGCCGCTACCCGAACGCCGATGTGAAGGCCTACGAGGAGCTTTACCGCGAGGCGGTGGCGCTCATGAATTCCAAGGATCTCAAGGCATTCGACATCCGCCAGGAATCCTCCGCCACCCGGCAGCTCTACGGAAACGGACGCTTCGCCCAGGGCTGCCTGCTCGCCAGGCGCCTCGTCGGGCACGGCGTGCGCTTCGTCGAGGTGCAACTCGGCGGTTGGGACACCCATTATGATAACTTCGCCGGTGTGGAAGGCCGTTGCCGCGAATTCGACCAGGCATACGCCGCCCTCATTTCCGATCTGGAGAAAACCGGAAAACTCAAGGACACCCTGGTGGTTGTCGCCACCGAGTTCGGACGCACTCCCGAAATCAAGACGGAGCACAAGAGCGGACGTGACCACCATCCCTCCGCATTCACCTGTCTGCTCGCGGGAGGCGGCGTCAAGGGAGGTCACCGCCATGGCGCATCCGATGCCAGTGGCTCCAAGGTCAAGGAGGGAATGGTCACCGTTCAGGATTTCAATGCGACCATCGCCCACGCCCTCGGCCTGCCCACCGACAAGGTGCTCTATTCCGCCTCGCGCCGCCCCTTCCAAATCGCGGACCAGGGCAAACCGGTCATGTCGGTCTTCGCCTGAGTCAGCGGGCTGTCAGGGTCTCGGATAAAGCAGATGCGGCCGCCGCCGTTGCTCGAAGTCCGCCAGCTTCGCGTTCCAGCTTGCCGGAATCGCCGCGGGAGCGCCGCCTTGCTTCAGCGCATCCAGTGTGGGCCGGTCGCCTAACAGCTTCAGGCAGGCATCGGGGTTCAGTTTCCCCGGATGAAGCCGCCCGAGCGTGTGGGCGAGGAGCAATCCGAGTTCGCTCGACCGCACTTTCCCGCGATCGGTGACGATGATCCTCACGCCACCGCATTTTTCTCCGGAGAAAACCGATGATGAGGGAATGAAACGCACCGGCACGAAGCGAAGACCCGCTGGCGCGGCGCGGTTGAGCGCGGTGGCGAGCGCACCATCGTCAATCCACGGCGCCCCCAGGACTTCAAACGGACTGTCGGTCCCGCGGCCGACGCTCAGTTTGCAAAACTCCAGCATGCCCACGCCCGGATACAGCAGAGCCGCCGTGGGGTTCCGCAGGTTTGGCGAGGGATTGCTCCACGGCTGGGCTGTCAGGTCGAACCAGTTCAGCGGATTTCCTCCCTCGCAGGCGATGACCGAAAGCCCGGCTTCCCATTTCCTTTCGTGCCGGATCAGCAGCGCGAGTTCCCCCAGTGTCATTCCGTGGCGCATGGGAATCTCGTGAATGCCCACGAATGACCGGGGCTCGCTCAGCACCGGGCCTTCCACCTGCGGGCCGATCGGGTTGACGCGGTCGAGCACCACAAACCTTATCCCCGCCGCCCCGGCCGCCTCCATGCAGTTCGCAAGCGTGGAAACGTAAGTGTAAAACCGGCAGCCGACGTCCTGGACATCGAACACCAGCGCGTCGAGCCCCTTCAGTTGCCCGGCCGATGGCGCGCGGCGCTCGCCATACAGGCTGTGAACCGGCAGTCCGGTGGCCGGATCCCGTCCATCAGGGATCTTTTCCTGATCGAGATCGCCGCGAATCCCGTGCTCGGGGCTGAACAGCGAGACAAGCTCCACGTTTGCCGCACCGTGCAGCAGATCGATGGTGCCGCGCCGCAAGCGGTCGTGCCCGCTCGCGTTGGTGACCAATCCCAGGCGGAGACCGTCAAGTTGGCGGAAACCATCACGCACCAGCACATCGATGCCATTGAGCACAGGCGGCGGAGGCGACGGGATCTTCGCTTGCGGCGTGAAGCGGTCCGGCTTGAGCGCGCCGGGCACATGCAGGAAATTGAAGCCTCTAACAGATTCCGCCGCCATTGCCGCAAGTTCCCGCCTCAACCCGAGCACATCGGTGCCGCCCGCAGGGTGGTTGCGATTCGCCAGAAACAGGAGGAAGGTCCTCGAAAACGGATCGATCCACATCGACGGCCCCGTCCATCCGGTATGGCCGAAACCTCCGGCCGGAAAGTGCGGCCCGCGCTGCCCCGCATGTGGGGAGTCGATATCCCATCCGAGTCCCCGCCTTGCCGATCCCGGCGGGCTTTGCACGCCGGTCATCAGCGCGACCGTTGGGCCTTTCATCAACCGGGTGTTTTCCAGCATGCCGCCGTTCAGGATCATCCGGCAGTATCGGGCGAGATCCGGCGCGGTGGAAAACAGTCCCGCGTGGCCCGCCACTCCGCCCATCCGCCTGGCGGTGGGGTCGTGCACCACGCCTCGCAAGATCCTGCCGTCCGCGAGCCGCTCGGTCGGAGCGATGCGGCCTCCGGCCGATGGCGGCGGAGCTTGTGCCGGATCAAATCGGCGGAAACCGGTGTCAACCATGCCCAAGGGCTTGAAAATCCGTTTTTGGCAGAAGTCATCGAGGGTTTCTCCTGAAGCCAGTTCCACCATCCGGCCTAACAGAATGAAATTCACATCGCTGTAAAGGTATCCGGAGCCGGGAGCCATCGCCAGCTCCTGGGCCGCGGCGATCCGCACCGCCATCTCCACGCCGGTCCATTCCTCACGGCTGGAAATCCCCGCACGCAGGCCGGATTGGTGCGTAAGCAGGTGCCTGATCGTGATCAGGCCGCGCTTCCCCCCGGCGAATGCGGGCAGATGTTTTCCAAGCTTGTCATCAAGGCGGATCTTTCCCTCCTCCACAAGCAGCATCACCGCAGTGGTCGTGGCCACCACTTTGGTCAGCGAGGCGAGATCGTAAATCGTTTCGAGCTTTGCAGGCGCTTTCGCCGGAACCAAGGCGCTGCTGCCGATGGCCCGCGACCAGGAAACGCCGTCACGCTCCAGCCAGAGCACGGCACCCGGAGTCCTGCCCGCCGCGATCGCCGCGCGGGTGGTGGTTTCCATCATGGCCAGACGATCCTCGTGAAACACCGTCGCTATCTCCGCAGCCCCGGCGCATGAAGCCCGTCCTAACAGAAATATCGCCGTGGCAACGGCCGCAGTCCGAGGAACAAATCCCATACCGACACCATCCCCGTCCCCGGCTCCGGTGCAAGCGGGAAATCATGACGCCGGTCCCCACGAGTCATTGCGCCGGAATCACGCCGATTTCCGCCGCGCTGACATGGTTTTTCTCAATGGCGCGCAGCCCGGTGAAGCGCAGATATCTCGCCGCCACCGGCGACTTCAGCGGAATTCTCTGTTCTATCGGATTCGCGCGGAGGTTTGAAAACTCTCCCTCGGCGACAACTGTCCAATCCTGTCCGTCGCCGCTCAGTTCGAAACGGTGGCGGTCGGTCATGCCATGCGCCACGCCGTCCTGACGCGGCAGATAGGTCACGGCGGAAACCCGTATCTCGCCGCCGAAGTCCACCGTGAACGATTGCGGAGGCGCTTGCTCCGTCGCCATGTGCGTGTGCCACAACGTGTCCGGATCGCCATCGATCGCACGGCTGGCGTCGCCCGAACTCTGGGAAACGATCCGCCACGCTGTTTTTGTTAGATTGTCCGCCGCGATTCTCGGATCCGGCCTTGCATCCGTCTCCGGCATTCTCAGCAGGGAAAACTCCGAGATGCATGGCTCCGCGGGACTCCCGGTGATCCGCAGGCGCAGCCGCTCCGCCGTGACCGGGGAGGGGAGTTGCGCCAACACCTGGTGCCCGATCGTTTTCCCGGCGTGGATTTCCTTCCACTCGCCTTCCAGCATCGCATCCACGGCGAAGGATTCCACCCGCTGGCCGAGCCGGATCTGTTCACGCAGGCGGATCACGTCGAAAGTCGCCTGTTTCTTCAGCCGGATCTCCGCTGTCGGGGTGCTCCCACCCCCGTCGGGCGTCCAGTAGGTCTCGATGTCGCCGTCTGTTAGATTGGATGGACGGTAACGCGGGTTCCCGCCGCGTTGACTTGCCGAAACCCCGGCTCCGGCCGCGAAATCGCTGGCGAGCAGACGGTCCCTCAAGTCCTTGAAACCCGCGAGCGAGCGCAGATCCGGCTCGCGAAGCCGCCCATGCCGGTCCGGCGGCACGTTGAGGATCAGGTTCGCGCCGCGTCCCACGCAGTCCAACCAAACCCGCATGAGCTTCGCCGGGGATTTCACCTTGTTGTCTTCATGTTCATGCCAAAACCAGCCCGGGCGGATCGAGGTGTCTCCCTCCGCCGGCATCCAGGTGTCGCCATGGGGCACGCCGCTTGCGGCATCACCGCCGCGCCGCGAATCCATCGTGTGCCAGTGCGGATAGGCCACATGCCCCTGCTCGGATCCTCCCCACCGCGCGTCCGCCGCTCCCCACACCACGCATTGCGGCTGGAGCCTGCGGATCATCGCCACCGCATCCGGATAGCGGTAGTAGCCGGGCGGAATCGTGCGTTTTTCCTTTGCGCCGCCATACCAGCCGTCGCCGCCATTCGCGCCGTCGAACCAGATCTCGAACACCGGCCCGTAGTTTGCCAGCACCTCGCGGATCTGTTCGTGGAACGCCTTCACATATCCCTCGCGGGCATACTCCGCGTGGTTGCGGTCCCATGGGGAAACATAAATGCCGAAATGCATCCGCTCCGCCCGACAGGCATCCGCGAAGTCCCGAACCAGATCGCCCTTGCCGTTTTTCCAGGGGCTCCTGCCGATGTTGTGGTCCGTCGTTTTCGTGGGCCAGAGGCAGAAACCATCGTGATGCTTGGCTGTTAGAATCACTCCGCGCATCCCCGCCCCGCGGAACGCGCGGACGATGGTCCCGGCATCAAACGCATCCGGATTGAAAAGCGCCGGATCCTCGTCCCCATAGCCCCACTCGCGGTTCGTCCAGGTGTTCAACCCGAAGTGCACGAACGCATAAAGCTCCAGCCGCTGCCACGCGACCTGCCGCTCATGCGGAACCGCCCCGAACACCGCGGGCTCTTCCGCCGCCGAACAAGGTGTCACCAAACCGGCAAGGGCAAAGCAGGCTGCAAGAGGAGGTTTCATTTTGACAAATGGGGTGCTTGGTAGTGAAACGGACAGGTGCCGGAAGTCTTTCAATCGGAGCCAAACCCACGGAAATCCCGGTGGCGCGATTGCACCGGAATCAGGCGGGGAAGACATCAATGCCCCGCTTCTTCCGGGAACGCACAGGCAACAGCTTCCGCCCCACCGTTCCAGGCCGGCCCTGCAAGTTGCAGCGTGCAGCGGAGCCGGCCACCGAATCCGGACAAGCTCGAACTGACCGATCCCGCACCTCCGTATGGTTCCGGTTTCCGCCGGGTGGCGGTCGAGTCTCCGGAATGACAACCCGCGCGGAAATCCATCGAAAACTTGACACCCGGAGCCTGCTCCGGTGTCTATCAGTTCCATGGAAAATCCGTTGGAGCGCGGCACCGACCGCAATTTGGCTGATCGCATCATCACCGGTGTGGCGGCGCTGGGTGAGCTTCAGGAGCGGTTTCGGAAAAAACTGGAGGGGCATCTGCTGGCGCAATGCGGAGGCACGGATGGGCGGTCGCGGGAGAAGGCGGTGGAGATCGCCAGCCAGGTGTTGTCCGATTGTTTTGCCAGAACGCCTTCGTTGCTGGAGAAATGGCAGGGTGATGACAATCTTGAGGCGTTTCTGCGGACGGTGGCCCACAACCGTTTGAAGACGTGGTGGGATTCGAGGGACGCGGGGATGCAGGTGGACAGTGACTCGCGGGCGATCACCGAAGCGGAGGCGGGTGGCGGGGCTTTGGGATCCGACCGGGCGGAACTGGAGGCGCTCGAAAAGGCTCTGGCCGAAGGGGTGGATGCCGCGATGTCGGATTGTCCCGAAGGGTTGGTGTTCCTTCGTCTGAAGGGCCTGCATGGTGTGGACCAGCGGGTGTTGTCGTCGGTTTGGGGCCATCATGAGGCGCAGACTTCGCGCCGGATCAAGGAGGCGATGGCGTTGATCCGATCCACGGCGGAGAAACGCGCGACGGAGTCCGGTGTCGAACCGGATATCGGCACCTTGCAGAAGGCCTTGCAGGGAAATCCCTCGATTCTGTTAGGCGGTGCGTTCTCGGTGTTGGGAACCGCCGATACCGAGGCGCTGCGTCGTCTGGCGGAAGGGGGAATGGAACGCGGAGAGCGCACCGAAGTGGTCGCCCTGATGTGCCGGAATGCCAAGGCACTGGAGTTTTTCGCGCAACTTCTCAACCGGACGGAAGGAAAGCGGGCGGTTTTTGTCCGGGATCCGGCGTTGGCCGGAGTGGGTGCGAGGCTTGCCGATCATGTGATGGGTTCGCTTGAAATCCTGAGACCCGCCGAGATGTCCGAGTTGCTTACTCCGCTGATGGCGGACTTGTTCGCGGATTGCCTGCGGTCGATCGGCGCGGATGGCGGAACCCTGTGGTGGCGATGCCCGGGCGAGGCCTTGCTTGAGGCGGTCTTCAATCCGCTCGAACCCGAGATCGCCGGAAAGCGCCAACCCCTGGTTTCGGGAATCATAAGCCTGGCACTGGCCACATCGGAAACCATCCGGGTGGATGCGGCGGATTCCCACCGCAGTCATTCCCCCGCGATCGATGCCGCGCTTGGAAAGTCCACGCGCAGCATGATTGCCGTGCCCTTCCGGATACGGGAACGTGTCTATGGGGTGTTGACCGCGGTCCGTCTGGGGGAGGGCGGCCCCTTCGGAGACAGGGAAGCGGGAATCGTGGAACGGCAGGCTGCCGGGATGGCGTCACTGATGGAATCGGGACTGGTCGCGCGGATTCTCGGCGGTGACAAACCTGCGTGACGGTTTTCGGGTTTGAAACCGCTGGGGCGGGCACCCACAGTCCGCGCGTGATTCCCAACGTCCTCGCCGAACGCTACGCTTCTTCCGCCGTTTCCTCGATCTGGTCCGCCGAAGGGCGGATCGTGCTGGAGCGCGAGTTTTGGATCGCCGTGATGAAGGCCCAGAGGGATCTCGGGCTGGATATCCCGGCGGAGGCCATCGACGCCTATGAGGCGTCGATGGAAAACGTGGACACCGGATCGATTATGGCCCGCGAGCGGATCACGCGGCACGACGTGAAGGCGCGCATCGAGGAGTTCAACGGCCTGGCCGGTTACGAACAGGTCCACAAGGGCATGACCTCGCGCGATCTCACGGAAAACGTGGAGCAGCTCCAGGTTTACCGGTCGCTGCTCGTCGTCCGGGACAAGACCGTCGCCGCGCTGCGCCGCATGCGGGAGCGCTCCGAGCAGTGGAGCGATCTGATTCTCACCGCGCGCACCCACAACGTCGCCGCCCAGCCGACCACGCTTGGCAAGCGGGTGGCGATGTTCGGCGAAGAGCTGTTAGGCGGGCTGGCCGCGTTGGAATCGGTGATCGCGGCCTATCAGGTGCGCGGCCTCAAGGGGGCGGTCGGAACGCAAATGGACCAATTGTCCCTTTTCGAAGGCGATTCCGCGAAGGTGGCGGAGCTGGAAAAACGCGTGGTTGCCCACCTCGGCATGCCGGCGGTGTGGACGAATGTCGGCCAGGTCTATCCGAGGTCGCTGGATTTCCGGGTGGTCGCGGCCCTGACGGACCTATGCTCCGGGCCATCATCGTTTTGCCGGACGCTCCGCCTGATGGCCGGGCACGAGACCGCCAGCGAGGGCTTTGCTTCCGGGCAGACTGGCTCAAGCGCCATGCCTCACAAAATGAACTCGCGTTCCTGCGAGCGGGTGAACGGTTTCCATGTGATCCTCAAGGGCTATCTCGCCATGGCCGCCGGTCTGGCGGGCGACCAATGGAACGAGGGGGATGTTTCCTGCTCGGTGGTGCGCCGCATCATGCTGCCCGACGCTTTTTTCGCCATCGATGGCCTGTTTGAAACCTTCCTGACCATCCTCGACCAGATGGACGCCTACCAGGCCGTCATCAATGCGGAAACCCGCCACTACCTGCCGTTCCTGATGACCACCACCATCATGATGGAGGCGGTGAAGGCCGGGGTGGGGAGGGAAACGGCACACAAGGCGATCAAGGAACACGCCGTGGCCACGGTTAACGATCTGCGCTCCGGTGCGATCGACCGCAACAATCTGACAGATCGTTTGGCTGCGGATACCCGCCTCGGTTTGTCCAGGGATTCGCTCGATGCGATCATCGCGCGCGGCGACAGCGAATCCGGCGCGGCCAAGGCCCAGGTGGACGCATTCGCCGTAGCCGTCAGGGAGCTTGAGGCGGCCCACCCTGCGGCGGCCCGCTATGCGCCGGGATCGATCCTGTGACATCGTCACGGCAAACCGCCGGCGATTCTGATACCGCTCACGACTTCCACCATCCAGCGCCATGCGGCATCCGTCCACGTCGCGGCGTGGCGAATCCATTCCCGGATGAATTCGAGCGCGTTTGCCATCGGCGATTCTTCCGCGAGGCAAAGCAGACCCGCGAGCGCGAGCACGTTTGCCAGATAGATGATCACCAGTGACAGAAAGGTGCCGTTGTCGCGCAGGTCGGGTTGGTCGCGGGGCAGCATCCACACCGTCCAGATCATGTGGAATGTCCAGGTGATTCCCATCAGCAGGTAAAGCGCCCGGTCCCAGGCCGGATCGAGTTTGAAGGCGATCCGCGCGATGCCGAAAAACGCCGCCGCCATCACCGACCAGAAGGGTACGAAATAGGGCGACAGCGCGATGAACAGGTTGGTCTTGTTGGTGGTGATGTAGCCGCCGTTTCGCGTGACCTTGAACTCGCCGATCCGTCCTCGGAAGAGGATGACAAACACCGCGTGTGTCAGTTCGTGGCCCAACACGTAGACGAAGAGAAACGTGGTCCTCGCCAGCCCGAAGGCAAACCATGACCCCATGAGCAGTGCGCCCACCGCGAAATACCAGAACTCCGTGGTCTGCCAGAAACCCTGTTCGACCGTGGCGTGGGAAAAGCGCGAGAGCAGCGTCCAGGTGGTCACCCAGCAAAAAGGCAGCAGCAGCAGCCCCACGACGCACCGCACGAGACGCCGAGTCCACTGCGCCGGTTCGACATCGCAATCCATGTCCGCCGCAGCGATCGCCGCCCGGACCGATTTCATTTCCCGCTTGCCGCTCCTGCGGTTCGCGGTTTCGTGCGCACGACGGTTGGCCGAACGGAATGGCTCGAACCACGGTTTGCCCCGCCGTTGGTTGGTCAACGGCTTCCGCTTCCGGTCACTGCTGCGGCGCTTCGACATGCTCTTGGATGGAGCCGCAGATTATTTCGGGAAACTTAAATAATCAAGCGGTAAGCCAAACAGGCCGTAAGTCATTCGATGTCATGGACTTGGCGTGAAATCCGGTTTCCGTGTATTGAGGGACATGGGACGGGGCTTCGTGATCGCTCCGGTCCCGACTACGCTCCGGCGATGCAGTTTAGCGCGGTGCGATATACGTCTTCGCGATAGATCCGGGACAGGGAGCCTGCGGTGATATTCGGGAGTGCGCCGATGTTTCGCAGTCCGGCCAATACCCATGAGGCCTTTTCCACGGTCGGGCGGTTGACCGTTTCGCCGTGGAAGACATGAAACGGGGTGTCAGAGGTGGTGTCGGCCGGGCGCGGGCTGCCATCGAGGCTGTTTCTGAGCACATCGGGACTGGCTCCGGTGTAGGATTCCATGGCCAGTATCGAGACAAGATCGGAGCGGAACGCCGGATCCTGGCAAAGACGACAGGCTTCCAACAATGCGGCGACGAGGGCAACCGTCTGATCGCGGCACTCGCGCAGATAGCGTCCGGAAACCAGCAGGACCTTTTCAGGGTGCCCTTTCGACAGTTCTCCGGAGCTGACCGGGCACCAGCCGTCGCCGGCCAGGATGGCTTCGGAGTTCCAGGGCTCGCCGACGCAGTATCCGTCGATTTGTCCGGCCTTGAGCTGGCCGGGCATGAGGTGGGGGGAAAGAAAGACGATTCCGGCATCTGTGGGAGATGTCAGCCCGTGGCCACGCAGCCAGGTGTGAAGCAGTATGTTGTGGGAAGAAAAGCGATGGGTGGCGGCCAGGGTGAATGGCCGCCCCTTCCGCCACGACGAGTCGAGGAAATCGCGCAATCCGTTGTCCTGGCCGATGATGTCGGGCGTGATTTCATTGGACAAGGTGATCGCGTTTCCCCGGAGGTTCAGGATGAGGGGCACGGCAACCTCGCATTTCAACTCGCCGAAACCCAGGCCGAGGGCGAAGGCCATTCCCGCGATCGACTGGGCGGCATCCAGATTTCCATGATAGATCTTGTGGCGAACACAGGCCCAGCCGTCTTCCTTGGACAGGATGACATCAAGGCCGTATTTGCCGAAGATTCCGGTTTCGTTCGCCACGGCGATTGGCGCGCAATCGCTCAACGGGACAAATCCCAAGCGGATGGAAGTGCGGCGCTGTAGGAATGCGGAAACCACCATGTCCGGCGGGCGGAAGCGCGTGGGATGCCAAACTTCGGATTATCGAAATGAAAATTGCGGAATCCGCAAGATTGTACATTGCCCGCGCCCGCCCGTCCTTTGCCGCCCGATGGGGATTTGTTTCAGACCAGCCTGATATTGAATGGATATCGATGCCAATCGCCCCGTTGGGCGGCCACGGCGGCCAGGATTTCGAGGACCAGTCCGACGAAAGGTATGGCGATAAGCACGGGGACCAGCAGCAGTCCGACGATGAGGAATATCAGAAAGAATGTCAGCCCCCCAAGGCCAAGCATCACGAGGGTGAGGGTGATTTGGAAGTTGAGCGATTCGCGCCCGTGATGGTCAACGAAGGAGCTTTGGTCCTTCCTGACCAGCCAGAGCACCATGGGGCCGAGAAACCCGGTGAAGATGCCAAGCAGGTGGCAAAGCATCGCCATGGTGCGCTCCTCATCGGCGGGCTGTGGCATGTGAACCGGCGGCGCGAGGGATGGCGGACAGGGTGGAGGCGTGGCGGCGGGACCCGGCGGAGGAGGGGGCTGGCCGTATTCCGTTTCCATGACCAATCAGCGTTTGGGTTCGCCCAGGAAGTCGAGCAGATCCTTGCGGGTCTTCACGAGATCGGACGGATTGAGATAAAACATGTGACCGCCATCGTACCATGTCGTGCTGATGTTTTCCCGGGCGCCGGGAGGGAGATCGGGAAGGTGGCGCAGCGAATGGGCCACGCCCTCGGGTGGGGTGGCAAGATCGGTGTATCCGCCCATGACCAGAACCTTGAGGTTCGGATTGTCCCGCATGGCCACGGCGAGGCGGGGGCCGACGTTGACGATTTGGTTTTCCGCGCCCCATTTCCACGGATGCACCTTGCCGGTGAGGATTTCGTAGGGCCGGTCCTCCTTGTAGCCGAGGTCACGGCCGAGATAGTCCATCATGGCGGTGGCAAACGCGCCGTAGGCGAGTGAGTATGAGGGATCGTAGTTGGCGGAGCGGGCGGATGAGTCGGCGGTGTCCCAAGCCACGCGGGCGTCGAAGCGGCCGATGACCTTGCGCTCGGCGCGGAGCAATTCGGCGCGGAAAAACGTGGGATCGATGCGCAGTTTGTTTTTGAGCCAGGTGTCGGCCGGGATTCCCGAGAATTGCTCCAGCCGGGCGGCGAGTTTTTCACGGGTCGGCTGATCGAGATCGGATCCTTTCAGAAGCGCGGAGGCGTATTCGCCAAACGCGAAGTCGGCGGATTCTCGCACCAGGGCGTCGCGATCGCCCTTGATCTTGCCGTGGAAATGGGCCGTGCCGGTGTAGCCGGGAAGGAACACCAGGTAGGGCAGGTCGTTTCCCGGAGCGGCCCCGAGAGTGGCGAAATCGAGCAAGGAGGAGAGCAGGACGACGCCATTGAGGCTCATGCCGTAGCGCGACTGAAGATGCTGTGAAAGCCCGGCCACCCGGATGCCGCCGTAGGATTCGCCCAACAGGTATTTGGGCGAGGCCCAACGGTCGTTTTCGGTGATCCAGCGGCGGATGAAGTCGGAGACGGACTCGACATCCTCGTCGAGCCCGTGGAAATCCTCGGGTTTCGACTCTTTTTCCGCGCGCGAGTAGCCGGTGGAAACGGGATCAACGAAGACCAGATCACAGACGTCCAGGATACTCAGCGGATTGTCCTTCACACGGACAGGCGGCTGCGGCGCGGTGGTGCCATCGCCGGGCAGTTCGATGATTTTCGGCCCGAGGACTCCGATGTGCAGCCAAACGGCGGACGAACCGGGGCCGCCGTTGAAGGCAAACATGACCGGTCGCGAGGCGGAATCCTTCGCGTCGGTGCGGATGTAGGAGGTGTGGAAAATCGATGCGCGCGCCTTGCCGTCCTCGGTTTTGAGTTGGAGTTTTCCGGTGGTGACCTTGTAAGGGACGCGTTTTCCGGCGATTTCGACCGAGTGCTCGCGCGAGACAGGTTCAACAGGTTTTTGCTCATGGTCCTTGGCGGGGTTTTCAGCCGGAGCTTCCTCCGCAGCAGACGCGGAAACAGAAAGAACCAGAGCGGCGGCAAACATCAAACAAGTCGGGCGAATCATGGCGGGAGGCTGTCAGGTGATCCTTGAAAGTCGATGGTGGAAATCCATGGTTTTCCGGTTCGCACGAGAGAGCGTTTCAGGTGCGTGTGCCTGTCTTCAAAGTATCGCATGGCCGGGATTGCCCGCCCGGTTCCGCCCTCAATACAACTTGTGACAATGTGTGTAATGCGGAATTAAAGATATTGACAGGATTTTCTTGAAATCCGCTTTTCTGGGGCTATCCTGCCGCCAGCTTTCCGCGTACTGTCTGGTTCGCAAAGCTCCCGCTCCCGGTGGTCTGCTACCCACCGGGAGCATTTTTTCCCACATGCGCCGGAATCGAGGATGTTTGACGTTTTTCACTTGGTTCTTGCGAACCTCTCCACGCGTCTATTCCTACGCTCCGAAACGACTTTTCACCCCTGCCGAGCGCTCTTTTTTTGGTGTACTCCAGTTGGTTTGTCCTGTGGGATTCACCATTTTTCCAAAGGTGCGCGTTGCTGATTTGTTGATGCCGAACCATCGGGGGTCCGATTGGTATGCGGCCTTTAATCGAATTTCGGCTAAGCATGCCGATTTTGTCGTCTGTCGGCAATCTGACCTTTCGGTCTATTGCGTGATTGAGCTGGACGATTCCAGCCATGATCGCGAGTCGGCTCGCAAAAGCGATCTGGTCAAGGAATCGGCTTTTGCTTCCGCTGGCGTCCAGTTGCTGCGCGTTGCGGCTCGCCGGACTTATGATCCTGTTGCCTTGGCCGAATTTATTTTTCCTTTTTCGGAAAAAAGTGTTTGACTTGGGTTGTGCCACCCGGTTAGTCGTGGATTGTCGCGAGTGCGGCGCGGACTGTAGCAGGTTCGCGGGTGTAGCAGCCCAAATTGAACCAGACACAAACCAGACATGCCCGCCACCTCGGCAAATCATTTTCCATTTACGCCCATGCTACCGGGCGTGTCGCATCCAACGTCGCGGGAATGAGGTGTGCCGATTTGCTCTCGCAGTCGGGCTGTGGTTTGCCCGCGGCGTTCGGATCTCCGTTTGATGTGAGGCACGTCCCTTTGACTCTCCAACAGCAACCGGGGCAACCGGCCCGATCCATCGCAAAAGGCGCTCGGCTCTCGGGCCGGTTGATGGTTTTTCAACTCTTTATAAGTCATGCCGAGATGCCGCAACTATTGGTCCGGGCCTTTGGATCGTTACCCGGAATTGGAACTCTGGGCTCGGTGGCGACAACCTCCCAAATCACGCATTCGGAAGATCCTCAACCTTTCGGATCAGTTCGAATTTCCTTTCTTAGAAAGGCAAATCACCTTCGATGATTATCTTATCTGCCATTTCCAGAAGCGACAATGACGGCCCTCCGCCGGGCTCCGTAGCGCGTCCCGATCCTCGGGCCTATAAGCTTCGCAGACTTCGTCCGGCCGGGGCGTCCGATCTGGCTAACGCATCTGAGAACTGTTCCTTGCAAAGCGGCCGCGTCCGTGCGCGAGGGGTGCCAGCGGTTCGCGATAAGACCCGGCCGGGCGTCCTTCACGTTAGATTTCAGGACGGCCCGAACTGGTTCACGCCTCAAGGTACCTGGAAGAAACGGCGGGCAATCGAACGCAAGGGCCTTCCGAAACTCAAGGGTCGTCGGTTCATTACCCTCACCTTGGATCCGGAGCGATTCGGATTCGATTCCTGCGCGGGTTACATCGCGGGCAAGGACAAGCTTCGCCGGTTTTTGGAAGCGGGCCGCAACGAAGGTCTCTGGCCTCGGGGTTGCTGGTGGTGCTGGAAGCTGGAATTTCAGCGCAATGGGTGGGCGCATTGGCATCTGCTCATTGACCGCAAAGCTCGGTTTGGGCATCTGCAACTTGCCACGCTTTCGGAGATCTGGGGCCTCGGCCGCGTCAACTGTAGGCGCATCTCCACCGGTTCCTTCGGCTATCAATTCAAGTATGTTTTCAAGGGTGTTTATCAAGAGGACGATCAGGGATATCATAAGTCATACTCCGTCCCCGAATGGTTCCTAGATCACTATGAGGCGCCAGCGGATGGGAGCAAGCCGCGCACCTTCTCCCGTGCGAGGTTTTGGCAGGCGTCGAGCAACTTTTACATCGGCCCGAAAGCTCCATCCCGGCCGTCTAAGCCTGCGCAATGGTCAATCTTGCCTCGGCCTGTTCGGCAACACTTGGACGATCTAGAGCGCTCTGCAGTAGTCATCGCTCGCAAGTATACGGGCAAGTATGTTCGCAGCAGCCGGATCATCCTGGCAACTTCAAGAGAGGATTTCGTCCGCCATCACTGTTGGGCGATAGAAAACGGACATGCCTGCACCATCGGGGGCGGGTCCCATATCACTGATACCGTGGTTCTAAATCGTACAACCAACAAAACAGATACATGGAAGCTACAGCAACTGCACCGGGCAAACCGGCTAACCCTTCGGCGGGCTCAACAACTTCGCCGGGAAAGGGTATCACTCCAGAAGTGTTAACCCGTGCCAACTACGGCACCACGGTTTGCGGCCGTGTTGAACACCTGACGGGGGTCATCCATCGCGAGGGCCAATCCGAGAAGGGCAAGAAATACTCCTTCTATCAGCAAACCGTGACCTTGACCATGGGACAGAGCCAAGTGGAAGTGAACGCAACGGCCGATTCCGACCCCGGAGCTGCGCTTTTCGGTTTCGATCTGGACGAGGTAGTTAGGCTCAAGGTCGTCACACCCCGCATTTACAATGGTAAGGTCTCTTACGACTTGGCCAAATAGCCGTTTTTTGCCGGTCCTGTCCGCGCCAGCGGGCAGGACCGGCAAAAAAGGCCCTTTCCTTGTTTATAAAAACCATAACTGACAGCGGCCATGATCGAAGCCCATCGCGATTTTCCCGAATGTCCTCATTGTGGGATGGAACTGCACCAGTTTCGGCCCGGGATGGATTTTTGCTCTGGTTGTCATAATCCTCTTGCTTCTGCATTTGCGGCATCGCCGTTTGGCGATAATTGCGATGATCCGGACGTTGAGGACGACGAGATGGATTATGATTGGGACTTTTGAGACTCTCGGGCCTCGGTGAGCTACGGCCATCAGCCCGCGTAAAAAAACACGCGATTCAAAAAAAAAGTGAATTGGGAAACCTATAGTAATGCCATGATCCTCCACGTTGTCGCGTTCGTGGTCCTGTCGGCGGGTGCCATTATCAGGCGTGCCATTAGTCGGGTTTCCTGAGTAGAAAGACAAAATGACTATGCTAGCTGCACTTGACATTAGCGACGCTACCGATGCCATCACGGCTGCGCTCGGCCACGGGGAAACCATCATTACCGCTGGTTTCGCTATTGGCGCTCTGTTTCTGATTGCTCGCATTATCCGTCGTGGTATGCGTTCGGTCGGCTGATCGGAATCCCGTCTCTCCATGTCTTGGGGGGGCGGGAACTTTTGCGAGCCATGGACTCCAGCCAGTTTGAAATCATCCTCGGGAACCTGTCCGACATCCGGGAAATTTTGTCTTATATCGCCGCAATCCTTTCTGCCACTTTGTTATGCAACGCTCTTCGTGGATCGCTTTGATTTTCCTTTTTGCTGGGTCGTCGCTCTTTGCTCAACCGACGTATGACAGTATTGACATTGGTTCGCACGGCCATTCCCGGTCTTCTGGCCAGTGGTTGTCTTTGCGGGCCAATCTATTTTATGAGCAGGTGGGCACGGGCGGTGTGGTCCATACATCTTTGGATGGCACGACTTATTACGAGCTTAACAGTGTAACGACTGTTACATCTTGGGAGACGTCTCGGGGGTCGTGGCCGCAGAATCCGGGCACGATGGTTTTCACTTCCGGACACAAGTATCTTTGGGTGAGGATGGGTGCTACGTCTCAAGCGGCTTTGGTCGCGACTCCAGAGCAATTACAGATTGTCCCGACCAATATTGCCGGGACGGTGGTTGGTGCTCCGGAGACCTGGAATTGGATTACGGTTGATTTGCCATCCGTTACTGTTCGCATCGATCGCACTAATTTGGTGGCCTCGGTCATAGACAATCCAATGTTGCCGCCTGATTCCGACGGTGACGGCTTCCCTGATGATGTCGATCCGGACGACGACAATGACGGTATTCCCGATGAACAGGATCCCGATCATCCTGATTGGGATGAAGACCAATATCCGGACACTGACGGCGACGGAATCCCGGATCACTTGGACGATGACGATGACAATGACGGGATTCCGGATTATATGGACAGTGATCATCCGGATTATAATAACGACATGGACGGTGATGGTATTCCGGACCATGAAGATCCGGATCGGGATGGTGATGGTATTCTTAATGAGTTCGATCCGGATCCGGATCTTCCTTTTAACAACAACCTTCCGGGGCCTGATACTGACGGCGACGGCACGCCGGATCAATCCGATCCGGATGATGACAATGACGGGATTCCGGATAATCTGGATCCCGAACCCGGTGTGCCCGGTCCTCCGGGGGGTGGCGGTGGGGGGCCGGTCGCTCCAACACTTCCCGGCGACGGCGGGAATGCCGGCGATGTGAACGCTTTGATTCCCGGACCTCCACCTTGGAACGGCGACAAGGCGCAAGTGCATCCTTCGGTGCAGCCGAGCTATCAGGATTCTGTGGGGAAGCTTAAAGGCAAGATGGATTCCCTGCAGAATTTTCGGTTATTGTCTTCAGGGACCATCCCCCGCGCCAATAGCTACACTTTTGCCGTGTCGCTTGGCCAATATGGGTCGATTAACCGGACGATTGATTTTAACGCGCCGTGGTGGCAGGCCGGTCGATACGCTCTCTTGCTCATGCTTACCCTTATGCTTGGCAATTCACTTCTTAAGCGCATCACCATTTAATACAATGCTAGTTTGGTTTTCTTGGCCTGTTACCTTTTTTGGGCGCGTCCTGCAACTCCTTTCGGACAATGCGCGGGGTGTGGGGCTTGTTGTCGGCGCATTGTCGCTCATCACCGGGTTCTTGCCTAAAATTATCGCCGATGGTTTGGCTTGGGCTGTGACGAAGCTCGTTTCTTTAGCTTGGGACGAATTGGGCAATGTCAATTTGGCCGCTATTGATTACGTTGCTTATGCTAATGCCATTCTGCCTATCTCTGAATTTGTTTACCTTATGGGCGTTTACACTGTCGCTTGGCTGACCGTTATCGCCATCCGGTGGGTCAAGTCGTTCTTTCCAACCGTCTCTAACTGATATGATACGTTTGATTTCTGGCGATCTCGGCGCAGGTAAAACGCTTTATTGTGTCATGGATATTTTCGATGATCTTTGCGCCGGTCGGATTGTCGCGACAAATATTGCGTTGCTGTGGGACCCTCTTGCCGATCTTGCTTTGCGTTTGCGGGGGCGCATCCTCGATCCGAGGCAGTGGTTTCCCGTCGATCTACGGAGCGATAAGGATTGGCATAGGCGCATTCCTTGGGGTACCGAGCGAGGCAATGTGCGTGTCTATTTGGATGAACTCCATCTTTTCTTCAATTCACGGGACTGGCAAAAGACGGGTTCGGAACACCGCAATTTGCTTTCTTTTTTGAGCCAATCCCGCAAGGCGCGAGTCGATTGCACTTTTATCATACAAGAAGTCACTAACCTTGAGCGTCAATTCCGGGTTTTGGCTGAGTGGGAAGAACGTATTGTGCCTTCCAACCATTTGCCTCTCGGAGTTCTCGGAAATTGCCCGATCCGGTTTTTTTTCGTCTGTCGCCGTGACACGCGTTCCGGCGAAACTTTGCAGAGGAATGTTCGGTTTTATGACCCTAAGTTTTTTTCGTGCTACAAAACCTGCGACTTCTTGGACGATGAAATGACCAAACTTGCCGAGGATCGCCCTAGGATCGATCCCCTTCGTCTGAAGCGTGCGGGCGTCCGTCAGTGGGTTGTTTCTTGGGCACGATGGGGTTTCAGTTTCCTCCCTTTCACTCGTAAGTAATTGGTCAAATGCGTGCAATCTTGATCCTTGGCATTATAGGTTTGATTGGCTGGTATGCGGTCCGTGGCGCCACGGGGCGTCGGGATGGCGATGGCGTGCTGTCTGCTGTCGTGTCATCGACGGTTTCTAAGGTCGGTCCTGATCCGGGGGCACAGAGTCCGCTCGGTCCAGCGGTAGATATGCCTGCCTCGGTACCTTCGCCCTTTGCTGCTGCGTCTCCGGGGGCTCCGCTTGTTGCTCCGGTCGGTGGTCCGTCCTCGTCTGCGGCTGCTTCTGTTTTCGTCCGGGTGCATCGGTTTACCGATAGGATGCCGCCTGACCTTACTACAGCCATGGCTAGCCTTGGCGTGCAGATTGTCCCTGATTTTGCAACTAGATCTGTGGCGGTGAGAGGATCGGAGGCCGATGTTATCGCTGCGTGCGATGCTCTGGTGGCTCTTGATTTGGCTGCGGAGTCTTGTACTGTGCGTACGTGGGCGGTTTACGTGGATCGGAATATACAGCGGGGCTGGGATTTGACGGCCGCCATCAAGGCTATCACGGGCGGGGATATCGGTTTGGATCTGGGGGCGGGTCGAGCGGCTTTGAACCTGAGCGGCGATGAAATAGCTGCAGCTCTGAATGTCATCGCCGATGGTGCGGCCGTCGATGTCGTGCAACGTCCTCATCTGGTCCTTACTCATGGCGAGGTTTCCGAGGTCCAAGCGCTTTCGGAAGTGCCCTTGCCTACTGTGTCTGTGACCGGGACTGGTGTCAGTCAGTCGGGTGTTACTTATCGCAAGGTGGGTTTGCAATTGCGTGTAACGCCTGATTTTCTCGGTCGTGGTCGTGTGCGCCTCAAGGTTGAGCAGGAAAACGGGCTTATCGGTAGCAATGTAAATTTGGGTGGTGGCCTTTCCGCCCCGGTCATCGAGACTCAGCGCGTAGCTTCTACAGTCGAGCTTGCTATAGGTCAGACCGTTGTCTTGGGTGGCGTGTCCTCTGATCGGTTGGTCGCCAAAAAGGGCTTGCTGCGGGACGTTTCCGAGCGTCAAAAAGGTTTCCTCTATGTTGTGCTCTCCACCTCGGCTGATGTTCCTCGTGCGATTCCCGTCGGGTCCCTTGCTCTCCCCTCTCCTGTCCAGCCTGTTCCACTTACTATCCCTTCTGATGCGGCTGATATTTACCTTGATTCGGAGTTCCCGCTGCTGCCTCCTAAGGGGTGGGAGACGCAGGAAAAGACTTTTATCCGTGGCCATCCCGCTCGTCGTTGATTTGTCTAGCAGAACTACGTGATCGCGTGTATATATATCTATTGCGTTCCACGTGTAACATGATATCTTTGTCTTATGTCCGAAAGATTTGTAGCTGACGTTACGGCTCCGCATGTTGCGGAGATAACTGATTATGTGAGAAAGCTCCAGAAGCTTGCCATGCTTGGGGACCTTTGTTTTTCCCATAGCGTGGGGATGCCTGATTCATGGTTGGTACGGGAGGTGTCTTATTGCAGTGTCAGTAATTTGGTTAAAGTGGTTGGTAGGCATGGGCATTTTTCGAGTTTCGCGCCTTGCGCTTTTGCCTGTGATAGCTTTGGGGTTATTTTGGGTTGTTACCCTGACTCGGAGCTTGTTCATGTGGTGCCGCCTTGGCTGGTGCGTTTTGCCGTTTAGTGATTTTTGGGGGGGCGTTGCAGCCCGGAGGGTGCACACTTTGATGCCGCGAGCCTTTGGGCTGATTCTCGCCGTGGGCTTTGCCGAAGCGGCCTAGCGGCAGCGACAGACGAGGCCGGGGCCGCACACTGCGCTTTGCAGTCATTCGCGGGCCGTTGTTTCGCGGGTTCTCGCTTCGCAGGTCCGGGGCCGTTGTTCGCGTGCTCCGGGATCTTCGTTTTTGTTCTTTCCCTCGGTCCCGTTCTCGGGTTTGCTTTGGGGGGGGAAAGGGGGAGTAAACGGAAGGGGGGAAGCAAATTTTAGCGTCTTCGCAATAACGTCATTGCGGGCCGACTGCGGGCGGTTTTCCACTTTTCCGAAGGTCTCGGCTCCGCTTTTTTCCTGCCATCTAAAAGTCTAAGAATATGGAAAAATCACCGAAACTTAGGAAGACTTGGGAACGAAAGATTTCTCCAAAGCAAGAATTGCAGCTGGCCGGTTGGGAAAGGTTCCTCGATCAACAACTCGGATGCTATCCGGCCGGCATTGCAGCGCTTAAGCTTCGGATGACTACCCAAGGCGTTTATCAGGCTTCCGAGCGTGGTTGGATCACTTTTTTTCAGGTCGGCCGCGACCGCTGGTATGGACGAAAAGACGTCATCACCTACCGTTTCGAACGTTCGCGAAAGTTCAAGGACACACGTCCTCAACCCTCCCCCGCTCCTAAAAAGTTTCCGCTGTAACAAGCTGATTCTTAGGCTACTGTGTGTAATGCGGAATCGGAGCGGTTCCAGAAATCGGAAAAAGCCTTTCCGTCCAGTGGGCTTGGCCGGTCGGCAAGCCGTTGGTTGACTCCATGGGACAAGGTCTTTGGGAAATCCGGTCATCGCTGGGTGATCGGATCGCCCGGGTCTTCTTCATCGTCCATCAGGAGGAAATCATCCTGCTTCACGGCATCATCAAAAAGGGCCGCACGGCGCCGGTGCAAGAGATCAAACTGGCCCGCAAGCGGCAGTCCATCTCACCAGTGGCGTCCATAACCCTCCCGGACTAACTTGAAATGTCGCGGCGGCGGGTTCAGCGCCCGTTGAGTTTCGCCACGGTGGCGGCGTCGACGACGAAGGACTCGGTGGAGACCGGTTTGACGTCGGCGTTTTCCGCGACGAGGTATTCGTAAATCTTGATCGGTTTCACGCCCGGGGTTTGCGACATCAGGTAAACCCGGATCGTCATCGCCTCCTTGCCGGTTCCGCCTTCGAGTTTCCGGGTCGTGAATTGGACTTCGTTGGGGCCGTCTTTCGCTCCTCCGATGACGATTTCCGCCTCTTTGGCGTTGGCGAAGCGGTGGCGGCTGATCTTGTTCACCTGCACCTGGACTTCGCGTCCCGGACAGAAAACGTAGACTTTGGCGATGTATTTGGCCGGAGCGCACTCGATTGGGGTCGGCGGCACGATTCCGCTTGGCTGGGCTTCCGGGGTTTCCTTGAGGTAATTGAGGTTTCCGGCGGCAAGTTCGCGCCGCACTTCGGGCAGCGCGGCCAGGTTTACGAAATCGGCCCGGTCGTATAGCCAGCCGCCTGCGCCGCGGATGAATGAGAGCACGAGAAGGTTATCGGTCGGTGTGCCACCCACCCCGAAGTCGATTTTGCCGAAGTAGGCCGCTTTTGCGGTCGGCCCTTTGGCCTGTGCGGTGAGAAGCCGAAGGCCGGCAATCGTTGGTGGAGGTGCGGGAAGGTCGAAAACCGACGCCGGGAACGCCTTTCTCTCCGAGACGATACGGTTTTTCACCTCGATCCGGCGGTGTGGAGCGGTGATCCGTTGCCAGGCGGTGGCATCCTTGCGGATGATGGCGGTGCGCCAGGAATTGTAGGTGGCTTCGAGCGCCGGGCGCAAATCCTCCTGGGCTGCGGCGGCTCCGGCGAGAGCCATGACGGCGACACAAATCATTCGATTCATGCGCGAAACGATTGGACAAGCGGCCCGGTTTCACAACAAACAAATTCCGGGCCGCGCGGCAGGCGCGGCGGCCACCACCCCCGGAATGAGCAGTATTCTCAGAAAAGTCGCGCCGATCGGCGAAGCAAGGGATCGTGAGATTCTCAAGGATGCGGCCACCTACGTCTATCAGGAGCGTCCGCAGGGCCAAGTGCAGGCGCATGTGTTTTTCCCGCAGAAACCGGCCGCCGGGCCGCGTCCGCTGGTGGTTTTCTTCCACAGCGGCTTCTGGGACACACCGATGCCCACCCAGTTTGTTCCGCAATGCCTTCATTTTGCCAGCCGCGGAGCGGTCGCAGTCGCTGCGGAAACCCGGGTGGCTTCCCGCAATGGCACCGGTCCGGCGGAAGCCGTCGAAGACGCCCGCGACCTCATTCGCTGGCTCCGGCACAACTCGGACACCTTCGAAACCAACCCGGACCAGGTGGTAGTGGGCGGAGCCGGCGGCGGATCACTGCTGGCGATGCTCACCTCGATGCCCAAATCCAAGCATCTCCCGCCGGTGGATGGCCTGGATTGCCACGCCCAGGCGATGATCCTGTTCAGCTCGCCGGTCAACACTTCCGGCAAGTCCCCTGCCGCCGGCCGCTTTCCGGACTTGGCCACGGCGGCGAAACTTTCCCCGCTTCGTTTGATCCGGCGGAAACTGCCGCCGATGATCATGTTTCACGGCAAGGCCGACCGGATCACTCCATTCGACGAGGTGCAACGCTTCCGGCGAAAGGTCCGGTTCTGGGGCAATTCCTGCGAACTCGTCGAATTCGAGAAAGCGGATCACAGTTTCTTCAACTTCAACGTAAGCCACCGGAACTTCGAGCTGACAACCAACGCGGCGGATCAGTTTCTGGTGGATTTGGGTTTTTTGGAGCCGAGGGAGATGGATGAAATTCTTTAATCTTCATTTTTTGGATAAAAATTCGAATCCTTCTCATTCATAGCGAGTTAAGCGAATTGATCAAGAATTCCAATAGTCATGAAGATCGGTCGGTTCTTACCATGAGATCTGTTGTCGGCTCCGGTTTATGCTGCGGCGAGACCGCCGCGGGATGATGAATTTCCATAAATATCTGATTTTCAATTTATTCCGAATGAAGAAAGTAACCATCCACACCGATGGTGCCTGCAAGGGAAACCCCGGTCGTGGCGCCTGCGCGGCGGTGCTGGTCTGTGGCGGACATCGCAAGGAAGTGGCCGCAGCTTACCGGCTCACCACCAACAACCGAATGGAAATCCTGGCAGCAGTCGTCGCGCTCGAATTGCTCAAGGAATCATGCGAGGTGGAGATCCACTCGGATTCCCAATACCTGATCAACGCGGTCACCCGGCGCTGGATCGATGGCTGGAAACGGAGCGGCTGGGTGAAAACGGACAGAAAACCGGTCAAAAACAAGGATCTGTGGCAGAGGCTCGACGCCGCGATGGGCCCACACCGGGTTCATTGGCACTGGGTGAAGGGGCACGCCGGGCATCGGGAAAACGAGCGTTGCGATGAGCTGGCCAATCTCGCCGTGGCCGGTGCGAAACTCTCCGAAGACGCGGGGTTTGTGCCGAATGGCAAGGACTGAGCCCATGCAAACTCCCGCGCACCGGCTTGCCCGCCTTGGGGCTTTCGGGGATCTGCCGCCCCGTTTCCTGCGTTTGGTTCTCCGGGTGGTGCCGTGGTTTCTCGAGCCGGTGCTGATCGGGGTGTGGACGATGTTGTTTTTCCTCATCGCGGCACCGCAACGGCGGGCGGTTGTCGCGAATCTCGGGGAGCTGTTTCCCGATTGGAGCGGCCGGCACCGCTTGCTTGGAGCATGGCGGGTTTTTTGGAATTTCGCCGGGACGATTGTGGACGCGCTTCGTTTCGAAACCGGTAGCGGCGGAGTGGACTGGGTGATCGACGGACTGAAAACGGTTGACCGGATCAATTCCTCGGCCGGTGGTTGTGTGATTCTAACGGCGCACATGGGAAACTATGACCTGGCGGCTCCCCTGTTCGCCTCGCGTTTCAACCGCACGCTGCACACCGTGCGCGCTCCCGAGCGCGAGCCGGAGACACAGGTGATCCGCGAGCGGGAAATCAGGGCCCGCGAGCGGCGCTATCCGGGTTTTCGCACCCACTACAATACGGACGGAGGACTGTTAGGCGTGGAGTTGGCGCGTCTCATCGCAGCCGGAGACATCGTCGCGGTGCAGGGCGACCGGGTCGTCTTCGATGTCTCGCCGATGGAGGTCGATGTCGGGGCGGGACTGCGGATGCGCTTGCCGAAGGGACCGCTTTATCTGGCCCGTGCGACCGGCGCACCCTGCTATCCGGTCTTCATCACCCGCGATGGCTGGCGGCGCTACCGCGTCACCGTGATGCCGGAGATCGACCTGCCGCCGCGCCGCAAGGGCGACGAAACCGAGACCGCCAAACTGTGGGCGGAGCCCATTTTCCGCATGGCCAGATCGCACTGGAACCAGTGGTTCGTCTTCGAGCGCGTGTTCACGCGCGAATCCTCCGTCTGACTCCGAATTTCCGAATTCCGGCTTTGCCCGTTGCTGTGGATCGGCCACAAGAACGCATGTCGATTTTCGAAAAAGCACGCGAGCACGCCCTGGTGCGCTCCACCGCATCTGTCATCGGTTGGGACCAGGAAACCCATCTGCCACCCGCCGGTGTCGCCTACCGCGCCGCGCAACTTTCGTGGCTCTCCGCCCGAGCCCACGAAATCGCGACTTCGGACGACTGGCGGAAATCGCTCGAAACCGCCGAGGCGGATGACTCCGGCACTGACCCGAAACTCACCGCCAACCTGCGCGAGCTGCGGCGGCAGTTCGACCGCGCGCGCAAGCTGCCCGTCGAGTTGGTCGCCCGCGAATCCTCCGCCACCTCGCACGCCAAGCACGCTTGGGCGGATGCTCGCAAACGCTCGGATTTCGCCTCCTTCGCCCCGCACCTGGAAACCTTGTTAGAGATCGCGCGGGAAAAGGCGGATCTCTGGGGCTACGAAGGCGAGCCCTACGACGCCCTGTTGGAAAAATACGAACGCGGAACCTCGACCGCAGCCGTTGCCGCCTTGTTCGATTCGATCCGCGGAGAACTGCGGGAAACCGCCGCCGGGGCCGTGGAAAAGTCCTCCCGCCGCGCAAGTCCCCTGCCCTCCGGTCCCTATCCGGTGGAAGGACAGCAAAAGCTGAATGCCATGGTCGCCGGGTCCGTCGGATTCGACTTCAACGCCGGGCGGACCGACACCACCACGCATCCGTTCTGCACCACGCTGGGCCCCGGCGACGTGCGACTCACCACGCGGTATGACGAAAGCGATTTCACCTCATCGCTCTTCGGCGTGTTGCACGAGGCGGGACACGGCATGTATGAGCAGGGACTGCCGGCGGACGATTTCGGCCTGCCTTCGGGATCATCGGTTTCCCTCGGCATCCATGAATCGCAGTCCCGGCTCTGGGAAAACCACATCGGGCGTTCGCGGGAGTTTTGGAATCATTGGTATCCGGTGGTTATCGGGATTTTTCCCCAACTCTCGGAATTTCCACTCGATGACTTTCTCGCCCACCTCCGGCGCGCCGGGTTTTCGCCGATACGGGTGGAGGCGGACGAGGCCACCTACGACCTCCACATCCTGCTTCGCTTCGGGCTCGAGCGCCGCATGCTGCGCGGCGAACTGGCGGCAAACGATGTGCCCGCCGCATGGAATGACGGGTTTCGCGAGTTGTTCGGCTTCACTCCCTCATGCGACCGCGAGGGTTGCCTCCAGGACATCCATTGGTCCATGGGCGGTCTGGGATACTTCGCCACCTACTCGCTGGGAAACCTCAACGCCGCCCAAATCTTCGCGGCCGCGAGGCGTGATCCGGCCATCGCTTCAGCTTGCGACCGCGCGGACTACAAGCCGCTCCTCGCCTGGCTCCGGGAAAACATCCACCGCCACGGAGCCATATACGATCCTCCGGTGCTGATAAAACTGGCCACCGGCGCCGAACCATCCGCCACCGACTATCTCGCCCATTTGCGGAACCGGTATTTCTAAGGCCAAGGCGCATTTGCCACCGCAGGTTATTCCGCCGGATTCCATTTCTCCATCCCCCGCCCTCCCGATTGCGATATCCGATCGGATCCTTACGGTTCAAAGCCTTTTCAAATCATCCTTGAATTCGCAACCTTTCCACCCGAATGTCCGCGCATGAATTTGGCGAGCCAACTCCGCGAATCACGCTTGAAGCATGCGCTGACGAGCTACGACGCCGCTGTGAAGCAGTTGCGCGAATTCAGGGAGGTTCTACCCATTACCAAGAGGAACTCGGAATTTTCCGGACTTTCGCGCGGGGAAAAAATCTCCGCTTGCTCTCCCCACCCCCGGAGCTGAGTCGAATACCCGACGAAGAGGGAAACGAGCATCAGGTCCGGTTCGAATGGTGCGTAGATAAGGCTGATTCCGGGGAATCAGGGCGTGGGCAGGGAT
>CAZKQK010000044.1:0-37403 GCA_964554865.1 uncultured Luteolibacter sp. | reverse complement strand
CCTTCGACGCATCGCGGGTGGTGGCGTTGAGGTTGATGCAAATGGCGGACGGGTTCTCGGCTCCGAAATGGCGGACGGCAGAGGTCTTGCCATTGCCGGCCGGTGAGGTGAGCGCGGCGAAGTCTCCGGTCTTGCGGATGAGGTGCAGGACGTTGCCCATCTTGCGAACGACGGATGTCTGATAGATGGAGGCGGCGAACGACATGCGCTCGCGGATGGAGCGGACGATGTCCAGGGCGACGGCCTCGAACTCGGGCACCTCGCGGTCGAGCTTGTCGTTGATGTATTTGCTGAGGAAGGTCTCGGTGACGCCGTTGATGCCCAGCAGGGCGGCGAGCTTCTTGTTGGTGAGGCCTTTCTCGGTGCGCAGGGCGATGAGGGCGGCGGCGAGTTCGCGGTTGGTCGGGTATTTGCCTGGCATGGTTATGGGTGGTGGTGAATGGGTGGTGAATCAGAAGTCGAGATCGTCGGTGTGGGTGTAATCCCGAATGGTCTCGATGTGGGAAAGAGCCTCGTCAGCGGCTTGGCCGTGGGTGGCGAATGAGCGGGCCGCATCGGCGCTGCGGACGTCCCGCGCGGCGTTTGCAGAGCGCTGGCGGTCCTCCCTGGTGAGGTCGAGGAGGGTCTTGTTGTGATCGCGGGCGGCGACGCGGTTGGCGGCGATGTCCGCGAGGCGGGCCTTGAGGTGGGCTTCGTGGCCGGATTTGACGGCGGCGCGGGTGCGGAGCTGGATGAGCGTCTTGTCCTGGCGGAAGGGCTCGGCGCGGACGGTGGGGAAGAGCGTGGTGATGTAGGAGCCGTTCAGGTCGTGGATCTGGGCGCGGCCTCCGGAGAAGGGATTGTGATAGACGAGGATCTGTTTCCCGGCATCGAGCGTGACCTGCATGTCCTTGTGATCCCACGAGGCGACGTAGGTTTCCTCGGTATCCGGCCAGAGCGGATTCGGGAGGGTGAAGCAATGGTTGGAGGCGATGGTCTTGCGCAGCGCCCAATCGGTGGGAAGCAGCAGGCCGACGAACTCATCCTTGAGCTTGGCGATGTGTTTGGCATCGCGGGCGAGTTCGATTTCCAAGGCCATGCCGGGCGACATGCGATCCTCTTTCATGAGGAGGTCGCGGTTGGCATTGATGCGCTTGAGCAGGAGGCGCTTTTCCTCGGGGTCTTGGATGGCGGCGAGTTCCTCCCGGGTGAACCAGGTCCCGGATTTCTCGTTCGGCCGCCAGAGGGGAATGGTGAAGCCGCATTGGTTCCAGCCTTCGAGCGCGTGCCTGGTGCGGGCGTTGACGGCCCGATAGACGGCGAGGATGAGCTGATGGAAAGTGGCGAGATCGAGCAGCTCGTGGCGGATGTGCCCGCGGAGGAATTCCCGCGTGCCGGGATCGACGGTCTGATAGATGGCGGAAAGCAGGCCTTTCTCGGCAAGGCGGATGCCGTAGGTTTCCTCGCGGCCGTTGTCGCGCTCGCGCGAGCCGGTGGCGCCGGGGAGCGCCTGCATGTAGGTGCGCAGGAGGCGGAAGGCGCTTTCCAGCCAGGTCTTGAATTTGAAGTTACCCGTGGAGGACGGCCGGAAGCAGAGGTCGGCGAACATGGGCGAGTTGAACTTGCCGGAGCGGTTGATGACGCACTTGCCGCCGGTGAGGGCGTAGAGGGCGTCCTGAAATGAGTGGTGACCGGAGAGCGATGTCATCGAGGCGCTCTGCCATGACTTGGCGGTGCCGTGCTCTTCGATGATCTCGGTGCCGAGGTCATCGGTGCGGTAGCCGCGTGTCTGGAGGTGGTTGATTTCGAACCAGACGAACTCCATGCCGGAGAGTGTCTTGTCACGGCCGCTCTCCGGGTCCTTGTATTGGGCGCGGAGGTGCTGGTCGAGATGGGCGGCGGTGTAGAAGTCCAGGCTGTTGAAGCTGACGGGCTTTTGAGCCGAGGTGATGCCGGAGATGGCGAGGTAGCCATCGGCGAGCAGGTTGTCGAGGTCCTGGTCATCGAAGAGGACGCGGGAAAGCACGGCGCTGCCGACGCGGGTAGTTAGGACGGGCGGGAGGAAAATGGATGCGGCCTTGGGGCCTTGTTTGGCATTGGCGCGCGCAGGCTTCTTGGGGCGTAGCTTGAGCAGGTTGGGCGAAGGACGTGGAGGAGAACGAACTCGCCAAGCTGGGCTGGAAGATGACGGTGGGCGGATTCCTCAAGGCTGTGAGCGTGGGATTCATTCCGGTGCGCCACGTCCGCAACGGAGCGGACGGATGGACGCAGGCGCTGCAGGCGGTGGGCATCAAACCGGAGGACGCCGCGAACATCCGCTGGATCTACCTGGAGCAGGAGCAGATCGAGTTGAGCGCGTGCATCATCGGCAGCAATCCGGATGCGCTGGCCAAGTCCTTCGCGGCCGGGTGTGTGCGGGCCGCGGATCTGAGCGCCGTGGGCTTCACGGACGAGGACATGGAATTTCTGACCATCGCCGGCCGGGCGCTCGACAAGCCCGGGACCGACGAACTGACGCGGACGCTGATCGGCCGCGAGATGCGCCGGATCACCGCCGTCTCGCGCGCCGCCGCCAAAAGGAAGGCCGCCCGCACCGGCTCCGACGACCCGTTTTGAATGCTCCCTGCATGCCTCCCGCACGCCGTTTGCACGATGCCCCGGAAATTTCTCATTTCTCTGCAAATCCCCCTGATCTGATGCCCGCTCTTCTCAGATCCACCATCCATCCACGTTGGCTGCCCCACCCCCGTTTTCGGGCTATTTCGGCCTTCTCCGGGGTATTTCGGTAATTCTCACTTGCCCCGCGTCCACCCACACCACGCTGTCCTTCCTGCTGATGGTAATCAACGGCACGATGGCCGTGCTTTCGTTTTCCGGCGTGCTGTGGTCGATCAGTCCGCGGCTCTTCGGCGTGGCCGTGCTTTACGCGCTGGCGGGATCCGCCATCACCATCTGGCTCGGCCGGCCGCTGGTGCGGCTCAACTACCGGCAGTCCGATTACGAGGCGGACTTCCGCTCCGCTCTGATCCACACGCACGAGGAGGGGGCGGAAATCGCCACGGCGGGCCGCGAGGCGGAGATGAAGGCGCAGCTCAACGCGCGCATCGACTCGCTGGTCGCCAACTTCCGGCGGATCACCTCCGTGAACCGCAACCTCAATTTCTTCACCAGCGGCTACAACTATTTCATCCAGCTCATCCCCGTGCTGCTGGTCGCGCCGATGTTCATCAAAGAGCGCGTCGAGTTCGGTGTCATCGGCCAGTCCGCCATGGCCTTCGCCACGTTGTTAGGCGCGTTCTCGCTGGTCATCACCCAGTTCCAGGCGATCTCCAATTATGCCAGCGTGATCACCCGGCTCTGCGAGTTTGTCGAGCATGCGGAGGCGAAGCGGCGTGAGGGCGGCGGCCCTGCCCAAGCGGGGAATTGAACCGCGGATGGATGCTGATTTCAACCTGGAAAGGAAGATGGGAACCACTGATTCCACTGATTGAACCCGAACTCCGAAGTTCAACATCGGGTTTGGACCTTTGGAACCACTGAAGCCCTGAGAACCACTGAAGAAACTGAATTTTTCGAAACGGATGATGGACACACTTTCCGTGCGGCGGGAATTCCCTCAGTGACCTCAGTGGTTCCCGGTTGTTCAGTGGTTCCCGTCTTCCTTTCCAGGTTAATAACTTTCCTTTCCAGGATAATGCTGAAATACCGGTCATTCACCCGGCGGGTTTGCCGCCGGATCGGCACAACCATTTGATGACCTGCCTGAATCCGCGGTTTTCATTTCTCCAAACACAAGCACGCCATCGGGCGCGATGGCGTGCGGATCCACGATGCGAAAGGAGGGGCGGAGCCGGCTGTTTGGCGGCCGCTCAGGGTTTCTCCATTTTGATGGCGAAGGTTTCGGTGGTGCGGATTACGACCTTCTCACCCACCTTGTGCTTGGTGAGGTCCACATCGGGGCGCACATCGAATTTCCTGGTGTGCCCGTCGGGAAAGCGCAGCGTCGCCTTGTGCTTCTTCGGATCGATGGCGGCGACGGTGGCGGTGACTTGATAGGTCTCCGAGGTCATGATGCCCGGCTTGGCGTGCCTCGGCGCGATGTCGAACACGGCCTCGCCGGTGTCCTCGGTTTTCTCGCCCGGCTTGGCCATGCGCACGATGAGTTCCTCGACATAGGTGACCTTGAGTTGGTCGCCGATGCGGATCCGGTCGAAGTTGTCCACCTCGGGGCCCGCGCTGACCTTGAACTTCTCGCCCTTGCGGGTGACAAGAGTGACCTTGCGGTTGGCGGAATCAATGGCGGTCACCGTGGCGTCAATGCGGGAGGTTTGGACGACCGTGCCGCCGGGCACGCCTTGGCTGACCTTGGTTTGCGTGTCCGTATCCGGCTCGATGCCGGTGCAGGAGGTGGCGGCCATGATGGCCACGGCGAGTAGTGTGAGGCAGGTTGGTTTCATCGGTTGGTTTTCTGTGGACTTGGTGGATGCGGCGATTCGCCGGGTTGTTGCTGGTGATGTAATGGATAACATGTATCGTGATATTGCGGTATTGGATCAATGGATATTTCGTCCGAACGAGGGATTGCGGAGTTTCGCTTCAGGCCGAGCCGGCGCCGGCGCCGGTCCTCACCCAACTCATGAAAATCTGATGGCCCAGCGCCAGCAGCGTGGCGCCGATGAACATGCCGAGGATTCCCGCGCTGGCCATGCCGCCGAGGGCGCCCAGCAGGATGATCGGCATCGGCGCGTCCACGCCGCGGCCGAGCATCAGCGGCTTGAGCACGTTGTCCGCCATGCCCGCGACGAACAGCAGCACGGTGAAGGCGATGGCCGCGCCGGTGCCATACCCGCCGCTCGACCAGATGTAGATGATCGCGGGCAGGGTGACGAGCGCCGCCGGGATTTGCGCGACTCCGAGGACCAGCACGACGGCGGAAAGCGCCCCGGCCCAAGGTATGCCGGAAATCAAAAGACAGAGGCCGACGATGATTGCCTGGATGAACGCCACGCCGATGACGCCCTGCGCCACCGCGCGGATGGTGGCCGTGCATAGTGTGGCGAACTCCGCGCCGCGTCCCTGCCCGATAACGCGCTCGAAGATCGCCCGGCTGCCCGCTTCACCTCCTTTGCCGAATGCCATGATGATGCCGGCGACGATGAATGAGGCCAGAAACGTCAACAATCCGCCACCGATCGCGGCGACAAAGTCGAGCGCCCCTTTCGCAAGGCTTCCGATCTTGGGTTGCAGGCTTTTCACCAAGCCGGGCAGGTCGTTGTGGGCCTGGGACCACGCGGCATGCAGTTTCGGGCCGACCACCGGCCATTTGGCGACGTTTTCCCGCGGCGGAGGAATCTCCAGCTTGTTTTCCCGCACGTCGTGAACCAATTCCCGAACCGAATCACCCAGCGAGTTCATCAACACCGCAGTGGGAGCCATGATCAGAATGAATCCGGCGAGCAGCAGGACCACCGAGGCGATTCCCTGCCTTCCCCCTATCCTGCGGGCGATCATCTGGTGCAGCGGATAGAGCGTGACCGCCAGGATCAGGGCCCAGATCATGAGCATGAGGAACGGCGAAAACACCTTGTAACAAATGATGACCAGAGCCAGCAGCAGGCCGCCGCGAACCAAGGTTTCCAGCAGGCTGGCGGCGACGCGCGGCCGCGCCGGATTCCGAGGTTTGAGGTTCGAGTCCATAGTCGTGAATTCCTCCGTTCCGGTCAGTTCTGGAAAATCGCGGCTTTGACACCCCGCCGCACGAGGGGCTGTTGGGTGACAACGATCGTGGAGCCGGGAGCGAGCTGATCGTATAGCTTGGTGGCGAACTCCGGGTTGAAGTGAAGGCGGGAAGCGATTTTTTCAGCGCTCGCACCGCGGCTGCTGGTGACGCTCATCCAGCGGCGCCCGGCGCGCCCGGGAGCGAACCAGCTCCGCTTGCCGGTGCCGCCGTCCAGCATGGTGAACACATGGTCGCCCAGCGGGCCGCTCCCCGTGATCACGATCGACGCGCGGCCGATCGGATTGCCGTTCCGATAGACATAGAGCATCCGGTCCGCCGAGCTGATCATGATGGTGACGGGCCCCTTCGGGCTGCGCCCGGGATTCCAGTTGTAGCTGTTCCTGGCAAGCGGGCGCAGCATGTCCGCGGAGAGATCCTTCGGAGCAAGCATGAAGCCGGGGTTCGCCGCCAGATGGGGCACGGGGGTTTTGCCGTCCCCGACCACCACGGTGCCGCCCCGGGAAGTCGCCTCGAAGAGCAGTTTCGAAAAATCGTAGGGCATGCGGATGCAGCCGTGGCTGGCCGGATAACCGGGGAGGTTGCCGGAGTGCATGGCGATGCCCGTCCAGGTGAGCCGCTGCATGTTCGGCATGGGGGCGTTGTCGTAGGTCTTCGAGTAGTGCTCCTGCTTCTTTTCAAGGATGGTGAAGACGCCGCCGGGCGTGGCATGGCCCCTGGTTCCGGTGCTGACGGAGGAGCGGCCGATGAGGATGCCATTCCGATAGACGTTCATCACCTGCTGGGGAATGCTGACCAGCACGACCACCGGGCCTGTGGGGGAAATCCTCGGATTCCACCAATACTCGCCGGGCTTGAGCGGACCGGTCGCACGCGCCTTCGGGATCCCCTTCGTGTGAAAGGACGGCCGCGGCACGGCCTGCGCGGTGGCTGCCAGGAAAAGGGCGGACAGGGTGAGCAAGCTCAGGAGTTTCATGAGGGAACCGGGAGGTGTGGACGTGCGGCGTTCGGACGGAGCATCACAGACCGGACGCGGTTTGCCAATGCGGAAACTTGTCCCATGCGGAAACTTGTCCCCGGAATAATTCCCCTGCCGCCAGGTGCGGGATGCGGGGCCGCCATCGCCAAAATAGGTGGATTTCACGCCGTTCGACTGCCCGTGATATTTCTTTTCGAGCAGCAGTTGAAGGTTTCGGAGGAGGAAACGCTGACGATGCCGTAGTCGAAAAAAGCGCCCGAAAACACGTTCGTCATTTTCCTTTCCCGGATGACTGCTAGGAATTTGCTTTTGGGGTGAAGGCCGTTGAAAGAGCCGGTGGCCGGACCGGAGGCGGGGAAAAAGGGGGGTGGCTTGACGCACGTCGCAACGGCGTTGTTGTGCAAGGCGCGGCGTTTCTTATCCACCGACACGCGACAACGGCAAGCGGCGAAAGCCGAGGGCTTGGAGGTAAAGCCATGAACGGCGGCGCTTGCACCAATAATCCATTGATTTTCAATGAATTATGAAGCGCGATGCTCCCGTCAGAACTCGAACAGATAGTTGCAGGTCACGCGGAAGTCGGTGAGCGTGTCATCGTTTCCGCCGTCCTGTTGGACGAAGGCGTAGCGCAGCCTGAGGGAAAGCCCCTTCATCGCCCCTTCGGCGGGCGCCCATTGGAGGTTCAGGTCGTATTCGTCCTGCCGGAACTCGCCCGCCTGGTCGGGTTCGGTGCCGAAAACCGCGAGCGCGTAGGCGCTCAGTCCGTCGATGGCGGCGAAGTTGTAACCCGCGCGGAGCAGGAACGCGCCTTCGCCCTCGCGGTTGAAATCCTGGACCTGGACGGCGGTGTATCCCGGATAGCCGCTCCATGGGTTCTGCAGGTTGGCGTCGCCGGAGGCGTTGGTGTAGGCGGCGGAGAACAGGGCGTTGCCGACGGGCACCTCGGCCTTGAGCCCGAACTGGCGCGACTCGAAGCCGCCGCCGGGCAGCAGTTCGCCGCCGACGCTGCGTTGATCGACATACTGGGCGGCGAGGTTCAGCTTCCAGTCATCACAGATCGGCACGGCCAGCTTCGCCTCCAGATAGGCGATGTTGATGATGTCTTCGCAGAAATAATCGATGCCACCGAAGGAGAAATTGCCGTTCTGATAGAGGGCGCCCGCGGTGTAAACGCCGCGCTGCACGGTGGCTCCGGCATCCACCGACATGGAAACGAAGTCGTCGGAGTTGCGTTCCTTGATCTGATCGAAATAGCCCGCCCCGTATTTGACGGAGGATCCGTCCTCCAGCTTGTGCAGGCCCTGCAAGGCGAGCGCCTCGAAGGTGTTGGGCGTCATCCGCGTGTCGTTGCGGTTGATGAAAGGCGTGTCGAACTCCTTGCGCCCGGCGACGAAGTTGAGGCCGTCGTAGATCCGTATGTCCGCGTACAGTTCCCCCAGCGCGGAGTAACCTTCCTGGCCCGGCGCGAGCAGCAGCGTGCCGTCCTCGTCCGTGTCGCCTTCGAGCCGTTGCGAGGTGTAGCCGGTCAGGCCGAAGGCGATGTGATCGAGGAAATACCCGGTTTTCACCCCGGCCCAGCCGCCGGCGGCCCACGCCTCGCTATGGGTATCGTCGAACTTGTCGCGATCCATGTAGTAGGTGCGGAGGTTGAACTTGAAGGTGGTGTCCTCCAGGGCCTCGCGGCGTTTTTCCAAGCGCCATTCGTGCCAGTCGAAGGATTCGTCGATGGGGGTCTGGCCCTGCTCGACGGATGACATTCCGGCGGGTTCCTCCGCGGACAAGGGGAGAGCGGCCAGCAGCAGGCATGGGCCTGCGGCGCGTGCCGCGCGGTGGCGGGAGTATGTTTTCATGGTTCCGATCAGGGAATGGCCCGCGGGCTGATCATGTTTTCGGGTTTCAGCATGTCGTCGAGCTGTTCCTTGGTGAGCCAGCCTTTTTGGAGGACGAGGTCGTACACGCTGCCTCCGGTTTTCAACGCTTCCTTGGCGATGGCGGAGGATTTTTCATAGCCGAGCACCGGATTGAGCGCGGTGACCAGGCCGATCGAGTTGCGGACGTATTCCATGCAGCGCTCGCGGTTCGCCTCGATGCCGGAGATGCAGCGGGTGCGCAGGGTGATGGCGGCGTTGCGCAACAAGCTGAGCCCGAAGAGCAGGTTGAACGCGATGACCGGCTCGGCCATGTTCAGTTCCAGCTCGCTGGCCTCGGAGGCCATGGAAACGGTGACATCGGCGCCGATGATCTGATAGCAGATCTGGTTGACCACTTCCGGGACGACGGGGTTGACCTTGCCCGGCATGATCGAGGAGCCGGGCTGCATGGCGGGGAGGCGGATTTCGTAAAGTCCGCAGCGCGGCCCGGAGGACATCCAGCGCAGGTCGTTGCAGATTTTCGACAACTGCACCGCCGCCGTTTTCATGGTGCCGCTCATCAGCGCGAATTCCCCGGAGTCCTGGGTCGCTTCCACCAGGTCTTCGGCGAGAGCCACGGGAATGCCGCTGGCCTCCGCCAGATGGCGCGTACACAGCGCGGCGTAGCCGGGAGGGCTGTTGAGGCCGGTGCCGATCGCGGTCGCTCCCATGTTGATCGCGAGGAATTCCTCGCCGACGCGGGTCAGGTGGCGGATGCCATCGCCGATCATGATGGCGTAAGCTCCGAACTCCTGGCCCAGGGTCATCGGCACGGCGTCCTGGTTTTCCGTGCGTCCCATCTTCAGGACATCGGCGAACTCGCGCGACTTGTCCTTGAGGGACGCGGCCAGTTCGCGCAGGGCGGAAAGCGTGTCCTGGAGCGTGAGGATCACGCCGAGCTTGATGGCGGTCGGATAGGCGTCGTTGGTGGATTGGGAACAATTGACATCGTCGTTCGGGTGCAGGAATTCATACTGGCCTTTGTGATGTCCGAGGATTTCCAGGGCGCGGTTGGCGATCACCTCGTTGGCGTTCATGTTGGTGGATGTCCCGGCGCCGCCCTGGAACATGTCGATCACGAACTGATCGTGAAACTGCCCCGCGATCACCTCATCGCAGGCCTGGACGATGGCGCCGGCCTTGGCGGCGTCGAGCACGCCCAGTTCGCTGTTCGCGATGGCCGCCGCCTTTTTCACCAGCGCCAGGCCGCGGACGAAATGGGTGAAATGATGGAGGCGGATGCCGGACATCGGGAAATTCTCCACCCCGCGCATGGTCTGGGTGCCGTAGTAGGCGTGGTCGGGGATTTCCCGTTCCCCCAGCGAATCGTGCTCGATCCGGAAACCGGAAAGAACGGTCGTGGATTTTTCCGCGGCGATCCGTTCGTCGGCGTGGCGCAGGCGCTCGCTGAGGCGGGCGGCGATCCGGGCGACGATCCGGTAGAACATCCCGGGTTTCTCCACGCGGGCCAATTCGAGCGCCTGCCGCGTGATCTGCCAGACCTCCGCGCCGCGCCGGGTCACGGCGCTTCCGGCATGGGGCGAGTCGTCGAGGATGGCTCCTTCGCTGATCAACGCTCCGGGCAGCAGGGTGGCGACGGTCACCGTGCGCGCGTTGCCGCCGCGGATGATCTCGACCTCGCCTTCGAGGATGATACCGAGCCACTGGCGGGGGCTGCTTTCATGATAGAGGTATTCCCCGGCGGGATAACTGACGGTTTCGCCTTGTTGGATCAGGGCGGAGAAGTCGTCTTCGTTGATGCCAAGGCGCTTGGCGTAGCCGCTGACGGTGGATGGATCGAGTTTCATGGGGTGTTGGATTATGGATTATTTGAAAAAAGTGGCGATCAACAGCCCGAAGGTGACCGCTCCGACGGTGCAGATGAGGCCGGGCAGCATGAACGAGTGGTTCAGGATGTATTTCCCGATGCGGGTGGTCTTGGAGCGGTCGAACTGGATGGCGGCGATGATCGTGCCGTAGGTGGGGATGAAGAAGTAGCCGTTCACCGCCGGGAACATGCCGATGAGGAAGGGTGCCGGGATGCCGAGCGAGAGCCCGAGCGGCATCAGCGCGCGGGTGGTGGCGGCTTGGCTGAAGAGCAACATCGAGGCGACGAAGAGCCCGATGGCGAAAGTCCACGGCGCGGCGGTCGCCATGCTGCTGAGCCCGCCGATGATCACCTCGCGGTTGGCGTTGATGAAAGTGTCGCCGAGCCATGCCAGGCCGAGGATGCCGATGATCGCGGTGATGCCCGACTGGCAGGTCGCGGCCTTCGGCACCTCGCTGACAGGGGCTTTCGTCACCGTGAGGATCAGGGCGGCGATCGCCAGCATGACGATGGCGATGGCGATCGGCATGGAGAGCACGACCGGCACATCCGCCGTGCCGGCGACAGTCCGCAGCGCGGGGAAAATGCCCGCCATCACCACCAGCGCGACACCGGATAGAAAGATGATCGCGCTCGCCTTGGAGCCTTTCCTGAGCGGCGGCGGCGTGGCTCCGGATGACCTGCCTGGCGCTTCGATTTCTCCCGCCGCGAGCATCCGCTGGTATTCCGGATCGTCCTTCAGATCCTTGCCGACGCGCAATTGCACGAACGCCGCGATCACCACGGCCAGCAGGGTGGAAGGCACGCAGATGAGGAGGATTTGCATGAGGCCGACGCCATGCGAGTCCATCAGCCCGATCATCGCCGCCGTCGCCGCCGACACCGGGCTGGCGGTGATGGCCTGCTGCGAGGCGATCGTGGCCACCGCCATCGGGCGCTCGGGGCGGATGCCGTTTTCGTGGGCCACCTCGTAGATTACCGGCAGCAGCGGATAAACGATATGGCCGGTGCCTGCGGCGAAAGTGAACGCGTAAGTCACGACCGGCGCGACGATGGTGACCTGCTTCGGGTTCTTGCGGATGATCTTTTCCGCGATGCGCACGAGAAAGTCGATGCCGCCCGCCACTTCCATCGCCGAGGCCGCCATGATGACCGTCAGCACGATGAGCAGCACCTCGCCGGGTATCGCCGCCGGCGCGACGCCGAAGCCCAAGACAAGCACCAGCAGCCCGACCGCGCCCCACAGGCCGAGGCCGACACCGCCCGCCCTCGCGCCCATAACGAGCGCTCCGAGGATCACGAGGAATTGGAGAATGAGTTCAATGTTCATGGCCTGTTGTGGTTAAGGAGTTGGATTTCGGGCGCTTCTATCAGGTGCAAGAATAGATATCAGGAATGATGCCGACCCCGAAGCAAGCACAAAGACCGGGTGAACGCGAAAATGGACAATGTCGTCACATTTCCAATCATTGTCCGTTGGGATTGGGGGGATGGGATGGGCAAAAGGGCGCGATCATTTCCGTTGGAATTCCTTCGCGGACTGGATCGCGGTGACGGCGATGGTGTAGATGATATCGTCCACCAGCGCGCCGCGTGAGAGGTCGTTGACGGGTTTGCGGAGACCCTGCAGCACGGGGCCGATGCTGGTGAGGTTGGCGCTGCGTTGGACGGCCTTGTACGTGGTGTTGCCGGTGTTCAGGTCCGGGAAAACGAAAACCGTCGCCTTGCCCGCGACCGGGCTGTCCGGGGCTTTTGTGGCCGCCACGTCCGCGATGGCGGCGGCGTCGTATTGGAGCGGGCCGTCGAGCAGGAGATCGGGGCGAAGGGTTTTGGCGATCCCCGCGGCCTCGCGGACCCTCTCGACATCCTCACCGCTGCCCGATTCGCCCGTGCTGTAGCTGATGGGGGCGACACGGGCGGGGATGCCGAATTGCTCGGCGGTCGCGGCGCTCTGGATGGCGATGTCGGCGAGCGCCCCGGCGTCGGGATTCGGATTCACGGCGCAGTCCCCATAGACCAGCACCTGATCGGGCAGGCACATGAAGAAGACGGAGGAAACGACACGGGCCCCGGGGTGTGTCTTGATGAGTTGGAGCGCGGGCCGGATGGTGCTGGCGGAGGAGTGCACGGCGCCGGAGACCAATCCGTCCACCTCGCCCAGCGCGAGCATCATGGTTCCCAGCATCACATTGTCCTCGAGGGCTTCGAGCGACTTTCGCTGTTAGATTGGAAAACCGTCTAATTTCACCGCTCTGAGGCGCTGGAACCCTTGATTTTGCGAGGGTCGCCTTCCAAAAACGCCTGTGGTGGAGACCCTGCCCATAGACACGCCCGGCGACCCGGCGTTATGCTCCACGCCAGATCATGTTTCTGCGTGCGAACAAACGATTCAGGGACGGCAAGGAGCACCGTTATTGGAGCGTCGTGGAAAACCGCCGTGTGGCAGGTGGCCGATCCGTTCAGAAAACCCTGCTCTATCTCGGCGAAATCAACGACAGCGACCGCGCCGCCTGGACCCGCGCCATCGAAGCCGTCGATGAACGCGAGGGCACCCGCCAGATTCACCTCTTCCCCGAAGATCGCACGCCCGCCCCCCTCCTCGAACATCCCACGCTCAAGCTCCGCCCTGATCACATCGAACTGTCCCGTCCACGCCAATGGGGCGGCTGCTGGCTTGCCATGGAACTCTGGAACCGCCTCGATCTCGACGCCTTCTGGCAACCGCTCCTGCCCGATTCCCAAAAAGGCACGCCCTGGCTCAAGGTTCTCAAAACCCTCGCCGCCTACCGCCTGCTGGATCCCGGCAGCGAGTGGAAACTCCACCGCTCCTGGTTTGATCGCAGCGCCATGGCCGACCTTCTCGACGACGACTTCCGCCTCGCCGCCAAAGACACCCTCTACCGCTGCCACGACAGGCTGTTGGATCATCGCGAGGCCCTCTTCTCCCACCTCAAGGAACGCTGGACCGGGCTCTTCGGCGCTTCATACGACATCCTGTTATACGATCTCACCAGCACCTACTTCGAAGTCGATGCCAACGGCCCGGTCACCGAAGCCAGCAAACTCAAAGCCTTCGGTTACAGCCGCGACAAACGGCCCGACTGCGTCCAAATCGTCATCGCGCTCATCATCACCCCCGACGGCCTGCCCGTCGGCTATGAAGTCATGCGCGGCAACACCTCCGACAAAACCACCCTGCGCGGCATGTTGGATAAAATCGCCACCCGCTACGGCAAGGAGCGCCGCACCTGGATCATGGACCGCGGCATCCCCACCGAAGACGTGTTAGATGAAATGCGCCAAGCCGATCCCTCCGTGCGCTACCTCGTCGGCACCCCCAAAGGCCGGCTGACCAAACTGGAAAAAGACCTCGCCGCCAAAGACTGGCAGGAAGTCAAAGACGACGTCCACGTCAAACTCCTGCCGTGCGACGGAGAGCTTTACGTCCTCGCCCGCAGCCTGCCCCGCCGCAGCAAGGAAAGCGCCATGCGGCGCAAAAAACTCAAAGCCTACTGGTCGCGTCTCAAGGAACTCCAAAAGCGCGAAAAACTCACTCGTGACGACCTCCTGTTAGCCATCGGTGCCGCCAAGGAAAAAGCCGGGCGCAACGCCCACCGGCTCGTCATCCTCCATCTTCCCGCATCCGGAGAACCCGTCACCTCCGCCACCTTCCGCGTCGAGCTCGATCGCGCCAAACTCAAAGCCACCCGCCGCCACGAAGGCCAGTATCTCCTGCGCAGCAACCTCACCGGCGAGGACCCCGCCGAGCTCTGGCGCAACTACATCAACCTCGTGCGCATCGAAGAAAGCTTCCGCACCCTCAAGGGCGACCTCGGCCTGCGTCCCGTCTTCCACCAGCTCGACGGTCGCATCGAAGCCCACGTCTTCATCAGCTTCCTCGCCTACTGCCTGCACGTCACCCTTGAGAAATACAACAAGAAGGCGGCGACCGGCCTGAGTTCCCGCAGCGTGCTTGCGCGGATGAGCGAGATCCAGATGCTCGATGTGACCATCCCCGCCACCGACGGCCGCGAACTGCAGATGAAGCGCTACACCAAGCCCGAGAAAGTTCACCAGCTATTGCTCGATCAACTCGGCTTCACCCTGCCAGCACAACCCCCGCCCGAGATCCGGAATCCAAAGCCTGTGGTGGAGACCTTTTGAAAAGATCAACGCAAACTCAACGATCTGGACCCGAAAAACCCTCTAACAGCGAAAGTCGGGCTAGGAATTTGCTTTTGGCGGGTGGCCACTGAAACAGCCGTTGGCCGGACCGGAGGGAGGGAGAAAGGGGGGGGGGGGCCTTTTCAGGGAGCTACGCGGAGACGGACGAAGCGCCTGCCGGTGGAGGATTCGGGTAGGGTGGCCTTGATTTCCTGAAAATCTCCGGAAGGCGTTTCCCCGAGAAGAGAAAGATCATCCACGGTTTCCCATGATTCGGAGGCGAGGGTTTCGGAGGTTTCGACGATGTAGGAAGCGGAGGCCAGGCCGTATTTCCGGCGAGGGAAGAGGAAATTCCAAAGGCCGTCCTGTTTTTCCAGAACGGGGGAAATGCCGGACGAGGGAACGGTGGGATTTCCTCCCAACGCGTATTCGAGAAGGATGGAAAATCCGTCTCCGTCGGCATCGGCCAGCCAATCCGCCGGGGAGGGGAGATCGTTGCCGGTGTGGCGGAAAAACCATTGGTCGCGGAGCTTGTTTGCGGGAGGGAGGGAGGCCAGGGCGGCGATTTCCTCCGCACTGAGCGCGCGGTCGTAGATGCGGACATCGTCGAGCAGGCCGGCCAGGGCGCGTCCGCCGGAGCCGTCGGCCATGCGGCCCAGAGTGATGTCGTTGACGGAGGAGGTGTTGATGGCGATGCCGCCCGAGTTGGCGGGCTCGATGGCGGCGGTGGCAAGCTCGCCGTCGAGGTAGGCGCGGAGCTGGGAAACGGTCGCTCCTGCGGGCATGACGATGGCGCAGTGGACCCAGCCCGCGCCGCGCAGGTCGCTGCGGGCGGCGGTGGTGAAGTTGGCACCCGCGGCGTTGAACTCGGCGCGCAGTCTGTAGCCGTTGGTGTGGTTGAGGTTGATGTCGAAGCGGGTGCCGGCGGCGGTGCCGTTGTTGTTGCCCCAGGACACGATGGTCGGGCGGGTGCCGGCGGTCTGGGCGGCGGCGGCGTTCAGCCAGAAGGAGACGGTGCGGGCGGCGGTGCCGGTGATGCCTTTGCGGCCGGTCAGGTTCACCCGGTCGTCGCTGCCGTCGAAGGTCAGGGCATTGCCGAGCTTTCCTGCGGCCCAGGGGTTTTCGGGGAAATTGGCCAGGGTGCCGGCGGGGCGACCCAGCGCGTCGTGGGCGATCTCGCCGCCGGTTTCGTCGAGCGGCAGCCAGAGGGTGGCGGTGGCGGGCAGGACTTCGACGGTCACGGTGGCGGTGGAGGTTTCCGCGCCGTCGCTGATGGTGTAGTCGAAGCTGTCGGTGCCGAGGAAGTTTTCGTGCGGGGTGTAGCGGATGCCTCCCTCTTCGGCGATGGCGGCGCCGTGTTCCGGCGTGGAGATTTCCGTGATGGAAAGCGGTTCGGGCGTGTCGTCGTCGAAATCGTTGGCGAGCGCGTCGATCCAGACGGAGACGGCGGGGGCTCCGGTGGTGGAGGCGTTGTCGGGATTCGCCACGGGCGGCACCGGAACCGGTTCGCCGTCGCGGAACCAGGCGGCGGCGGGGACGGGCTGTTTGGCGATGCCGGGGCCGGACCACTGCAAGTCTAGCAGATGCGATGCGGCGTCGGCGTGGCGGTAGTGGATGCGGATCGGGTGCAGGCCGGCCGCGAGCGGGATGGCACCGGAGGATTTTTCGGAGCCCGGCGCGTAGCCGGCGTCGGCGTCGATGAGCTGGGCGTCGTGCAGGCGGACGAAAGCGCCGGTGTCGGTGCTCAGGTAAAAGGTGTACGAGCCGTTGGCGGGAATCTGGAGGTAGCCGGTGAAGAGCAGGCCGATGTCGTGGTCGCGGGTGCGGGCGGAGGGGGCGGGAGCGGCGGCCTGTCCGCTGGCGGCGGCGTTTTCGGTTTCCCAGTCGGGCACCCAGGGGGCGGGTTTTTCGTAGGCGTGGAAGTCGAGGCCATTGACCACCGGGCGCGGGGGCAGGGCGGGCACGGGCTCGGCATCGTAGCTGCGGGTGACGCCGCCGCCGGTGCGCCGGACGCGGAGCGCCTTGTCCTTGAAATCCTGCTGAGCGGGTGCGCCGGGCTGGCCGCTGAGGTCGGTGGTTTCCTTGGGGTCGGCGGCGACGTTGTAGATGCGGAAGTCGGTGGCGTGGGAGGCGGTGTTGTAGCGCACGCCCTTGAAGTCGCCGATGTGGACCATCTGCATGAGACCGCGGGTGGTGATGTGGGCGCTTTCGAAGTCGGGATAGGATGGGGTGGTCGTCGAACCGCCGTTGAGATATTCCGAGTAGATGGTGCTCGGGCGGCGCGTGCCGGTGCCGGTGAGAGAGGGGAGGAGGGAAACGCCGTCGGTGCGGGCGGGAGCGGGAATTCCCGCGAGGTCGGCGAGGGTGGGCAGCCAGTCCTGGAATTGGGAAGGAGCGTTATCAATGCCTCCGGCGGGGATGGAGGCGGGCCAGCGGACGATGGCGGGCACGCGGATGCCGCCTTCCCACATATCGCGTTTGAGGCCGTCCATGTGGGCATAGGAGCGGAAATAGGTGGGATTGTAAGTGTAGGAACCGCCGTTTCCCGCTTCGTTGGCAGGGCCGTTGTCGGAGGTGAAGACGATCAGGGTGTTATCGTCGATGTCCAGATCCTTGAGGGTTTGGACGAGATCGGAAACGGCGTCGTCGATACGGCGGACCATGGTGGCGTAGCGTTTCGCGTAGTCGGGCCATGACAGGCCGGCGTAGTCGGGATGAATCCAGGAATTGATGGTTCCGGAGGCGGTGTTGATCATGGCACCGCTGGTGCCGTTCCATTGGAGTCCGCCGGAAATTCCCTTCCCGGCGGGATAGGCCTGGGTAGGGACGTCAAGGCGCGCGTGGGGCGCGGGCAAGGCGAGGTAGAGGAAAAAAGGTCGGGTGGGGGAAGCGGTGTGCTGGTCCGCAATCCATTTTTTCGCCCTGGCGGTGAAGAGGTCGGTGGAATAACACTTCGAGAACTGGCTGGTGACGGTGGTGGTGTTTTCGTGCAGGGCGATGGGTTGGCCTTGGTTGTCATTTCCCGAGAACTGGTCGGGGTAATGGTAGTGGCCGGTGAGGTGGGCGAGGTAGCCGAAGAAATAATCGAATCCGCGGCGGTTGGGGTGGGAAGGCTGGTTAACGGCGGTGCCAGAGCCTTGCAGCCCCCATTTTCCGATGCAGGCGGTGGCGTAACCGGCTTGTTTCATCACGGTGCCGAGGGTGTGGTTGTCCGCCAGTTCCTTGTCGAACTGGTTGTCGCGCACGTTCGAGTGGCCCTGATGGACGCCGAGGAGGAGGGAGGCGCGGGCGGGGGCGCAGACGGGGGAGGCGCTGTAATGGCGGCGGAGTTGCGTTCCCTCTGCGGCGAGGGTGTCGAGGTTGGGGGTGGAGAACTTCGGATTCGTGCCGCGGCTGTTTTGGTAGAAAACACCGATGTCTCCCCAGCCCATGTCATCGCAGAGGATGAAGATGACGTTGGGTTTGGCGGGCAGCGAGGCAGTCAGAAGGGAAAAAAGCAGGAGAAACGCGACGGAAGTTTTCAAAACGGGATGCAGCGGATTGGTGGTGTTGAAAAAGAAAAAAGGAATCCGGTGGTGAGCCGAATTCCTTTCCCGGTAAGGGGAATCGTCAGCTGCCGAATGCTCAGGCCTTGCGGCGACGGAGCAGCGAGAGGATGCCCAGACCGCCCAGAAGAGCGGCGGATGGTTCGGGAACGCGCAGGGCATCCAGTTGGCCTTGCGTCAGGGCTTCGTCGAAGACCCAGGCGCGGTTGATGAGACCTTCATAGGCCATGTTTGTGTTATTGCCGTAGTTGCCAAGGTAGAGGTTGTTGGGACCTGCGCCGGAAGCGAGAGTGTTGATGGCCTGGCTGTTTGTGGGAGTGCCGGACGCGAACGAACTGGGGCCCAGATCGGCTGCACCGACGTAAAACGACACATCAGCAATGGTTGCGTTTGCCGGAACAACTGCTGCTACCAGATACCAATCACCAGTGTTGACGGCGATGGTGCCGACGGTGGCACCCGAGGAAACCTCGAAGCGCAACACCCCGGTTGTCGCGTTAAGCGCGAGACGAAGATCGCCTCCGGCTACGGAGCCATTTCCCGGCGAGTAGGTGAGAATACCGTCATTTTGTGTCGATGTGGTGTTGATCCAGGCCACGAAAGTTTTCGCCCCCGTGCCAACAAGGTTCATGGTGCTACCGTTCACCTGGGTATTCACGAAGGAACCACTCGTATTGGTGAACTGGAGCGAGAATGAGGTCATCGAGGTACTGGCGACAGGAGTGGTGGCGGTCCAGTCGATGCCGGTTCCGAAGTCGGCACTTGCGGTGTTGTGGACGGATTCCGTGGTGGTGGTGCCGCTTCCTTCACTGAGTCCCCATTGTGCGGTGAGTGTTGCACCAGCGGGAAGCAAACTGAGTAACCATAGGGCGAGGAGTGTGTTTTTCATCGGGGAGTGTGCTTTTTTTTCAGGAAAGAGTTCGCAGAAACGGCTCTCGCTAAAAGAGTGGTTGAGGAACTCCAGTTTGGGGAATGGTTTTTTGCTGGTTTTTTCTCAAAACCAGTTCTCGGGAAAATTCCACTTGGTATCGGGCATTCGTTCGCGGGGAAGGGATATTGGTTTCGTCCCGGCGCGGCGGGCGGCAGATTGGGCGGGTCGTGAGGGAAAAGGCGCGGGAAATCTTCGGGCACGCGGAGTTCCGCGCGGGGCAGGAAAGCGTGGTGCGGGCGATTTTGGACGGAAGAAACGCGCTGGCGGTTTTCCCGACGGGCGGCGGGAAATCGCTGTGCTACCAGCTCCCGGCGGTGCTGTTGGAGGGGGTGACGCTGGCGGTTTCCCCGTTGATCGCGCTGATGAAGGAGCAGGTGGAAAATGCTAGGAATTTGCTTTTGGCGGTTGGCCACTGAAGCAGCCGTTGGGCGGACCGGAGGGAGGGAGAAAGGGGGATATCGAATGACACGCTGATCCACAACAATACGGTGGTGATCGGGCCGGAAGCGATGTCCCCATGATTCAGCAAACCAAGTGGAATGATGGCTACAGTGAGGACGCTCATTTTGTGAACAACCTGTTCATCGTCGGGTCAGGCGGTCGTGCGGGTTATGATTTCACCCATGGCAGGCGCAATACGTTTCGCAACAACCCAAAAATTCTCATACATCCGCAGGTACATGCGGAAAGCCTCGCATTCCCGCTCCCCGAACACGAAGCGCCGGTCCACCACCCGCGAAACGCAGTGGTAAATGACCGGTTTCGATGCCGAATTTTGCCAATTTCCAAGCCACCGAGCCTTGCGCATGCCGCCATCCTACATCCGCGATGTCAGATGCCAAGGGAATTCTCGATTATTTTTCTGTCACCTTATACTGGTCACCTTATACTGAGCCAGCAAGCGCCTTGAAAGGGATGGCCATTCCCCGCGTTCTCTTACGATGTTTGTCGTACTATCGACACGACCTTTCCCGGTGGCGGGATGAATGGCTCAAGTCGGCTGAATTTTATATGTCATTCAACAAACATTGTTACGCCCAGGCCAGCGGCTTCCTGAAGACAACGGAGCATGGATGGCTTTCCCTGCGGCAGGAATTCTGCCGCCGTTGTCTGTGACGATTGAGTATCCTCAGATGGGGAGCACCGGCTTCCACGTCTCCTCTTGTGAGGCGCGGACATCCACGGACCCAAGGATGAATTATTATTCAATGCGAAATCATTGACCGAACCAACAACCAGCGAGATATGTTGGTTCGTCATTTCCACAAAAATATCATCCCCCTCCATCCTCTTTGATTAGCCCGTTTTTCCATCCCTTTCCCTAGCTCCCCGCCAACGAATGAGGATTCCCCGATGTGAAACCATGATCCCCGATCCGTATCCAATCATGAAACCAATTCCAGAGCAATTCATCACCAGACAAACAACCTCCCGCCATTCCAGGCGCACCGGCATCCGTACGAGCCGCGGAGCGTGGCTGCTGGGCCTCGCCCTGCTCGCTTCTCCGGCCCATGCGGCGATCTTCACCTGGAAATCCGGGGTAACGGGCGGGTGGGAGACCGGCGGCAATTGGGTGGATGACGCGGCGCCCACCGATGGCAACCAATTCTGGATTTCGTCGGGGCACTCGACCTTGAATACCGAAGTGTCCATGACGGGACTGTCCTACGTGGGAACCGGAGGATCGGCGCTGGCCACACTGACGCTAGCCGACAACGCGAGCCTGACCATATCGAGCGGCGAATTCAAGATCGGTGCGGGCGAGAACACTTCCGGCAGCGTTCCAAACCAAGGCAAACTTGAAATCCAGGATGGCGGGGACTTGATCTACACGGGCGCTTTCACGGTTGGCGGAAACGGGGGCAGCGGAGAACTCGTGATGACCGGCGGAACGCTGTCCAAGACCGGCGCCAGCAATTTCTACATCAGCGGCGGTTTTGGCGGTGCCAATGTTCCCGCCGGCAGTGTTTCCGGCACCGGCACCTACGGCACGATGACGGTGAGCGGGGGAATCGTCGATATTGACAGCGGCGGCACGCTGTTCATCGGGCATGTCGGAATTGCCTCGGCCGTGACGTCGAAGGGCGAACTCCATCTTTCAGGCACGGCCGACGTGTCAACCTCGGCGGTCCAAGTGGGAAGTTCGGCCAATACCGGTTGGTCGGGCGACGGCGACGGAACCCTCACGATCACAGGCGGCGCGACCCTCCGTCTCGCCGCTGCCATGAGCGTGGCCAGAGGCTCCGCGCTCACCAAAGGGAAAATCCAACAGACCGGGGGCGACATCATATCCACCGCCACCGGCGCGGACGCCTTCGTCGTGGGATTCAGCGGCAACGGCACCTATGAAATCAGCGGCGGCCATCTCGTGCTCACCGGCAACACCGCGGACATTCGCATCGGCCGGGACAATGGCAGCACGGGCGTGTTCACGCAAACCGGAGGCGATGTCTTCGTCCGGCGCAGTCTGGGACTCGGAACCAACGCCGGCTCGGGCGGCACTCTCACCGTGAGTGGCGGCACCCTGAATCTGCTGGGCAACCAGGACATGAGCGGCTTCACCGACTTCGACGCCCCTCCCGTTTGGTCGGTGACGGGGACCGGCGGGCTGTACCTCGGATCGGGAGGAAGCGGCGTTGTGAACGTGTCCGGCACCGGCGAAGTGCATGTCTATGGAGCCCAAGTGGGACTTCGGCTCGGAGACGGCGCCACCGGCAGCGGCACCGTGAATCTGGACGGCGGTCTGCTGGGTGTTCCATACGTCCAAAAGGGACCCGGCGCGGGGGAGTTCCGCTTCAACGGCGGGGTCCTGCAGGCGAAGCGGAACGAGACCAACTTCATCCGCCTCGCCACCATCGTGCGGGATGGCGGAGCGGTGATCGACACCAACGGCTTCGACCTCATTGTCACCCAGCCACTCCATCACTCCGCACTCGAAAGCGACGCCGCCATCGACGGCGGCCTGACCAAGTCCGGTGCCGGGACGCTTATTTTGAGCACGGTCAACACCTACACCGGCCCCACCACCATCACCGGAGGAACTTTGAACCTCACCGGCTCCATCGGAGGGGGACCAGTCACCGTGAGCGGTTCCCAAAGCGTTCTTACCGGCTACGGCAGCACCGGTGGAGCCATCACGGTGGAGGACGGCGCGGTCTTCGCCCCGGGTTATCCCGTGACCGGCGCTCCGTTCATCGCGGCACCGGGCTCCACCCTCCTCATGGAATCCGGCTCCACCTTCCGCGCGAGGTTCGACAGCAGCAACGGCGAGTTTCCGGCCCCGCTCATCTTCGCTGATGACGATGTCATCCTCGAATCCGGCGTCACGCTCGCACTCGACGACATCGCGAACGCGGCCGAGGTCCTTGAGCCCGGCACCGTGTTGACGCTCATCGACTACAGCCTCGCCGACTCGTTTACGGGCACCTTCGACGGCCTCGCCGAAGGCGCCACCCTCACCGCCGGAGTCAATGACTTCATCCTGAGCTATGACGACGGCGACAAGGTGACGCTCACCGCCAACGGAGAGGTGGACGACCCCTTCGCCACCTGGGCCTCCGGCATTGGCCTTGACGGCTCGCCCGGCAAGGAAGACGGATTTGATGACGATCCGGATGGCGACGGCGTTCCGAACGGTCTCGAATGGATCCTCGGCGGCCATCCCCTGGCACCGGACGGCGGATCCCTCATCACCACCAGCGCCACCGCCGCAGGCGGGCTGACGCTCGCATTCACCCGCAATGAGGACTCGATCGGCCAAGCCACGCTCGTGGTTGAATACGACACCGATCTCGACGGTACATGGGCCGGTTCCGCCACGGTGGAGGATGTCAGTTCCGGGCCGGACGCCAATGGCGTCGTCGTCACGATCGACAACCCCAACCCCGGCACGGATTCCGTGACGGTCAACATCCCGGCCTCCAACGCTCCGGACGGCAGGCTCTTCGCCCGCCTACAAAGCGATACGGGGACTCGTGGCAACCGCGGACCTGCCGCGCCTGCCGCTGTCGTTGAACGGCGGTGCCTGGCCCGCCGGCCATGTCCAGGGCATCGCCGTGGACCGGCAGCACGGTTTCGTTTACTTTTCGTTCACATCCCTGCTGGTGAAAACCGACTTCCAGGGCCGGGTCATCGGCACCGTCGGCGGGTTCACCGGCCACCTCGGTGATCTGAACTTCAACGAGGCGGACGGCCGGGTGTACGGATCGTTGGAATACAAGTCCAGGAAAGCGTTCTACATTGCGATCATTGATGCCGGCGGAATCGACCGGACCGGAATGCAGGCGCAGAATTCGGATGTTTTCCAGACGGTTTACCTCCCCGAGGTCGTGGCGGATTACACCGCGGACATGAATGGCGACGGTGTGTTCGACGGCAATACAGCGAACACACCCGACCACCGCTATGGATGCAGCGGAATCGACGGGCTCGCCTTCGGGCCGCGCTTCGGCCAGACCGGCGGCAAACCCTACCTGACCGTCGCCTACGGTGTGTATGCGAATCAGCACCGCACGGACAACGACCATCAGGTGTTGCTCCAATACGATGCGGATGACTGGATAGCACGATATGCCCTCCCCCTCGTCGAGTCAGACCTGCATCGCATCGGTCCCGGAGAGGTGGATGGCAAGTACTTCGTTCATACGGGCAACACCTCCTACGGCGTGCAAAACCTGGAATACGACGAATCCGGCGGACGCTGGCTGATGGGTGCCTATCAGGGCAAAAAGCCGTCGTTTCCGAACTACACGCTGTTCGCCGTGGATGCCGCCGCGGAACCCGTTTTCACCCAGCTTTCCGGCACCGGCGACAGCGGACTGCTGCTGCCTCTCACGCAGGACGGGTTGCACCACGCATCCACCGGGGTGCGGGGCTGGTATCAGAAGGCGGACGTCGGCATGGCTTCTCTGGGTGATGGTTTGTTCTACCTCGCCGTCAACGGCACGGTGAGCGGCATGCAGACCGCCGACTTGTCCTTGTGCCGCTGGGTCGGCGGCACCGGCGCGCCGTTTGAAAAAGTCACCGTTCCGCTTTGATACCCGTGTTCCAAGGCTGATCGGAAAACCATGTCTTGAGGAGCCGGGAAATCCGTTCGTCATTCTTCCTCCGCATATCCATGGGCCTTCGCAGGCCATGCGGCCACGAAAAGCAGCGTGCCGATCACCGCCGCGACGAGAATGCCGGCGAACCCGGCGTTCCAGCCGCCTGTTTCAGCGAGTTTGCCAAGCCCCCAGCCTGAAAGAATTCCGCTGGCATAGCCGAAGATGCCGGTGACGCCGACGGCGGTCGCTGCGGCGCGTTTGGTCGCCAGATTCGCAACGCAAATCCCGACAAGGGCCTGCGGACCGTAAATGAAAAAACCGGCGCAACAAAGGGCGGCAGTATTGAGAAGCAGCGAATGCGCGGGCAGCTTCCAGAACACGAAAATGGCGGCGGCGGCCAGCGCCATGCAGAAAACGCAGGTGCGCGCGCCCCGTCCCTTGAAAATCCGGTCCGTCAGCCAGCCGCTCGCCAACATACCGACGACTCCCGAGATCTCGAAGGCCGCGGTCATCCAACCCGCCTTCGCGATGTCGAAGCCCTTGAATTCGTGCAACAGGGTCGGCCCCCAATCGAGCACCGAATAGCGCACGGTATAGACAAAGAAATTCGCCAGCGCGATGATCCAGATATAGGGATTTCCGAAGACTTTTTTCCGCAGGAAGGCCTTGAATTCGGCGTTCGATGTTTCGCCGGAGTGGTCCGCCGATTCCGTGCCTGCGACCTCGGGCAGGCCGAGCGAAGGCGGAGTGTCGCGCAACGTGGCGAAAAGAAAAACCGAGCCGATCAACGCGATGGCGCCCGGCACGAAGAAACAGAGCCGCCAGTCGCCGAAATGGTGCAGCAGGTAGCCGCACAGGATCGCCACCAGCGCCGCGCCGATGGAATGGGACGTGTTCCAGACCGACATCTTCGTCGCCAGTTCCCTGGGCGGGAACCAATGCGTCATCAGGCGGGCGCACGGCGGAAACCCGATTCCCTGGAACCAGCCGTTCAACATCCACAGGATGCCGAGAACGACGGTCGCCGTCGAAAATCCGAAGGCGAAATTGACGATCGCGGACAGGATCAGGCCGGTCGCCATCATCGCGCGGGCGTTGGCCCTGTCGGCGAGGAATCCGTTGGCGAACTTCGACAAGCCGTACAGCAGGCCGTGCAAGGTCAGGAACAAACCGAGATCGGATTTGCTGATGCCGCTTTGCTCCAGATAGGGCATCGCGAGGCCGATGTTTTTGCGCACAAAGTAGAACAACGCGTAGCCGATCAGGCTCGAGATCAGGATACGGCGCTGCCAATAGCGGAAGGCGGCGGCGGTTTCCTCCTCCGTATGCGTGGCCGGAGGAATGGCGGGGGCGGGAGCGAAAAAGGAAAGCAGCCGGCCGCGCCTTTTCGGATGGCGGGAGGAGGAAGCGGATGGGTTCATGGCCTGGTTCAGGTGGAAGCGGAGGCAAGCGGCCCCTGACGGGAAAAGAGGCGGTCAAGGCATTCGTCCAACAACCCGGCGCGCGCGGCGAAATCGAGCACGGTGAAGCGGCGGCGGATGAAAAAGGCGGACCAGAAGGTTTCGCGCAGGCGTTCGCGGCTGATGCCGATCTGTTCCGGTTCGGTGGCGGCGCCGACCTCGTCCAGATGCCGGCGCAGCGTGGCGATGGGCAGCAGTTGGGCGCGCAGCCGCCCGCGCAGGACCGGCCAATGGTCGCACAGGGTTTGCAGTTGCCGGCGCAAGGTGTCCGCATCGCATGCCTTGGCCTCCATTTCGCGCAGGGCGACGGCGCGTAGGGCGGGATCGGTGAAGCGGCGTTCGATGCGGCGGTTCCATTGCTCCGGGGTGGGCCAGTTTGCGAGGCAGCGGTCGATGTCGAGTTCGTGCAGCGGCAGGGCGAGAAGATCCTCGTAGAGGGCGGTGACGGCGAGGGTGCCGATGCCGACCTTCACGCCGTGCGAGGGAGCGCGGCCTTCGTGGATGTGATGCTGCATGTCCCACAAATGGCTGAACTGGTGCTCCGCGCCGGAGGCCGGACGGCTGGACAGGGAGGACTGCATGGCGAAACCGCCGAGCATGAGCCCCTCGACCAGGCAGGCCAGCGCGGAGGGATCGGATTTCCTGACTCCGGCGGGATCGGCGAGGGCGTGGCGCAAACCAGCCTGCACGGTGTTCCATGAACGGGCGTCGATCAGCTCCTCGCCGAGAGCGTCGGCAAGGATCCAGTCCGCGCCCGCCGTGATCTTGGAGGCGAGGTCGGCATAGCCCCACGCGTTCATGGCGGGCGGCGCGGCGCCGATGACCTCCAGATCGGCGAGGACGGCGACGGGAGCGGGGCAATCGAAGGTCCGTTTCGAGCCCTGCCAGGTGATGGAGGAGCCGTAGGCGGTGTAGCCGTCCATGGAGGCGGCGGTGGCGACACACAGCGAGGGGCGGTTGACGAGGTGCGCGGCCAGCTTGGAGAGATCGTTCAAGGTGCCGGAACCGACCGCGACGGGGACGGCGTCGTGACCGCGCAGGGAATTCTCGAGGGCTTCGACAAACCGGTATTCGGCGTACAGGCCGGGGTCGTTGAAGACGAAGGGCGTTTCGGTGGGGACGCCTTCCTGTTCAAGCGCCTGCTGGACCTGATGGCCGGCGGCCTTCCAGGTGTTGGTGTCCGCGACGAGGACGGCCCGGCGGCCGGGACAGACATCGAGGAAGAGTTCCGGGAACTTGTGCAGGATGTGGCGGCCGGTTTCGAGCCGCCGTGTGTCCCTGGCGGCGGCAAGCACCTCGTCGAGCGGCGGGGTGGTGGCAGGTGCGGGAAGTGGTGGGATCATGGCCTGGTGTTCTTCATCTCGTAATAGTCCGCGACCGCCTGCCGGGTGACGTCGGGGTGGTCGCTGGCGAAGGAGGCGCAGCCGACATCCAGCAACTGGTGATAAATTCCGGGATCAGCCGCCTTCCAGGGCAAGGTCTGGAACAGGATGCCGCGGGCGGCCAGATCCCGCCCGACTTCGGTGAGGAACGCGCGGGAGGGAGAGAAGGGTTCTCCGGGTTGCAGGTCCTTGGCATCGCCGGGCAGGTTGATGTGGATTTGTACCTGGGTGATGCCGGAGAAGTTGGCGGCGCGCAGTTTTTCGATGCTCTTGCGCTTCTGTTCCTCGTTACCGGGAATCCAGATGAGGGTTTCGGAGTCAGGGACGAGTTTTTTCCAGTTTTGGATGATCTTGTGGGACGGGCTGGCGAGCACGACCTGGGGGCCAACGCCAGCCGCTGACACCTCGGCGGCGAGTTTCTTGAGATCGACTTCCTTGATGTCGAGATACAGGTGGCGTTCGGGACGCCCCTTCATGAGGGCGAAGATGTCGCTCAGGCGCGGAATGCGCTGCCCCTCGTGGGACGGGCCTTTCCATGAACCCACGTCGAAGCGGGCGAGCTCCTCATAAGCAAGGTCCTTGACTCCCTTGTCGCGGAATTCCGGAGCGATATCCTTGACCACGCGCTTGAAGGTGTTGTCGTGAAAGCCGACGATGACTCCGTCTTTGGTGGTGCGCACGTCGGCTTCGGGATAGGTGCCGAGTTTCCAGCCCAATTCGAAGGCCTCCTGCGTGTTGTCGGTGGAGAGTCCGCCCGCGCCGCGATGGCTTTGGATGATGAAATCCCGGAGTTTGCGGTGTTCGGTCACGTTCCAGGGGGCGGGCGGGAGGGCTTCCGCGCCCACATGGGGCAACAGCAGCAGGCAGCCGAGCAGGGTCAGTTTGTTTTTCATGAGAGTTGCGAAATCAGCGGGTGTTTTTGGACGGCCGGGTCCTGGCCTTTGCCAACAGGGCGAGGGCGCCTTCCTCGTCGATGACCAAAGACTTCAGCAACCCGCCCCGGATGGCGGCGAGCAGGGCGGCGGCGCGGTCGGCTCCGGCCACAATGCCGATGACTTGCGGCACCAGGCGCAACCGGCTTAGTTCCATGCTCATGACGCGGTCCTTCCAGGAAGTGGCGCATTCCCGGCCGTGGTGGTCGAAGAAGCGGCCGAAAATCTCGCCGACCACCCCGCAGGCGCGCAGTTGTTTCACATCGCCGGGCGTCAACATGCCGTGCTCGCTGAAGATGGAGTTCTCCAGAGTGCCGATGCCGACCATCGCGATGTTGACCTGCTCGAAGCGCTGCCACACGGTGTCGATCTGCGGGAGCGCGAGAAAGGCATCGCGGGTTTTTTTGTCCGGCACGAACGCCGGAGTGGGGATGGTCATGAAGCGCCCCTTCCAATGTTGTGCCATCGCGCGGGCGAGTTCGAGGGCATCCAAGGGACCGACGGTGGCGCTGATATTTCCCATGGCTTGGACGATGACGAGATTTTCCTTGTCGCCGCGGGGCAGCATCCGCACCACCTCGCACATGGTGCGTCCTCCGGCGATGGCGACGGTACCATCGGCCTGGACGAGTTGATTTACGAAAGAGGCGCCGAAATAACCCACGGCACGGCGCGCTTCCTCCACCGTGGTGCCGGGGGCGGTCTTGATGACGGCGGTATCGGCAAGGCACAGGGTCTTGAGCAGCTTTTTTTCCAGATCGAGCCGGCGGGGGTCGTAGTCCTGCACGGAGATGGAGACGATACCGCGTTCGCGGGCCAGCACGAGCAACCGCGAAACCTTGGCTTGGGAGATCTTGACGAACTGGGCGATGTTGTCCTGGCCGAGACGGTCCACGTAGTAAAGCCGGGCGATGAGCCTCAGAAGATCTTCAGTGTCTTTGGGTTGCATGAGGAGAGGTGCGGTAGTAGGACGACAGGTAGCGGTCCAGTTCGGTGCGGCGGCGGCATTCGTCCCAGCCGAGCAGCGGGGCCATCCACGCGGCGGCCTGCTCTGCCATCCGCGGAGCTTCGGCGAAGTAGTAATGCCAGCTCGTGCGGCGGATCATCACGTCGTCGAGATGCCTCGCCCATTCGCGCTGGCAGAAGTGTTCGACGGCGGAACGTCCGAAAGCAGGGGGAATCATGCCGCTGAAGGAGGCGTCCGGCAGTCCGGAGAGCAGCGGTTCGTCTTTGGTGCGGCAGGAGGCGGCGCGCTGGTTACCCGCACGCAGGATGCGGTCCACGGCCTGCTCGGCCATGAGGCGGCAAGTGGTGAGCTTGCCGCCCGCGATATCCCACCAACCGGGTTCGGGATTGTGGATTTCATGAGAGCGGGAGATGTCGGACGGGCGGCCCTTGGGATCGGCGATCAGCGGACGCAGGCCCGCCCAGGAACTGATGACATCAGCGGGTACCAGCCGGGCTTTTGGGAAAAAGCCGTTGGCGATGTCGAGCAGGCAGGTGATGTCGCCGGCATCGGTTTGGACCTCTTCCGGGGATCCCTGGTAGTCCGTGTCGGTGGTACCCAAGATGGCGCGCTTCCCCCAGGGAATGACGAACAGGATTCGCGGGCCTTCGGTCATCACCACGGTTTCGGAAACCGGAAGCCTGGCTTGGTCGATCACCAGGTGAACGCCCTTGGTGAGACGCAGTTTCACCGAGCTGTGCGGCATGCCATCCGCCCACGGGCCGGTGGCGTTGACGACGTGGTGTGCCTGCAGGGGAATAAACCCGCTTTCACGGTCTTCCACCTGGCAAAGCCAAAGATCGTCGTCCGAGCGCGTGGCCTGCCACAGACGGCTGTAATTGATGACGGCCGCACCGTGCCGGGCGGCGGAACACAGGGTGTCGAGCACCAGCCGCGCGTCGTTCGTGAAGCCGTCGAAATAACGCACGCCACCGGTCAGACCATCCCCGTTCAGTCCGGGGATTTTCTCCGTGACCTGCCGGGCGTCCAGCCAGGTGGATTTGCCAAGGTTTCGGCCGCCGCACAACAGATCGTAGATTTTCACGCCGATCTTCAGTTGCCAGAGTTTCCAGTTACGGTTCCGGCGGTAGGTGGGAAACACGAACGGCAAAGGGGCCGCCAGATGGGGGGCGATGCGATGGATGACCGTTTTCTCCAGACTGGCCTCACGCACCAGGCCGAGACGCCCTTGCGCCAGGTAGCGCAGGCCGCCATGCAGAAGCCGGCTGGAACGACCGCTGGTGCCGGAAGCGAAGTCCGCCTGCTCGATCAAGCCGGTGCGCATGCCGCGCATGGCCGCGTCGCGCGCCACGGAAGCGCCGACAATGCCGCCGCCGATCACCAGCACATCCAGCGGGGATTGTTCGAGCCGTGCCCATGTCGAATCTCTTGATGTCATCTTCGGTCTCTCAGAAAATTTCGGGATGCCGCGCGGCTTGCAGGAGTCCGCCGAAGGCGGCGAGGTCGGGGAGCACCAGATCGGGCGGGGTGTCGTGCTCCAGCGCCTGCTCCCTGGTCGCCTCACCGGTGAGCACCAACACTCCCAGCGCACCGGCGCGGCGGGCCATTTCCATGTCGGTATAGAGCCGGTCACCCGCCATCGCCAGCGCCTCCGGCGGCAAGCCCAGCTTCCGGCCAAGCTCCAGTAACATGGCCGCGTCCGGCTTGCCGGGAATGGCGTCCGGCCGGCGTCCGGTGGCGCATTCCAGCATGGCGCAGACCGAGCCGCAATCGAGCAACACCGTGGGCTGGTCGGTGGGGCAGACTTTGTCGGGATGGGTGGCGATGAAGGGCTTGCCCCGCTTGATCCAGTAGGCCGCCTTGCACAGCCGGGAGAAATCGGGGGCGGGGTCGAACCCGACCAGAACCGCGTCCGGCTCGTCTTCGCCACCCACCGGAACATAACCAACGGCGCGAACTTCCGCCGCCATGCTGTCCGTGCCGATCAGAAACACACGACGAACTTCCGGCAGGGCTGCGGCCAGATGGGACAGTGTGGCATGGGTGGAGGTATGCACCTGTTCCACCTCCACCTCGATGCCGAGCCGCGCGAGCTTGGCGGCGTAGTCCACAGCGCTTTTGGACGAGTTGTTGGTCAGAAACGAAAAGGAAACGGACAGATCGCCCAATTGCCGCAGGAAAGGCAAAGTGAAGGGAAACAGCCGTTCGCCGCAATAGATCGTGCCGTCCATGTCCAGCGCGACAAGGCGGATACGGCGCAGGCGCTCCCGCATCGCGGGCGTCAGCATGCCGCGTCTGTTGCGGGAGGGTCCGGTCGCGGCGGTTTTCATCGTGCTGTGATCCTAGTGAAGCGGCCCGGCAATTCGCGGGCAAACATTCGATGACGAATAGATATTCAGCCGGGAGCGTACAAGGGATCTGCGGTTTTTCCCACCGGAAAGGCTCGCCAAGACTCACGGATTGGGATTGCGGCAAACAGATCTCTCCGGTCTTTCCTCGGGCGCATGCCTCTTTCCGGTTCGGTCCGCTTCCCGGCTCATCGTTTGATACGGGAAAAGTCCGCCTCCGGATGCTGTTTGATTTGCCCCCTCTCGGGGCACGTCGCCGCGCTCCTGTCCAAACCGCCCACAAACCTTCGGCGGTTTTCGGTCAACCTCGGGAAGTCCTGCCGCATGCCCGGACGGACTTCCGGAAAGAATTCGGCAAGGAATGCGACTCGATCCATGCGATGCGGGGAGCTTGGGGGTAAATCCACCGGCGATGCAATCGGATCTTGATCGGCGGCACCGGTCTGGCAGACGTGTGACGAATGAACGAGAACCTGAACCGCGACATCCGCCCCCTGATTTCCAGGGAGCCGGGTGGCGGGCGGGCAAAGACCCGAATCCGTTCGAGATCCGCGACGGAATCTCCGGATTCCACACGGTTTTCACACAAACCGGCCGTTCAGGACCGCACACCCCGCGTCACGCAGGAAAACCAGTAACGCCCCAATGCCCATGAAGTCGCAGAAAGAAGCACACTTGGCAGGTCTCCTTACCGATCCGCCAGATCACCCGCTATCCGGCCATGCATGATCTCAACCTCATCTCCACCATCGCCGCGGGTTTCACGGCGGCTTGGCTCTTGGGATTGATGACGCAGCGCCTCGGACTCTCACCGATTGTCGGTTATCTTCTGGCTGGGGTTCTGATAGGCCCATACACGCCGGGGTTCGTGGGAGACCAGAGCATGGCCACCCAGCTGGCGGAAGTGGGCGTCATCCTGCTGATGTTCGGGGTGGGACTGCATTTCCACCTCAAGGATCTGCTGGCGGTGCGCAACGTGGCCATCCCGGGCGCGGTGGTGCAAAGCCTGTTCGCCACGGCGGCGGCCATGCTGTTGTTCCACGGTTTCGGCATGCCGTATTCCACCGGCGCGGTCATCGGCATGGCAATGGCGGTGGCCAGCACGGTGGTGCTCATGCGGGTGCTGATTGATTCGGATAGCCTCGGCAGCCGCGAGGGCCATGTCGCCGTCGGCTGGCTGATCGTGGAGGATATTTTCACCGTCGTCCTGCTGGTGCTCATCCCGGTGCTCGGCACGGCGCCGGACGGAGACGCCCACGCGCCCGCCGGGGGATCCCTATGGGGCTCCCTCGCCCTCGCTTTGGGAAAACTGGCGCTGCTCGGCGTCATCGTGCTGTGGGCCGGAGCCCGGATCATCCCTCCGCTGCTGGTGCGGGTGGCGAAACTCCGGTCCCGCGAGTTGTTCACCCTCACCGTGCTGGTGTTCTCCATCGCGGTGGCCGCCGCATCCTACTTCTTCTTCGGCGCTTCCATGGCACTCGGGGCCTTCCTCGCCGGCATGGTGGTGGCGCAAAGCCCGGTGAGCAGCCAGGCCGCCGCGGACGCATTGCCGATGCGCGACGCCTTCGCCGTGCTGTTCTTCGTTTCCGTGGGCATGCTCTTCGATCCGAGTTATCTCACACGCGAGCCGTTCATGATCCTGACCGCGCTCGGCATCATCCTGCTGGTCAAACCTCTTGCCGCCCTGCTCATCGTCGCCATCCTCGGGCACTCCGCGCGCACCGCCCTGACGGTGGCCATCGGTCTTGCCCAGATCGGCGAGTTTTCATTCATCCTCTCGGACCTCGCGCGCCGGTACCAACTGATGCCTGAGGAAGGCCATCACGTGCTTGTCGCATCCGCCATCCTCTCCATCACTCTCAATCCCCTGCTATTCCGCAAGCTGCCAGCCATCGAGGCATGGCTGCGCGGCAAGCCCCTGCTTTGGAAACTGCTCAACTCGCGTGCGGAGAAACGCATGATCGATGAAGCGCCCGCGGCCGAAGCAAACCCCACATCGTCCCCAAAACGCCGCGCCATCATCGTCGGCTACGGCCCGGTGGGACGCACCATCCATCATGTCCTCTCGGACTCGGGTCTCGAAGTGTCGATCATCGACATGAACATGGATACCATTTCCACCCTTCGCGGCCAGGGCGTCACCGCGTATTTCGGGGATGCCTCAAACGGCCGTATCCTCGACGAAGCCGGCATCGGAACAGCCAGCCACCTCATCGTCACCGTTCCGGACGGCGGCCAGCGCGCCGCCATCATCACCGCCGCCCGCAGCCTGAATCCATCCGTCCGGCTGGTCGTGCGCGCCCGCTACCTCGGCGAGCGCGCGGAACTCGAACGCAGCGGCGTCTCGGACGTCGTCTTCGAGGAAGCCGAGGCGGCCGTGGCCATGGCACGCCTCGTCATGCACTCCAGCGGCCTGCGCAAGGACGAGGCCCGCCAGAAACTCCAGGAAATCCGCTTCCGCCTTGCCCTCGAAAGCTTCCCGGAACTCAGGGAAACCCTCGCCGGATCCCTCATGATCCCATGGAAACGCGTGGCAACCCTCGATCCGGGAATCGACCGCGCCTCCGCCGTTTCCGCCGTAGGGCGCAGGCCTCACCGGTATTATCCCGTGGCATCGCCGGATTCGCCATCCCCGGAAGGATATGTCATCCGGAACGAACTGATGGCGGATCGCGCGAGCGAAACCTGGGACGAATGCATCCATCACCTCAACCGCGTGAGGCCGGATGAAACCGTCAGCGATGTCTTCGCCCGAATGGTTGAAACGGACAGCCCCCTCTGCGTCGTCGCCAACGCCGGCGTCATGCTGGGACTCATCACGCGCGGCCACCTCCTCGACCACGTCGAGGCCACCTTCGGCAAGGGAGCCGGACAACGGGTGCCCGTCAGCCTGATCGCCGCCATTTCCAGAGGCACCATCATCGTCCCGCTGACCGGCTCGGACCGCGACCAAATCATCCACGAACTCGCCGACGCCGTCCCCAGGGACCAATTGCCGCCCGGCATCAGCACCGCCGCCATTGCGGACATGGTCTTCGCCCGCGAGGCCGAGATTTCCACCGATCTCGGCAACGGCATCGCCCTCCCCCACGCCCGCTGCCCTGGACTTGCCGAACCCATCGCCGTCATCGGATTGACGCCGGACGGCATCGCCTACTCGGTGGACTCCGAGGAATCCGTGCACCTCTTCTTCCTGCTCGTCACCCCGGCCGAGCGACCGGAGACACATATCAAACTGCTATCCCAGGTCGCCCGGCTCGTCGCGGATTCCGCGAAACGCGAGGCGCTTGTCTCCGCCCGCACCCCGGTGGAGATCGCCGAGCGCCTGAAATAAGACGCCGGACGGACATCGCCGGACCCGGCTCCTTCCGTCTGTTTGCCGCCGCCGTTAGAAATCCGGCCCGATTTTCCCGCCGAAGAAACATTGGCGAAACGCGCGGCGAAGCGTATCTTCCTCCCGTGCCCGGTAAACCGCCAAAGTCAAATCCGCCTGCGGACATGCAGGGCAAACTGCTCCTCGCGGACCCCTCGCTGAGGGACGGCACCTTTGACAAGTCCGTCATCCTCCTCACCCACCACAGCACCGTGGAGGGAGCCCACGGGCTCATCCTCAACCACCCCACCGGCCGCGTCGTCGGCGACTTCCTCACCAGCGCCGAATTCGCCGCCCTGCGCCACCTGCCCGTCCACGAGGGCGGCCCCGTCTCGCGCGACCAACTCACCTTCTCCTCATTCTGGTGGAGCCGGAAACTCGGCCTCCGCTGGGCCGTCCGCATCTCCGCCACCGAGGCCGCCGAGCACGCGCACAAACCCGGCCGCATCGTCCGCGCCTTCATCGGCTACTCCGGCTGGAGCTCCGGCCAGCTCGAAGGCGAAATGCTCCGCCAGTCATGGTTCGCCGTCGGCCCCCAGCCCGACCTCCTCGGCTCCGCACACGACCAAGCCCTCTGGTCCGCGCTCATGGGCCGCATCTCCCCCCTCCACCGCATCCTCGCCGAGGCTCCGGACAACCCCTCCCTCAATTGATTCCCCCGGTTTTTCCAACACCGGGGAAAACCTCTGATTTCCATGGATTTCCCGGTTGACACCCTGAAACCGGCTCCCTAGCTTGCGTCCCCCTCCGCGCACGCAGGGTGCACGGACCCATTTTTTCCAGCAAGCACATGAAGACGTTTTCCGCCAAGCCTCACGAAGTCGAGCGCAAGTGGTATGTGATCGACGCCAAGGGCAAGGTCCTCGGCCAGGTTGCCGTGGAGGCCGCCCGCCTCCTCCGTGGCAAACACAAACCCACCTTCACCACCCACATCGATACCGGCGACTTCGTCGTCGTCGTCAATGCCGACCAGGTCGTCCTCACCGGTGCCAAGGAACACGCGAAGATCTACACCCGCTTCTCCGGCTACGTCGGCGGACAAAAAGTGGAAACCCCGCGCATGGTTCGCGAGCGCCGCCCCGTCCTTCTCGTCGAGCGCGCCGTTTACGGCATGCTTCCCAAGACCCGCCTCGGCAAGGCCCAATACTCCAAACTCAAGGTCTACGCCGGCCCGAGCCACCCGCACGAAGCCCAGCAGCCCGTCGCCCACTCCGTCCGCTAACACCCCCTCACTCCGCTTTCCACAATGACCGCCACCACCACCAATAGCGCCACCGGCCGGCGCAAAACCGCTGTCGCCCGCGTCTGGATGACCGAAGGCACCGGCCAGATCATCATCAACAACCGCGCCTTCGAGGAATACCTTCCCACCCTCGAACTCCAAAACTCCATCCTCGCCCCCTTCCAGGCTGCGGGCCTCACCAACAAGTTCGATCTCAAGATCGTCGTCAAGGGTGGCGGCACCCACGCCCAGGCCATCGCCATCCGCCACGCCATCTCCCGCTCCCTCACCCAGGTCGATCCGGAAAACCGCAAGGTCGTCAAGCCCCTCGGCTTCCTCACCCGTGATCCCCGCATGAAGGAGCGCAAAAAGTCCGGCCAACCCGGTGCCCGCAAGCGCTTCCAGTTCTCCAAACGCTGATCGCGCCGGACTCCCATCCCCTTCCCGAAGGACCGCATCCCTCACCGGATGCGGTCTTTTTCTTTCCCGCCTCCAATTCGTGGGAAACCTCGCTTTTTCGGCCCCCCGGCCAGCCCGTTCCTGTTCCCGTTTCCTTCCAGTGAACGCGAAAACCCTCACCGCCGCCCTTGCCGCCTCCACCCTCGGAACCCAGACCCGCCCTGCGGACCAGGCCTCCTCTTCACCTCCTCCCGCGGCAGAGGTAACGGCCCCCGCCTCTCCGGCAGCCACGACGCCCGTTCCCGACTACCGTGTCGGCTGGGGCATCCCGGACAGCCCGCTCCGACCGGTGCGCTCCCCGGAGAAAAACCTCATCGTTCTCCGCCAGAACGGCCCCCCATCGGCACCGCCCGCCACTGCCTCGTCAACGTCCCCGGAACCGACTGCTGGCATGTCGCCTGCCACCGCCACGCCATCCCCGGAGGCGGAGCCCACAAACGCCAACTCTGCCTCGCCAAAATGGAAATTCGACCCCGATGGCAACATCCTCCCCCCCCATGAAACCATCTTCAACCCCGGCGATCCGGTTCCCAAATAAAACACCGTCCTCTCACGGATACCCCCACACCCCGCCCCACCAAACAGGCGCATGAGTCCACGGTTCACCGTGCGGAGTGCCCCCATCCTGAAGCCATACCGACAAGTCTTTAGGATAGACTACAATATGATATCCCGTCATTGTCTTTTGCATGCCGAAGATTGATGGCAGAAAACTGGATCATGGGACAAGCGAGCATATCAGAATTCTGGCTGTTCGTCGTTTGCGGGAGGATAACGGAAATCCGTCGGATGTCATGGATTCTTTGGGGCTATGACGGACCACCATTTATCCATGGTTGGGAAAGTATGACAAAGGCGGACTGAGATGCTTTGAAATCGAGGCAAAGCCAAGGGTACGGATTTCAAGATAAGCGCCAAACAGAAACAGAAGGTGCGCGGTTGGATTGTCGGAAAGGATCCCCGGCAATATGGATTCGACTTTGGACTTTATCGTGGCCGGGATGATTTTGGATAAATTTGGTGTCGAGATGGAACTGACAGCCGTCGGGCGTCTTTTGGCCAGTCTGAACATCACTCCGCAAAAGCCGCTGCGAAGAGCTTGCGAGAGAAATCCCGAGGCGGTTGAAGAGTGGACAAAGAAGACC
>CAZKQK010000043.1:0-37942 GCA_964554865.1 uncultured Luteolibacter sp. | reverse complement strand
TCCCTGCCCACGCCCTGATTCCCCGGAATCAGCCTTATCTACGCACCATTCGGATCTTGCTGCTTGTTACTTCGTGTCGTCAAATGCTTATCAGGGAAGCTTCATGGCAATATCCCCCCAGGCCCAAAAGTTACTCAAGGAAACCATCTCGAAACCAATGAAAAACCTACAAGGCGATAAGTGAATTGCGAAATATGCAAGCTGTAAAGGTGTCGAAGATCCGCGAACTCCAAGATCCACCCTCATCCCGATCATCACTGGGCCGACTCAAGGTGGTTGACGCCTCGTCCCGCTGTTCGCAATTTTTCAGACAGCCTCCGGGAAAGCACCGGAGCGGATCTTGCCGCTGTGATCATCAAGGCAGTCGTTTCATCGTGCGGAAGTCACCGTTTTCACAAGCGCGCACGAATGCCTCCGCATGACTCTTCAGCCTGTCCCAGGTTTCGCGGATCTCATCGGCCTCGCCCGGAGTCACCGAGTGGTCCTGCGCGGCATCGGATATCCGGTTCAGCAGATCGGAAAAGTGATTGATGATCTCCTGGGTGGCGGGCAGCACATGGGACACCTGTACTCCGCTCACGTCCGGATCCTTCACGAAATGACCGCCCTGCCTGCGGCACAGCCACTCGACGATGCCGTTGTCTCCGCTCAAATCGATGATCTGAAGCAAGCGGTCCAGCGGGTTCTTGCTGCCGGATCCGTCATCGGTGGGCTTTTCCGCCCATTTGTAAACCAACGACAGGGATATGCCCAAATCGGCGGCAACCGCCTTCGGTGTCGTTTTGCGCAAGGCCCGTCTCAGGACTTCATGGCTCTCCATGCGCCGGGTAATAGCGGATTTTTACGATGATGGGAAGCAGGCAAATCCAATAATCCCACTATCAGAAATCAAACATCGCCTGCGGTCCCTTGCGGGCGGGCGCGGCCGCATCCTGCTCCAGCCCCTCGCGAAGACCGGCCGAGGCGAAACGGACAAGCCGGCCGATGACTCCCTCCATGCCGGGATTTCCCGACGCTCCGGAGCTGAGACGGTGCAGCATTTCCTGATTCAGAAGCATGTGAATCACGGACCCCACCACGAAATGGATGCGCCAAACCAATTCCTCCTGCGAAAGCCCCGGCAACGCGCGCCCGAAGGCCTTGATGAAACGGTCCGCCAGCATTTTCATCTGCTCTTCCACGATGGGTGGCAGCGCCTGTCCCTGTAGCGAGAAAACCCGGCCCATCAGCTTGCAAAACATTTGTTCGGACAACTCCGACTTCCTCACCAACCCGGCGAGCGGGCGCACGAAGGCATCAATCAACTCCTCCAGCGGGACCACCTTGCCCGGCCACTTTTTCTCCAGGGCATCCAGACGCATTGTCCGCTCGTCGTTCACCGGCGTGATGTAACGCGCCACCACCAGCGCGATCAGACCCTCGCGGCTGCCAAAGTGATAGTTGACCGCCGCCACGTTCGCATTCGCCAACTTGGTCACGTCACGCACCGAGACCGATTCGAATCCCCGCTCGGCAAACAACTGTTCGGCGGCATCAAGCAAACGGCGCTTGGATTCGGATTGGGGGATTTTGATTTCACGCATGGGACCGGCCCATTCAAGTGATTCACGCACCCGTGTCAAACGGATGATTCAATCATTTTCCGCCAATCACCACGCAACGATTGGTCTCGCGCGAACGGCACTCACGCCAAGCATCCGATGCCGGCAAGATCCCTATCCTCACGAGCCGCCTCACGAAACGACTCGTCCATCGAGATTGCCTGACGGAGGTGGCTGCGGGCCCCGTTTGAATCGCCGAGAATCCACAGGTAACACGCGAGGTTGTAGTGGAACACGGCCATTTCAAACAGGGATTTGGGCCCGCGCAGCAACCAGTTGCGCGCGGCGAGAGTATCGCCCGTTTCGTGCAGGCAGAAAGCCGCGTGCAGGAAGAACACGGGTTCGTCCGCCGCTTTCAGGCAGAGCAGGCGGGCGGTTTCGGAGGCGGGATTCCACGCCTCGTTTTCCATTTGGGCGCAGAGTTTGATCTCCAATGCCTCCCTGCTGTCCATTTGCTCGCGAGGCAAGTCATTCAATTCAGCCAAGGCCTCGTCAGCCAATCCCAGATCCAACCATCCACTGGCTCTTTTCAGCACTTGCGTCAAACCCATCGGGGAAACCTAGTGGATTTCACGCCACATGCAATCACGGAACACCGTTATCCAATGAATCCGGACCATGCCAGACAAGCGCGTGAAGCGATAATATTCAGCATTCGTTCGAATCAGGCGCAAAGCAGAAAATCCAGACCCTCGCTCCAGCCTCGGCGCGTGAGTTCGGCATGGATTTTCAGCGAGGCCCCCCGGTTTCCGACGCCGACGAGCACAAACGGGCGAGGGTTTTCAGGAATCGCATCAGGCGGGATAACCCGACGTCCGTTCCGGTGTTGGCCAATCTTCCTGGGGTCGATGTCGATGAATGAATGAAATTGCAAGCCATTGGTTTCCAGTGAATCAAATCGACGCCGGGTCACCCGGCCCGCTCCCCAGAGCATCAAATGTCGTTTGGAGCATACGTTTGAATCGATCCATTCAATCAGATGCGTGCACTTGACCCGGTAGAATGCGTCAACCGAGTATCTCGGATCGGTTCTGGAGAGGCGTCTTGGCGGATCGTTCCATAGCAAGAGGATTTCCGGGGATTTTCCGAATCGGACGCCAGCGGCGAGCCAACGCAGCCAGAGTTCGTAATCCTCCGGGAAGTTTCCGTGACGGTAGCCGCCGTGGGATTCGAGCAGGGAGCGGCGAAACATCACACTTGGGTGGGCCACCGGGGATTCGACAAAGCGCCGCATGGAAATGAGTTCCGGAGAATCGATCGAATTGAGCCAATCGACGTGGGCGGCGTAACCCGGCTGGTTTCCGCCATAGCGGACCATGCAGGAAACCAGCGCCAGATCCGGATGTTTGCGGGCATGGGCGAGTTGGCGTTCGAGGCGCCCGGGCAGCATCAGGTCGTCCGCGTCCATCCGGGCGACCCAGTCGCCACGAGCGGCGGAGCAACCTGCGGCGAGCGCATGGGCGATACCCGGCGAAGGGTCGGTGATGACGCGGATCCGCAGATCGGAAAGCGCCATTTCAGACAACATCTGCGGGGTTTGATCGGTCGAGTGGTCGTCGATGACGATGAGTTCCCAGTCGCGAAGCGTTTGGCACCGGATGCTTTCCACGGTGGCTTCGATGGTTGACGCCCCGTTTCGGACGGGCATCACGATGGAACATGGCGGAGAGCTCACAACGGACCGGATGATGTCAGCCGCGGGTCGAAATGGAAGGCGGCCGGAGCGGAGATCCCCAGGAACCGGAAATCCGGATGCGCGGGATTGATCAGCAGCGTGCACTCCTCCGGCACCACGGCGCTCGGCAAGCGGATCGCGGGTGAGGTTTTGCCGGACAACCAATCGGCCCCAAAGCGACGGGCGCCTGCGGAGCTTGGCAGCATCCGCCAATCACGCGGGAGCTTTCCAGTCATCAGCGTTTCGATCATCCCATCCGGCACCGTGACGCCGATGACGCTCCAGTCCAGCGCGACGGCCTCACGCGGCGCGTGAACCAGGATTTCCAGTGCCGCGAGGGCGCGGGATTCGGCCAGATAAACGGCGGGAATTCCCGGAGGATTCCAGCGCCCGCCGTATCGCCGCGCCCCCTCTCCGCTCATGGCGGAGCCCGCCCAGTGGCTTTGCACGATGCGGAAAAACGAAGGCATGGCTCAGGAAAAAACCCCGTGTTCCAGGCGGCCCAGCAGCGCCTCCACCTCGCGGGCACCCACTTCCGTATCCGCGAAATCCAGCGGGCACTCGCCGTGAAAAGCGATGGCTGGAGCGGCCAGCCACGAACGGGCGTTCCCGGCACCGCCAAGGGCGGATGCGGCACGGGCCAGCAAACGCGCATAGCGGACGAGCCGGTCCGACTCCGCACGATCCAAGTGCCCGGATTTCTTCCGGCGGTGCAAGGTGGCTCGCGACATGCCCAGCAGACCGGCAAGCCGGTCCTCGGTAAGCCCGAGCATCTCCCGCGTGAGCTGGAACTCCGCCATCGGCAGACCATCCCGCACCCGGTCAATGACGTAGGCGGCTTCCGGCTCCCTCAAAACGGAACCCAGCGACGGCTCGTCATCAGCCATCGGATATCTGATCGATTTTCTCTTCATGGGAGACAATGTATCCCTTCATTTGGTCAGGGCAAGTTTTTTCCTCCAAAAAAAACGCCCGGGTGATGAAACCCGGGCGTTTGTCCCCTAAAACGATGATCGGATGGCTCAGTAGCGGTAGTGCTCGGCCTTGTACGGGCCTTCCACATTCACGCCGATGTAGTCGGCCTGTTCCTGACTGAGCGTGGTGAGCTTGGCTCCGATCTTGGCCAGGTGAAGCCGGGCGACCTCCTCGTCGAGATGTTTCGGCAGCACCTTCACTTCACCGGGCTTGTAGCTGTCCTTGTTCTTCCAGAGATCGATCTGGGCGAGCGTCTGGTTGGTGAAGCTGTTAGACATCACGAAGCTCGGGTGGCCGGTGGCGCAGCCGAGGTTCACCAGGCGGCCCTCGGCAAGCATGTAGATGTTGTTGCCCGCAGGAAAGGTGTACTTGTCCACCTGGGGCTTGATGTTTGTGCGAACCACTCCGGTGGCGGCGTTGAGTTTGTCGATCTCGATCTCGTTGTCGAAGTGGCCGATGTTACAAACGATGGCCTGGTCCTTCATCTTCTCCATGTGCTCGAGGCGGATGATGCCGAAGTTGCCGGTGGTGGTGACGTAGATATCGCCCCAGCCGAGGGTGTCCTCGATGGTAAGCACGCGGAAACCTTCCATCGCCGCCTGCAGCGCGCAGATCGGATCGACTTCGGTGACCACGACTTGCGCACCCTGCCCCCGCAGGGCTTGGGCGCAGCCCTTGCCGACATCGCCATAGCCGCAAACCACGCCGACCTTGCCGGAGATCATCACGTCGGTGGCGCGCTTGATGCCGTCCACCAGCGACTCGCGGCAACCGTAGAGGTTGTCGAACTTCGACTTGGTGACCGAGTCGTTCACGTTGATGGCGGGAACCAGCAGCGCGCCGGCCTTGGCCATCTGATAGAGACGGTGGACGCCGGTGGTGGTTTCCTCGGAAACCCCCTTCCACTCCTTGACGATCTCATGGAAGATGCCTGGCTGCTTCACCCTGATGTCCTTGAGGAGATCCTTGATGACCTGCTCCTCGTGGCTGCCGGACGGAGTGTCGATCCAATCGGAACCGTTCTCCATTTCATAACCCTTGTGGATCAGAAGCGTGGCGTCGCCACCGTCATCGACGATGAGTTGCGGGCCAAGGCCGCCTGGGAACCGCAGCGCCTGCCAGGTGCACCACCAGTATTCCTCCAGTGTCTCGCCCTTCCAGGCGAAGACCGGGATTTCCGCTGCCGCGATGGCCGCGGCGGCATGGTCCTGGGTGGAGAAGATGTTGCAGGAAACCCAGCGCACGTCGGCACCGAGATCCTTCAGCGTCTCGATCAGCACGGCGGTCTGGATGGTCATGTGCAGCGAGCCCATCACGCGAACTCCCTGAAGCGGTTTCTCCTTGCCGTATTTCTCACGGGTGGCCATCAGGCCGGGCATTTCGTGCTCGGCGATCTCGATTTCCTTGCGGCCGAAATCGGCGAGGCCGATGTCGCGGACTTTGTAGTCTGTGAAACTCATGTATTTTGGTTTGTGGAGTGTTTGATATGAAATTGAAACAGAGACATAAGACTTTGAGACGGAAGACTAGAATAGCCAGCCGAAAACGGCGTTGATGGTTTTCGGCCTCAGATGTTTGCGAAGCCCCTCGATCATGGCTGAAATTTCCTTTGCCTCCCTGATCAGGGGTTTGGCTGATTCCCCGGTGAAAACCTCCGCACGCAAGCCCATGTAAAGCTGTGTTCTGAGTTCCCCGGCAGAACCTTTGGCGACCGACAAAAACCCGCGGAACTCACGGTTGCCGTCACGATCCGCGCCTTCCGCGATATTTGATGGAACGGAAACGCAGGTGCGGGTCATCTGATCTCTGATGCCATACAAGCGGATCGAATCCACAAGGTTCAGAACATCCACCGCCAAACGCGATGAACGCTTCCACACCTCCAACTCCTCGAAATCATGCATCTCTTTTCTTCTGTTTCCCAATCTTGCGTCTATCGGCTTTCAGCCGACCGCCTTCCTCAGCGCCGCCACCTTGTCCGTGGCTTCCCAGGTGAGGTCCTTGTCGTCCTTGCCGAAGTGGCCGTAGTTGGTGGACTTCGAGTAGATCGGGCGGAGCAGCTTGAGCTGCTTGACGATGTCGGCGGGCTTGAAGGAGAAAACCTTCTTCACGGCGGCGAGAATCTTCTCATCGCCGGCGGTTCCGGTGCCGAAGGTATCGATGTGGATCGAGAGCGGCTCGGGATGGCCGATGGCGTAGGCGAACTGGATCTCGCAGCGCTTGGCAAGACCGGCGGCCACCACGTTTTTCGCGACCCAGCGGCCCATGTAGGCGGCGGAGCGGTCCACCTTGGAGGGGTCCTTGCCGGAGAACGCGCCGCCACCGTGGCGGCCCATGCCGCCGTAGGTGTCCACGATGATCTTGCGGCCGGTGAGTCCGGAGTCACCCTGCGGGCCGCCGACGACGAACTTGCCGGTCGGATTGATCAGATACTCGGTGTCCTTGGTCAGCAGGTTCTTCGGCAGCACCTTCTTGATCACCTGCTCGATGCAGAATTTCTCAATCACGGCGTGTGAAACATCCGCCGCGTGCTGGGTGGAAATCACCACGTTGACGATGCGGGTCGGCTTGCCATCGACGTATTCGACGGCCACCTGGGACTTCGCGTCCGGGCGAAGCCACTTGGCGAGCTTGCCCGCCTTGCGGATGCGGGTGAGTTCGCGGCCGAGGCGGTGCGCGAACATGATCGGCGCGGGCATCAGCTCCGGAGTCTCGTCGCAGGCGTAGCCGAACATGATGCCCTGGTCACCCGCGCCCTGCTCGGCGGTTTTCTTGCCGTCCGCCTTCTTCGCGTCCACGCCCTGGGCGATGTCCGGCGACTGGGTGGTGAGGTAGTTGTTGATGAAAATCTGGTCGGCGTGGAACACGTCGTCGTTGTTCACGTAGCCAATGCCGCGCACGGCGTCACGGATGACCTTTTCGATGTTGATCACCGAGCCGATGGGCCTCTGGCCGATCTTCGGGATGGTGATTTCACCGCCGACGACCACGACGTTGCTCTTCACGAAGGTTTCGCAGGCGACGCGGCTTTTCGGGTCGATCGCCAGGCAGGCGTCGAGAATCGCATCGGAGATCGTGTCGGAAACCTTGTCAGGATGGCCTTCGCCGACGGACTCGGAGGAAAAAATATAGGTGCTCATGGGGTTCGTTGATTTTCGTATCGTCAAATCGTGATGCGTTGATACAAGAGTCCCGCCATGCCGTCAATGCTCAAATCCTTGAAACTCCTTTCCGATCCCACGCGATTGCGGATATTGATGCTGGTTGATACTGAGGCTCTGTCGGTTGCGGAGCTTCAGGAGATTCTCGGCATGGGCCAAAGCCGGATCTCCACCCAGCTTTCCCAGCTCAAAACCGCCGGTCTGGTATCCGATGAGCGGAGCGGGAAAAACAACATGTATTCCTGCACGGCGGCTGCGGATTTGCTTGAAGTGGCGAGATTGGCGGCGGCGGAGGTGGTCGAGCTGGACGGGGATCGCACCGCTCTGCGGCACCTGCTGCGGAAACGCAAGGACAGCGCACGCGCCTATTTCGACGAGCTGGCCGGGCGTTTCGGCAAGGACTATGTCCCCGGCCGCTCCTGGAAAGCCCTCGCCGAAGCCCTGATCAAAGTGCTCAACTACAAGGTGGTGGCCGATCTCGGCGCGGGCGAGGGCACGCTCGCCCAACTGCTCGCCCAGCGCGCGGAAAAGGTGATCGCCGTGGATCTCTCTCCGAAAATGGTCGAATTCGGCCAGTCGCTCGCCATCAGCAACGGCCTCGACAATCTCGAATTCCGCCTTGGCGACATCGAAGAGCCGCCGATCGAGTCCGCCACGCTCGATCTCGCCATCCTCAGCCAGGCGCTGCACCACGCCGAGCACCCGCAGCGCGCCCTGGACGCGGCCTTCCGCATTCTCAAACCGGGCGGACGCCTGATCGTCCTCGATCTCGTGCAGCACAGCTTCGAGCAGGCGCGCGAACTCTATGCCGACCGCTGGCTGGGCTTCACCGAAAGCGCCCTTGCCGGAATGATGGAAAAAGCCGGCTTCGATGGCATTGAAACGATCATCGCCGACAAGGAAAACACCCACCCGAATTTCCAAACCCTGTTAGGAATCGGCGGCAAGCCTTGAGAGCGAAATCGGAGTGGAAGCCGGTATGGACCGGTATCATCCTCAAGTCGCCGGGGCGAGTTTCTGGAGGAGAAGTCCGGCGACCACCGCCAGCGGAGGGATGGCAAGGCAGGCGATGCCAAAAGGGGTGGCAGGCATCGAGAGCCCGATGGGCAGCAGGAAAATCCAGTCCACGAGCGGTATCCCGGCGAGCAGGAGTGAAACGAAGCGGCGAAGTTTCATCCGCCGGACCAGATCGCAGGATGCGATCCAGAGAAGATATGGAATGATCCCTGCCAACCATACGATACGCTTGTCCTCCACCCGGATGAGGATGGCCAGGGCGGGCGGGACGAGAAACAGGTATCCTGTGAACGCGCCCACCCTTGGAGACATTGTTCCCGAGGATTCGCCGCGTGCGGCGAGTGAGAGGCCCGCGATGTGGGCCAGGAGCGCGATGGCGGGCAGGGCGTTGCGCCATCCGGCTTCCTGCCAGGCGATCACACCGGCCGCGCCCAACAGCGGGAGGAGCGCGCGGCAGAGGCCCATCGGCAGCACGGCCCAGGCGCTGCGCTTGTGTGCGAGGGTGTAAACGGCCACCAGGCCGGCGATGACAAGCGCGACTGTCGCCGCCTGAAGCCCGGTGGCGGCGGCGAGAGCGAGGCCGAGAACGGCAAACTGGATGGAAACCGTTAGATAAACGTTTGGAAGGAACAGTCCGGCGGGCAGCGCCCGTTCGGGGCGGTGGACCGCGTCCCATCCGCGGTCGAACCAGTCGTTGAGGAAATTCCCCGAGAGATAGAGGAACACCCCGGCGAGGGAAAGCCGGGCGATGATGGAGGGATCCAGCGTGGGCACATCGCCAAAGACGAAGGCGAGCGCGGCGCCGCACCAGACGTTGCTCGCCACGCTGGGCACGTTCGCCACACGGCCGGTGGCGAGCAGGGCGCGGAGTTTTCCCGGCGGACTCATACCGCGAAGCGCTGGCGGGAAAACGCGATCTTCTCCGCGTGGCCGACGCCGGGGTGGAGCGAGTGTTGTCTTGCCACGGGTTCGAGGCGGCGCATGAGTCCCACGCCATTGGCCATCTGGATGGCGAGGCCGGGGCGGGCGTTGACCTCGATCATGAGCGGGCCGATGGTTTCATCGATCATGATGTCCACGCCGAGGTATCCGAGTCCGGTCATTTCCTGGCAGGTCACGGCGATTTCGAGGATCTTGTCCCATTCCGGGAGTTGCATGCCGATGAGGTCCACGCCGAGGTCCGGATGGATGGTGACGGGTTTGCCGTGGTGAACGGCGCGGACGGTGCGGCCGGTGGCGATGTCGATGCCGATGCCGAGCGCGCCCTGGTGCAGGTTGGCGCGGCCGTCCGACTCGCGGGTGGCGGCGCGGAGCATGCCCATGACCGGATAGCCGTGCAGCATGACGATGCGGATGTCCGGCGCGCCCTGATAACTGATATCCGTCAGAATCCTGGCCGGGCGGACGCGGTATTCGACGAGCGCGCAGTCGCGATGTCCGCCCAGGGAGAAGAGACCGGCGAGGATGTTGGCGACGTGATGGCGGATATCGTCGCGCGTGAGGGCCGCGCCGCTCGGCTTCAGGTAGTTTCCCCTCTCGTCGCGGCCGTCGATGACCAGCACGCCCTTGCCGCCGGAGCCGCGGGCGGGCTTGACGACGAAGGCGCGCGTATCCGACATGCGGCCGATGCGCGAGGCGTCGTGCGGCGAGCGGATGACGGCATAGGTTTCGGGGACCGAGAGGCCCTCCCTTTCGGCGAGCGCCTTGGTCTCCAGCTTGTCGTCCACGAAGCGGTATAGCCGGCGCGGGTTGTTGGGCAGGAGGTAGCGGGCGTTGCGCATGTTGATGCCCACCACGCCGAGTTCACGCAGTTCGCCGGGCGTCCGCATCCAGCGGTGCCACCACTTGGCGGGCTTGGCCGGCGCGTCATGCATCGGAGAAGGTCTTGAAGCGGAACAACTCGGAGAGCCGGTATCCGGTATAGCGGCCGACGAGCAGGATGCCGGCCAGGAGAACGAGCAGCAGTTCGGGGAAATAGAATGCCCAATAGCGGATCTGGCCGATCTTCATGAACCAGAAGGCCAGCACCGCCACCACCAGCGAACCGGCCACCTGGATGAGAGCGCTGCGTTTGCCCTCCTCCTCCCAGATGAGGGACATGCGCTCGATGGTCCAGGCAAGAATGATCATGGGAAACAGCGTGATCTGGCCGCCGCCACGGTAGCCGAGCCTGTGGCCGATAACGCTCATGAGCATCATCAGCAGGGTGACGATCACCACGCAGGCCGCCACGCGCGGGACCACCAGCAGGTTGAGGCGCGAGAGCAGGAAGCGGAACCAGAGTCCGGCGGCGGTGAGGACGGAGAACATGATGAGCCCCGCGTAGATGTTCGGGATTTCCAGCAGGGCGAGCGCGATGAGCACCGGCATGAAGGTTCCGAGCGTGGGCACGCCGACGATATTGCGCATGAGCACCACGACAAACGCGCCCAACGGGATGAGCACGATGTAGCGGAAGACGGCGCGCTCGGACAGCGGCAGGCCGAGGATGGTGGAGATGAGAAACGGCGAGTCCTGCAAATCCGTTAGAGCGGCGAGCGGGATGGGATCCTTGGAAACGGTGAAGACCACCCGCGAATTCTCGCCGCCGGTGACATCGAGCAAGGGGCCGCCGCCGCGGTGCCAGACGAAAAGTTTCCTGCCATCGATGACGCTGCCGGGATCCATCGGATCGCGCACCTTCCAGGAGGCGCCATCGAAGTATTCGACGAGCGGGACCGGAGGCTGGCTGCCGCGCTCCTCGTCGAGCCGCACGCCATAGGACGCGCGTGCCGGAAGACCGGCCATTTCCAGCAGCTCGATGCCCATGAGGATCGGCGCGTTGGTTTTGAAGTCCCTCTCGTAGTGGCGCTTCACCAGGACGAACTCCTGCGAGGTCTCTCCGCGGCGGATTTGGTCAAAAAGGGCGACAAACAGTGAGTCGGGGTCGGTGGTGACCGATTTCAGGCGGTCAATGATCGACTTGGCCGCCTCGCCGAGGGCGCCGGACGGCATGGCGGCGGGACCGCCTTCCGGCGCTTCGGCCGGGACGGGTTCGCCACCGCTGGGGGTGCCATCGGGGAAGCGCACGCGAAAATAGAGGGCCTGGGAGCCCTCGCGTTTCTCCGCGGCCCAGACGGCGGTGTATTCACCCAGATTGTTCTCGATGTTGTAGTGGTATCCGAGTGAGCCGGATTCCTGGGTGGCCTTGTTCTCGACGGCGGCGGTGGGCAGGGATAGCCGGGCCTTTACCCTTTCGCCGGTGGAGAGAACGAGAAACGAAACGCGGGCCTCGACCTGCCAGTCGTTCACCTGCTCGCCGCGCCAGAAGGGCACGCCGAGGCGGAGGGTTTTGTAGGCTGCCACGCCGCCGCCCATCAGCAGCAGGCCCAGAACCGCCACGATCAGTTTCCACTTCGCACTCATGAGGGGATCGCCGCGTCTCGCAGGGGTGGAAACTCAGCGGAAAAGCTTCTGATCCGCGAGGTGGGTGCGGGAGGGGTCCACCCAGCCGAGATCCTTGATGGTGTTGCGGCCGATCAGCACCGGTGCCAGCATGTTGTGGCGGTTGTTGAGGGTGAATTCGCCGCGCAGCTTGCGTTCGCCGATTTGGAAGGAGAGGCGGACCACCTCACGGGCGACGGACTCGCCGGCCGGTTCCTTGATGCGGGCAATGCGGACGAGCGGAGCCTCGATGCGGGTTCTAACAGGCTTGGGCACCGTGGGATCCGTGACGATGAAGCGGACCCACTTCTTGCCGTCCCGCTCGAACAATTCCTTTTCCTCGGCATGGATGGAGCTGGTGAGCGCTCCGGTATCCATCTTGGCGATGAGTTTGCCCTCAATGCCCTGAACGGTGATGTGTTCGCGCCAGCCGAAGATCTGCACGGGGTCCGCGCTGACGGGTTTGGCAACGGCGGCGGCCTCGGCGTTTTCCGCAGCGGCCTCGTCGTCCGGGTCCACCGGGGCGGGAGGCGCTTCGCCCGGAGGGGGCTTGGCGGCGGGCTTGTCCGGAGTTGGAGAGGGAGTGTTTTTCGCGGTGGGGGCGGCGGGTTTTCCATTGGCCGCCGGGGCCGGACTGGCGGTCGCCGCCGGCGCGGGTTTCGCGGGTTGATTGCCGTTTGCCCTGGCTGGCGGGGGGGGGGCTTGGCCGCAGGCAATCCCGAAGTTGAGGACAAACAGCCACAGGACCGGGGAGGTCCGGGCGATCCATGCGGGAGAGGGTTTGGAATGACAGGGCTTCACGCGCGGCGACTATCAGCATCGGAAGCGCGGATTTGCAACGGAAAACCCGTCGTGCGCCCCACTGGAAAAATGCCATCGACCATCGGCCGGTTCCCCCTTAGACTCCGCAAACCGTGCCGCCGGAAACACCCGCAAGTCTGGCGATGGAAACGACGGACAGCCAGTGGCTCCGCCGGGGACTGCGGTTGCCGTGGGACTGTGTGGCCATGATCGTGGGGCTGTCGTATTGGGCGGTATTCGGCCCGCTGCTGACTTTGGTCGGTGTTTTGCTACCGCCGGTTCTTCCGCGCGGACGCGGCGGGCCGATCGGGCGCTTCCTCATCCACCACTTGTTCCGGTGCTTCTGCGTGTTGCTGCGCGTGACCGGATTGGTCCGTGCCGACACCCGCGCGCTCGACCGGATCGCGAGTGACGGCCGCGCGCTGATCATCGCGCCGAACCATCTGGCGCTGTGGGACGCGGTGTTCATCATTGCCCGCGTCAAACGCGCGGTCTGTGTGATGAAGAAGTCGATTCTGAAAAACCCCGTGCTCGGCGGCGGCGCCATGCTGGCCGGCTACATCCCTAACGACGGCATGACGAAAATGATCCGTGCGACCGTGAGCGCGCTGGATGGAGGTGGGCAGATCCTTCTGTTTCCCGAAGGCACGCGCACCCGGCCGGACGCCCGCTGGATCAACCCGCTGAAGGGCGGCTGCGCCATCATCGCCTCCCGCGCGAAAGTCCCGGTGGTGCCGGTTTTCATCCGCAGCAACACCCGTTTTCTGGAAAAAGGCTGGCCGTTCTGGAAGATGCCGGTTTTCCCCATTCGCATCCGCATGGAAGCGGGCGAACCCATGATGATCGGCGAGAACGAATCGGTTCAGGATTTCACCCGCAGGCTTGAGGCAGTCTATGAAAACGAACTCTCCAGGCCCGACGAACTGCGGCGGCGGGCCCGCCGGTGATCCGGGCTCCGTTCCGGCCTGGCTGGTGCTTTGTGCTTGGATAGCGGTGGACGGTTTCAGTAGTTTCCCCACATGAAAACGCTGGCATTACTGCACGTGGTTTGTGTGACGCTGACCGGAACCGGCATTTCAGCGGCGGAGCAGGCGGCGGTTGCCAACGAGCCGAGTGCCGCCCAGTTGAAACGGGTGCTCGGTTTCCTGGAGTCCCAGCAGGTGAAACAGCGGGAGGCAACCTACAAGGCATGCCGGGAACGCGGCGAGGATTTCAAAAAGCCTTACCTGCGACTGCTGCAGGAGGCGAGACACGCACACGCCAAACGGCTTGAAGAGGTGGCCCGCTCGCAGATCGGCGAGCGCAGCACGGCGGGAGAGGCTCTGGCAAAATGGAATGACTGGAAGTCGGTCGCCGAGAGCGCGGCGGAATTCGTCCTGACCAACCATCAGAAGGACAAAACCAAGTTTGACGAAATGGACCGGCAATATGCCGCGGCGGCCAAGGGCTGGGGCAGCGTGCTGAACGCCCAACGGCGTCTCGGCAGGGCGGGTGAGGAGGCATTGAAGGTGATCGACGACGCCCTGACCGCCTTGCGCGAGATCCACAAGGAGATGGCCTGGTGCGATCCGGAGGAATATGACGAGGACGAGGAAACGGATCTGGAGTTTTTCGAGGAAACCCTCTCCCTGCAGGGCAGGTTCACCGCCACGATCCGCGAGTTGGCCGACATGGCGGAGAAGGTGAAGCGCCTGGCCGGGGTTCATGCGGCGAACGATGCGGAGAAATGGGCCAGTCCCGCCCAGAAGGACTTCGCGCGCATCCTCAACGACCGCCGCGCGGCGCTTGGCCTGCAACCGCTGCGCATCGAGGAAAAACTCAGCAATGCCTGCATGGGACATTCCAAGGAAATGGTGGCGATGGGATACTTCTCGCACACCTCGCCGGTGGAAGAGAACAAGACCTTCGGCATGCGCGCCAAAAACGCCGGCTTCACGGGCGCGGCGGGCGGCGAGTGCATCTTCAGCGGCAGCGCGTCCCCCGCGTCCGCCGAGAGCGGATGGTGGTACAGCGACGGTCACCGCCTGATCAATTACAGCCGCAATCCGAACGTCCTCGGCATCGGCCCGCACGGCACGATGTGGACGCTCAACGTGGGAAACATGAGGTGACAGACCGGAAAATGGCGGCTTTCCGCGGAAAATCCCGTTGTTTCCCATTGAGCCCCATTGCTCGCGCAAGATTCGCGCCGCGGACCGGCCGGATGCGGAAATGGTGGTTTTCCACAACAACCAATCCGGACCCATGCCCATACATCGCCACCCATCGTCCGCGCTTGGCGCGCTCGCCTGCGCCATCGGCCTTGTTTTCACCTCCCCTTCCGCGTTTGCGGACGGGAATCACTTCGGCGATTGGCCGGAAGGCGCCTCGCCGGCTTTCATCGGCACCAAGGCAGCCCAGCGTTTCCTCAAATCGCTCAAGTCGCGGGCGGACTCCGGCAGGAAGGAAGAGATCAGGTATCCTGAAATCGTGACCTGGTATGGCGCGCTTACATTCGCCAAGGCAAGCGCCCGGCCGGATCTCTCCAAGGAGTTGATCGCGCGGACGGGGCCTCTTTTCAGTCAGGAAACCCACATCATTCCGCCACCGGACCACGTGGACCGGAATGTGTTCGGAGCCCTCGCCGCCGAGATCCACATGCAGGCCGGAGACAAGCGCTCGCTGGAAATCGCCAAACACTTCGCCGACATCCAGTGGACGCCCACCGATGGGATCGTGGCCAAGGGCGACGAGGGCGGCAAGGCGCAGCACGGCCTGAGCTGGCGCTTCGATGCCGATGCGAAACGATACATGGAAGCCGGGCTGAGCTGGCAGACGAGATATTGGATCGATGACATGTATATGATCACCATGGCGCAGGGGCAGATGTTCCGGGCCACGGGCGAGAGGAAATACATCAATCGCGCCGCCAGGGAGATGGTCGCCTATCTGGACAGGCTTCAGGAGCCGAACGGCCTTTTCTATCACGCGCCCGACGTGCCGTTTTTCTGGGGACGCGGCAACGGCTGGATGGCCGCCGGCATGGCCGAACTCCTGCTATCCCTGCCCAGGGACAATCCGGACTGCGGCCGCATTCTCGAAGGATACCGCAAGATGATGGGCACGCTGCGGGAAACCCAGAGCGAGTGCGGCATGTGGCTGCAACTGGTGGATGACCCCAAGTCGTGGCCGGAAAGCTCCTGCACCGGCATGTTCACCTTCGCGCTGGTGACCGGCGTCAAACAAGGCTGGCTGGACGCGGACACCTACGGCCCCGTCGCGAGAAACGCCTGGATCGCCCTCGCCGGATACGTCCACGGCAACGGCGATGTCTGCCAGGTCTGCATCGGCACCAACAAGGAAAACAACCGCGAATACTACCTGAAACGCCCGCGCATCCTCGGCGACATGCACGGCCAGGCCGCCGTCCTGTGGAGCGCCACGGCGCTGCTGAAGTAAGGGGGAATCAAACACGGTAGGTTGGATCCCCCACCCTCCTTCTCACGCCAGCGCCGCCCGCATGGCGGGGAGCGGGTGGGTGCCGGGGAACCAGAGTTGGAAGGCGAGCGCGCCTTGGTGGATGAGCATGGACAGGCCGTTGGCGGTGCGGCAGCCGCAATCGGTGGCGAGCGCGAGCAGCGGGGTGACGGCGGGCTTGTAGATGGAATCGTAAACCATCAACCCGCTCCGCAGGCATTCGCGCGGAAGCACGGAGGGGTCTCCGGGTTTCAGTCCCAGTGATGAGGTGTTCACGATCAGATCGGCCCGATGGCATATCTCCGGCAGCGCGGGGTCATCGAGGGCGAGGCACCTGATCGCAAGCGGCGAAGGGCGCAATCCTTTGATGCGTTCGGCAAGGGGCGTGAGTTTTTCCACGGTGCGATTGGCAAGTGTCAGATCCCCCACCCCGGCGAGGCGGCAGGCGGCGGCGACCGCCTGGCCCGCGCCACCGCCGGCACCGGCGATGACCACTCTCAAATCCCCGAGCACCGTCCCGAATGCCTCCTCGACCGCGCTGCGGAAACCGGGAGCGTCGGTATTGAATCCCCGCGCGCGTCCTTCGTCATCGAAGCGCAGCGTGTTCACCGCGCCGAGCGCGAGCGCGTCCGGATCGATTTCATCGCAATGCCCCATCACCTCCAGCTTGTGGGGCACGGTGACATTGCATCCGGCGAATCCGAGGTCTCGCATACGGCGGACGGCCTCCCCCACCCCGCCGGGTTGGATTTCCAGGCGGATGTAGCGGGCGGGGATGCCGGCCTCGTCGAGCGCCGCCTGGTGCATCTGCGGCGAGGCCGAGTGGGCGACCGGATATCCGAGCACGGCGAGACGCGCGGGCTTGTCGGCACCGGCGTCCAGCACCTCGCGGGAAACGAGATCCTCGATGGTGAAAACGGGTTTCATCATGGCGGCGGGGATCAAAGCGTCGCGGCGAAGGCGGACACGCGGGCGGCGCAGCGTTCGCGGCCTAACAGCCCGAGCATGTCGCCCACGTCCGGGCCATGGGCGCGGCCGGAGAGGGCGACGCGCAGCGGGAACATCAGTTGTCCGGGTTTCACGCCCGCGGCCGTGGCCACGGTGTTGAGGGCGGACTTGGCGTCATCGGCCGTCCAGTGTTCCACTGCCGGGAACGCGGCGGCGAGCGACTCCATCAACTCCTTGGCCTTCGGATTTCCCCGCACCTTGGCGACCGCATCGGCATCGAAGGGATACTCGTCCTTGAGCAGGAAATCGACCGCCGCCGGGACTTCCTCCAGCAGGCGCACCTTTTCCTTCACTGCGGCGGCCACCGCCTCGAAGTTCCATGGCACGCGGAGTCCGGCAGCCTCGACGAAGGGTTTCGCGGCGGCGGCGAACTCGGCGACGCCGCTCTTGAGCAGGTGCTGCTGGTTCACCCACTTGCATTTCTCGAAATCGAAGCGGGCGGGCGAGCGGTTGACGTTTTCCAGCGAGAACCTGCCAATGAGTTCGCCGGGCGGGAAAATCTCCTCATCGGTCTTGGACGACCAGCCTAACAGCGCGATGAAGTTCGCCACCGCCGATGGCAGGAATCCCCGGCGCGGATAGTCGCCGACCGCCGCGCCGACGTCGCGTTTCGACATCTTCGAACCGTCCGGATTCAGGATCAGCGGGATGTGCGCGTATTGCGGGGCGGTGCCGCCGAAGGCCTCGATGAGCTGGAGGTGCTTGGGCGTGTTCATCAGGTGATCCTCGCCGCGGATGACGTGGGTGATGCGCATCTCAAGGTCGTCCACCACGTTTACGAAATGGAAAACATAGGAACCGTCCGAGCGCTTCACCACCATGTCCGGAGTGTTGGACTCGTCGCGGTAATCGATGGTAACCTCGCCGCAGACGAGGTCGTGCATGGTCACGGGTTTGCGCTCGAAGCGGAATCGCCACGCGCCGCCGTCCTCATGGACGCGTCCGGCGGCGACGAGTTTTTCGAACCAGGCGTCGTAGATCGCCTTGCGCTGGCTTTGGAAATAGGGGCCGGAGTTTCCTCCCTTGCGCGGACCTTCGTCCCAATCGAGGCCGAGCCAGTCCATGCCGTCGAAAATCGCCTGTTTCGCTTCATCGGTATTGCGCGCCTCATCGGTATCCTCGACGCGCAGCACGAAGGTGCCGCCCTGGTTGCGGGCGAAGAGCCAGTTGAAAAGGGCCGTGCGGGCGCCTCCGACGTGAAGGTAGCCGGTGGGAGACGGAGCGAAGCGGGTGCGGACGGACATGCGCGTGGTTTAGGGGGCGGACCGCCCGCCGTCCATCCCGAAGGCGGGTGGCGTTCACTCTCCAATCACGCCCATGGCGCGGGGCAGCCACATGGTGAGCGAGGGCCAGTAGGTGATGACGCCGAGCGCCGCGATCATGGCCGCGTAAAACCAAAGCATGGCGGCGGAAACCGCGCCGATGGACGAGCGGCCGACGGTGCATCCGAGGAACAGGCAGGTGCCCACCGGCGGTGTGCAGATGCCGATGCACAGGTTGGCGATGAGCACGATGCCGAAGTGGATGGGATCCATGCCGATGCCGACCGCCACCGGCAGGAAGATCGGGGTGAACACGAGCACTGCGGGAGTCATGTCCATGAAGGTGCCCACGATGAGCAGGATGATGTTGATCGTGAGCAGGATCATCAGCGGATTCGAGGAGAAGCCCAGCAGCGCCTCGCTGACCAGTTGCGGCACCTGTTCGGCAGTGAGCAGGCGGCTCATGGCTGAGGAGGCCGCCACCAGCAGGAGCACCACGCCGGAAGTGCGGGCCGAGCCCATCACCAGCTTGGGAAGATCCCGGGTGGGGATTTCCCGATAACAAACCACGGCGAGGACGAAGGCCCAGAGCACGGCCACCGCCGAGGCCTCGGTGGCGGTGAAGGCGCCGGAAAGGATGCCCCAAAGAACGAAAATGATGAGCAGGAGACTGGGAAGCGCACGGAAGAAAGCCGGAAAAAACGCGGGAATTTCCATGCCCGAGCCATCCGCCGCCACCAGCCCGTAGCCGCGGCGGATGCTGATGGCCACCCCCATGGCCATGATGAAAAGCCCCATCAGCACGCCGGGCAGCACGCCGGCGAGGAACAGCGCGCCGATCGAGATATTGGAGGCCACCACCGCATAGACGATCATCACGTTGCTCGGCGGAATGAGCAATCCGGTGGTGGCGGCCGTCGCGGTAAGGGCGATGTTGAAGTTTTTCTCATAGCCCTTGCGGTTCATCTCCGGGATGAGCGTGCCGCCCACCGAGGAGACCGCCGCGAGGGCCGAACCGGAAATGGCTCCGAAGAGCATGCAGGTGAGCGTGTTCACCGCCGCCAATCCGCCACGGAAACGACCGACCAGCGAGGCGGCCAGATCGATCAGGCGGCGGGCCAGTCCGCCCGCGCCCATCAGGTCGCCGGCAAGGACGAAAAACGGGATGGCGAGCAGCGGATAGTTGTCCAGGCCATTGGCCATTTCCCGGGAGGTGCCGGGCAGGACGGAATCATATCCCAGCACCCAGGCCGCCAGCACCGTGGAAGCGCCGATCACCACCGCCACCGGCGTGCGCAAAAGCAGCAGCGCGGCGAAAACCACCAGCATCACACCAAGTCCCTCGTTCACAGCGTCACCTCCTGGTCTTCGATCTTCCCGCCAAGGACATCGAGCAGATGGCCGATGGCGACAATGGCGATCAGCACGCCGCTCACCGGCACGCAGAGATATTGCCATGCCTTGAGAATGCCCAGCGCGGGCATCGTCTGGCCGGCGGCCATCCGGTCGCGCACCAGCTCGGCACCGCCATATCCCAAAACGGCGATGGCAAACAGGAACACCGCCGTGTGCTCGACGAGCAAGCCGAGACGCCGCGCCTGAAGATCGAGTTTCGCAACAAGGATGTCCACGCCGAGGTGCTGCTGGCGCACGTAGGCCAGGGCGGCCCCGAGAAACGCAAGCCACACCATCAGGAAGCGCGCGAGTTCCTCGGTCCATCGCGCCTGGTCGCCCATCAGGTAACGGGTGAAGACCCCCCAAAGCACATCGAGGAGCAGTGCGGTGAAGACCAGTGCGCAGACCGGCCCCAGGACGAGGTCGAGGGTTTTCAGAAGTCGGTTGTTCATTTTACGGCGCGGATTCTTTCCACCAACCCGCTGGTTTCGCCCTTCGCGTGCTTGCTCATCACACCGGCCGTTTGTTCGGCAAAGGCGGCGAGGTCGGTCTCAACGACGGTCACTCCCTCGGCCTTGAGCTGATCGAGCGCCTTGTTGCTTTCCTCGGCCCAGACCTTGCGCTGATAGACGCCGGACTCGCGCGCCGCTTCGGTGATCCAGCGCTTTTCCTCCCCGCCCAGGCCGTCCCACACGGCGGCGCTCATCACCAGCACGTCGGGAATGCGCGAGTGGTGATCCAGGATGTAGTGCTTGCAAATCTCGAAGTGGCGGCTGGAAAGGAAGCTCGGAGGATTGTTTTCCGCGCCATCCACGGTCCCCTGGCGGAGGGCGGTGTAGAGTTCGCCGAATGCGATGGGCGTGGGCGATCCCCCCATGGCCTGCACCATGTCCATCGCCACCGGGTCGCTCATCGTGCGGATCTTCAGGCCGCGCAGGTCGGACGGACCGCGCACCGCACGCTTGGTATAGAAACTGCGGCTGCCGGAGTCATACCAAGTGAGTCCGTGGAGTCCGCTCCGGGTGCCATCGCCCTTGGTGGAGAGTTTGTCGAGCATCTCGCTGCCGATCTCGCCATCAAGCGCCTTCCAGAAGTGATCTTCGTCGCGAAACAGATAGGGCAGGCTGAAAACCTGATAGGACTGCACGAAGTTTCCGGCCACCGCGGCGCTCACCTTGGTAATCGCCAGTGTCCCGGCCTGGGCTTTTTCCAGACACTCGACCTCGGTGCCGAGCTGTTCGCTGTGGAAAAGGCGGAACTCCAGCTTGCCGCCGGATTTCTCCGCCACCAGCCGGGCCATTTCCTCAAGGCCCTTGTGGACCGGATGGCTGACCGGCAGGCCGTGGGCGACTTGCAGGATCTTGGCTCCGGATGCGGCGCTTCCCTCGCGCTGGCCCAGCCAGGCAAACCAACCACCTGCGGAGATCAGCCCGATGAGCAGGCCGACGATGAGAAATGAGATGGATTTGTTCACGTTTCCGGATGTTGTTGACGGATTCCCGGCCGGCGGCAAGTGCCAAATTCCCGCGCGATGTTACACAATCGGGCGATGCCGCTCAGCCCTGAAGCGTCCGCAGCGCGCCGCGGACGAGCGACTCGACGGGAGCGCCCGGTTCGGCATCCAGCACCTTGCGCACCGCCTTGCGGGCGTCCACCTGCTTGTAGCCGAGCGCGATGAGGGCGAGTTCCGCATCGGCGGCGAAGGCGCTCACCTCGCCGGCGGCGGCGTCCTGCCAGGTCTCGGCCACGCCCACCTTGTCCTTGAGTTCCAGCACGATGCGCTCGGCGGTTTTCTTGCCGAGGCCCTTGATGCGGGCGAGTTCGGCGGTGTTCCCGGACACCACGCAAGACTTGAAACGCGAAACCGGCATGCCGCTGAGCACCGCCATGGCGATGGCGGGGCCGATGCCGCTGACGCGGTCGATCAGCATCAGGAAAACATCGCGCTCCTCCTCGGTGGCGAAACCGTACAGCGTGTGCGCGGTCTCGCGGATGTGCAGATGAGTGCGCAGGTCCACCTCGAGCCCTTCCGCCGCGTGCAGCCGGTCGTAGGTGGAAATCGGAATGAACACCTCGTATCCCACGCCGTGCACATCCACCACCAAACGGTTCGGATAGGCCTCGATCACCCTGCCGCGGAGTCTTGCGATCATCGGCGGCGATGCTTGTCAGGTGGTCACGCGGCGTCAATGCCGCGTGTGGCGGAAGTTTTTTCGGGGAGCGCAGGTCTTGCCGGGCGGCGTCAGGTTTCCTATCGTCCGTCCGCATGGGCCGCATCCGCCTGACCATTGCCTTCGACGGCAGCCGCTGGCACGGCTGGCAGGCCGGTCGCTCCGGCATGGGCGTGGCCGATCAGGTGCAGGGGGCCATTGAAACCGTTCTTCCCGGGGCGGGAGAATTGGTTTCATCGAGTCGCACGGACTCCGGCGTGCATGCGATGGGCCTGGTCGCTCATTTCGATCTTCCGCCTGGTGGAAAAACCCTTCCCGTCTCGCGAATCGCCGCCGCGCTCAATGCCCGTTTGCCGCAGGACATCCGCGTGCTGGCCGCCGCCGCCGCTCCTGATGGATTCCACGCGCGCTTCGACGCGATCTCCAAGGAATACCGCTATGCGATTTGGAACGCGCCGGTGATGAATCCCCTGCTCCTCGGCCGCACCTGGCATGTGCCGCAAGCGCTCGATGTGGCATCGATGCGCAAGGTGGCGGCCATTTTCCATGGCCCGCATGATTTCCGCGCCTTCACCTCGCGCCGCGATGGCACGCCCGAGTCCGCGATCCGCCGCATTGTGCGACTGGGTGTGGCGCAGGATGGCCCCGCGATCACGATTGCCATCGAGGCCGATGGTTTTCTCTACAAGATGTGCCGCTCCATCGTCGGCACCATGGTCCGGGTCGGCCGCGGGGCGATGGAACCCTCGGAAACCGGCCGCCTTCTATCATCTCCGTCCGGCCGCACGCCGGGCGTCAACGCGCCGGCCCACGGACTCACCCTGTGGCGGGTGGCATATCCGGAGCCCTGACGTGGATTGACAGACCGCGCCTCCGCCCCCAAGTTGCGCCGCCCGCCCGGGTTTCCCCATTTCATGATTTTCAAGAGCCTCTGCCGCCACACCGGAATCGGTGCGAACTCCTATCTTCTCGAAACCAGGGACGCCCGCGTGGTGCTTGACGCCGGCATGCACCCGAAACACGAGGGCATGGAGGCGGTGCCTCACTATGAGTTCCTCGATCCGGGCTCGGTGGACTCGATCATCATATCCCACTCGCATCTCGACCATGTGGGAACCCTGCCCGTGTTTCTCGAAGACCAGCCGCAGGCCAGGGTTTTCCTCACCCCGGAGACGGCGGACCTCGCCACCGCCATGCTGCACAACTCGGTGAACGTCATGCAGGCCAAGCGAGTGGAGCACGGCATCCGCGAATACCCGCTCTTCGAACACCGCGAACTCGACCGCATCGTCGAGACCTTCGAGGCGCGCGGCATCGAACGGCCCTTCGATCTCGACCACGCCGGCGGTCTGCGCGCCACCTTTCACGACGCCGGCCACATCCTCGGCTCGGTGGGCGTGACCATCGAGGGCGCGGGCCGCCGCGTGATGTACACCGGAGATGTCAACTTCGAGCGCAGCACCCTGCAGAAGGGCGCGCTGTTTCCCGAGGAAACGGTGGACGCGCTGATCGTGGAAACCACCCGCGGCGCGCAGCAACGCCGCCCGGGATATGACCGTCATGACGAGGAGAACGCCTTCGCCGACGCCATGCGCGCGGTGATCGAGCGCGGCGGCTCGGTACTCGTCCCGGTATTCGCCATGGGCAAGACCCAGGAGGTGCTCGCCATGATCCACCGCTTCAAGGGGGAACACCGGATCGCCCGCCACACTCCCGTCTATATCGGCGGACTGGGAACGAAGATGACACATGTCTATGACCGCCACTCGGATGTCTCGCGCCGCCACCTGCCGGGTTTCCGTTTCCTCAAGGACATGGACATCGAGGGCGGCAACCAGCGGCGCAAGGGGCCCATCCCCTTCGGCTCCGGCTGCATCTACGCGCTATCCAGCGGCATGATGTCTGAAAACACCGTATCCAACATTTTCGCCAGACAGGGCGTCCTTGAAAACAAGCGCCACGGCCTGTTCTTCGTCGGTTATGCCGACCCGGAGACGCCCGGCGGCCGCATCCGCAGCGCGGCACCCGGCGATTCCATTCTGTTAGACCCGGCCCATCCGCCGGTGAAACTCCGCTGCGAGACGCGCATCTTCGATTTCTCCGGCCACTCCACCCGCGAGGCCATCGCCGATTACATCGTGAAGGTCCGTCCGAAGAAAACCTTCCTCGTCCATGGTGACGACGACGCCGTGGAATGGTTCAAGGCCGAGATCCCCAAACGCCTGCCGGACACGCAGATCATCGTGCCGATCCCGGGCGAGGAGCACGCGGTCTGAGGCCTGCCGCTGAAACGAACGTGGCGGCGCCATGCGAGCGTCAAAGCCGGTGGAAAGCGCGGAGCATCTTGCGTTCCGGCGTCGCATTGGCATCGACTACAAGCGTCTCATTGCATGACGCCGCCCTTCAGTTTTTCGCGAAGACGAGGCCGGGGTCTCCCGGAGGGCCGCCGACGAGGACGAATTTGAGTTCGTCGTCCCCGGGCAGTTCGACGGAGGCGACCATCTGGCTGTCCTCGGCGTCGAGAACCAGCAGGCCGTCGTCGTTCATGCTGTACTCGCCGCCGAACTCGTTGGCCTTGTCGTCTTTTTTGAAGGTCCAGAGGAACTTGCCATCGTCCTTGAAGGCGAGGGTGACGGTGCCCTGCGCACCCTTGTCCGAAACCCAGGTGCCGGCGAGTTTTTCGAGCGGCACGGGTGCGGGCGGCGGTGTGGCGTCATCGGCGGGCTCATCCTCTTCCCCGGCGGCATCGGCATCGCCGTTGTTGGACGAGGCGCGGGTGAGGTCGCGGAGTTGGGCGGAGACCGTATCCGCGGGTTGCAGTTTCGCCGCTTCCTCGAACTCGGCCGCAGCCTCGTCGATATGGCCGCAGACCATGTAATGATAACCTAACAGGAAGCGCGCGTCGGCCGCATCCGGCTTGGCGGCGCTGTAGGCTTGCAGGCCCTTGAGCTGGTTCATGTAGGTTTCCTGCGAGTCATAGAGGCCGATCATGGTGGTCCAGTCCCAGCCGGGACCGCCGGCCAGCACGGGGTTGAGCACGCCGGCGGCTTCCGAGTATTTGCCGAGGGCGAAGAGGACCAGCGCGCGGTATTCGTGGAGCGCGCCGTCACCGGGGGCCTCGCCGACCGCCTTGTTGGCGAAGTCGAGGGCCTTGAGGTAGTCGCGCTGTTTGAATGCGGCCTGGGATTCGGCGATGTGGGATTCCGATTGTTCGGTGACCTTTTCCGCCTCGTTTTCGGCGGGGGCGGTTTGCGCGGCGACCACGGTGATCGGCTGGTTGTAGGTGACCTGGCCGCCCTTGGCGCCGGGCACGGGCTGGGCCGGGTAGGGATTGGTGTAGATCTGGTAACCGCTGTCGAAGATCAGTTTTCCGAGACCCCAGCCGACGAGCCCCCAACCGACGGCCTTGGCCCAGTCGTTGTCGTCGTCGTGGTGATAGTGGACCGAGTAACCCGGGAGAGGACGATGTCCGCCGTAGTATCCGTGGTAATGATAGTGGCTGCGGTAGCGGTTGTTCCATCCGCAGTTCCAGGAGCCGCCATACCATGGCCGTGTGGCGGGGCGGTTCCACCAGGGGTTGTATCCCCAGTGGCGCTGGTTGGTGGACCAGTTGACGTTCTTTTTGAAGTTGTTGTTGATCTGAACGTTGGTGTCCCCGCTGCGGATATTGGTGACCTTGTTGTATTGATTGTTCTGATAGCGGTTGTTGGAGTTCTTGTTGGACTGCCACCAGTTGTTGTTCCGGGTCTTGTTGCCCGAGTTCACGTTGACCTGCTGGTTATTGAAATTCGGACGCTTCACCGGCTTGGTGTTTTGGCCTGGGCGGACGACGGGTTTCTGGCCTGGGCGGTTGTTGTTGTTATTCGCTCCGGGGCGGTTGTTGTTCTGTCCCGGCCGGTTGTTGCCGGGGCGGTTGACATTGCCGGGAAGCGTTTCCGGGCGATTCGGGCGCGGGTAGTTCACATTGCCCGGCTTGGTCTCGGGGCGGACCTGCGGTTTGTTGGGCCGGTTGTTGCCCGGGCGGTTCTCCGGACGAGGCGGGAGATTCGGACGCTGGGCGGGGCGGGTTTCCGGCCTGCCCGGTTGATTCGGCCGGTTTGGTCTTGGAGCGGGCCTGGTTTCCGGGCGCCCGGGTTGGGCGGGTCGGTTCTCCGGCGCTTTCGGCCTTTCGGAGGGCTTCGCCTGCGGGCGATTGGGGGTGTTCGGACGCTGGGCTGGTTGCGGGGTCGGTCGAGGCGCCGGTTTCGGCCGGGAAACGCCGGGCCGCTGTACCGGTTTGGCAGCCGGGCGCCTGTCGGGTTGTGACACCTTGGAGTGGGTGATCGGATTGCGGGCGGCGTTGTTGGACGGGCGCACGTTGGGACGGGAAACGTTGGCCTTGCCGCCACCACCGGAGCGGTTTCCGGCATCGCGGGCCATGGCGTCCGTGACGAAGAGCGGAATGCAGCAAAGCTGCACGATCATCACCTTGAGAATGGTTTTCATGGGGAAATCGGAGTTAATGGTTTCATTCGTCCGAGTCGGCGTCCGAAGAACTGTCGGCATCCGCATCCGGCGAGGGCGGGCGTTTGACCACACGGATGGTGCGGTCCGGTTGCGCTTCGCGGCCCAAGGTCTGGTCGCGCACGTTCCAGGTGAATCCCTGGAGGTTTTCGTCAGGAGTCATCGTCTGGGTGGAGTGATTGGTTTCACCATCGGCGGTGACACCGGAGGTGCGGAGCATGAATCCGTCATCGGTGCCGGACCATTCGGACTTGGTGAATCCGCCCTTTGAATCGAAGGCCCAGGAAACGAAGTTTTTCCGCGAGGCGTTCCAGCCGATCCGGTAGGTGGACTCCGTGCTTTCCTCGCCAGCCGTCTCGGTGGAGGCGAGACCATCAAGATAGGGGCCGTCATCGCTCCAATCAAAGGAGACAAAGGTGCGTACGCCCTCCTTCTCGATCAGCCAGTCCCCGACAAGCCATTCCAGTGTGACCAGTTTCTCGCTGGCAGGCGCGCGATCCTCGATCTCGTCGCGGATGCTGGCGGTAAGCCACGAGCCGTCTTCCTGTTTCACCTGGGTGGCGGTGTAATCGTGCGATGTCACTTCGCCGGAAGGTTTGGTGACATGCAGCGTTCCATCCTCGATGGCGATGCCGGGAGTGACGAAGCGCACCGATCCCGTCTCCAGCGCGGCCTTGGGCTTGGGGTCGCCGGAAAGCGCCTCCTGATAGAAAGCGGAGATCTCCTCGCGGCCCGAGACGATTTCCCCGTTGGCGAGAACGATTTCCCCTTCCGGGAGGAATAGCTTCGCGAGGGCGCCGTGATCGGCCTTGTTGTAGGCTTCCACGAAGGACGCCGCGTTTTCGGCAAGCGCTTCGATATTCGCATCAGCGTCCCGGGCGATGGTGGCGGTGGACATGATGCCAAGCGCCGCGGAGGTTAGCAGAAAACGTTTCATGGGATCTTTGTGATGGCGGGGGATTTTCCGTTGATCGAAATGACCATAATCCCCGGCAGGGTGCAAAGGAAATCCTTGCCCGGCGCAATCACCCCTCGGGGGAGGCCGAGCCACCAAACACCGGATGCCCCGCATGGCTCGGGAATTCGCCATGGACGGGAAACAAGGCGTCCGGGTGGTCGGGCCAATCCGTCTTTCACCAGCCGAAAATCAGCGGCGGCACCACGATGCGAACGTTTCCCCCGCCCTGCTTATCCTCGCTTTCCTCGACGACGGTGACGATGTCGTCCTCGAATTCCACCGCGCGGCGGTTCTTCTCGGTCTGCGTCATGTGGGAAAACTGGCGGTAGGCGATGCCGCTGACGGGATCGATGCGGGTGATGTAGTGTTTCACCTCGTCGTATTCGATGAACTCCCAGCGGCCGGACTGTCCCTTTTCGGTCTTGCGCAAGCTGGTTTTCGTGGGTTTCCCGAGAGCCTTGGACACTTCGTCAAGCGTCATGCCCACAGCCACCTGTTTCGCGGCGATGAGCTTCTGGACGCTGAGCTGGCGGTCGTAATATTCCTTGAGATGGGTCACAAACTGCGGGTCCTTCGAGGAAAACGCCCAAGGAGCCACCCAGCCGGCGATGCCGTCGCGGGTGCCCTGGCCGCGGACGCGGTAGATCTTGTCGGTGATGGCCTCCAATTTGACCGTCTGGTTGGCCTTCAGCGTGCCGAGCCTGACCCTCCCTTCCTTGTCCGAGAAAACGGGAGCCTCCTTGACCACCTTGAGTTCGATCGGTTTTTCGAGCGAGTCCGCGAGGTAAACCACATCCGGATCGGTATCGAGCAGCGACCGGCGCTTGGACTCGGCGGACAGGAATGGTGCCAAGAGGCCGGCGGCCAGCAGCAGGGCGATTGCCGTTTTCATGATGGGAAACCTAGGGGAGATTCGGAAAAACGGAAACATGATTTCGTGGGACGGCGGGCGTTCCGTGTCTATTCACGGGAAAATCCGTTGTTCGCGGTTGGCCGGTCCGGGTTTCCTGTTCACAGTCCGCCCATGCGCACTCCCGGTCCGCTTTCGCAGAAACTTTTCGCCCATGCCAAACAACACATCCCCGGCGGGGTGAACTCTCCGGTGCGGGCCTTCCGCAACGTCGGCGGCGAGCCGTTTTTCGTCCGCAAGGCGCACGGCAGCCGGATCGAGGACGTGGATGGCAAGACCTACATCGACTACATCGGCTCGTGGGGGCCGAACATCCTCGGCCACGCGCCGGTCGTCATCACCAACACCATCCACGAGGTCGCCAAGAGCGGGGTGTCCTTCGGCATCCCGAATCCCTTCGAGGTGGAAATGGCCCGCACGATCTGCGAGTGGGTGCCGTCGGTGGAAAAGGTCCGCATGTGCAACTCGGGGACCGAGGCCACCATGTCCTCCATCCGTCTGGCGCGCGGTTTCACCAACCGCGACCTGATCGTGAAGTTCAACGGCTGCTACCACGGCCATAGCGACTCGCTGCTGGTCGCCGCCGGCTCCGGCGCGCTGACCCATGGCGAACCGGACTCCGCCGGAGTGCCAAAGTCGTTCGCGGCAAACACGCTGGTCCTGCCTTACAACGATCCCGAGGCTCTGGAGAAACTTTTCGCCGCGCGAGGCGATGAGATCGCCGCCATCATCGTCGAGTCCTATCCGGCCAACGCTGGCCTGGTGTTTCCAAAACCGGGTTATCTCGACCTCTTGTCAGCGATCACCGAAAAACACGGCGCGCTGCTCATCTTCGACGAGGTGATGACCGGTTTCCGCCTCGGCAAGGCGGGTGTGCAGGGCATCGAAAATCTAACACCGGACCTCAGTTGCTTCGGCAAGGTGATCGGCGGCGGCTTGCCGGTGGGAGCCTTCGGCGGACGTGCGGACGTCATGGACCTGCTCGCGCCGCTCGGCCCGGTCTATCAGGCCGGCACGCTTTCCGGCAATCCGCTGGCCATGGCCGCCGGGCTGGCGCAGTTGAAGGAACTGGCTAAACCCTCGGGTTTTCCCCGGCTGGAGGAACTCGGCGCGCACTTCGAACGCGGCCTGCGCGCACTCCTGACAGAAAAGGGCGTTCCCCACCGCCTCAACCGCACCGGCTCGATGTTCTGTCTGTTCTTCACCGGCCGCGAGATTGTCAACGTGGACGACGTGATGAAACAGGACATCGGTTTCTTCAAAAAATTCTTCTGGGGTTGTCTCGACAAGGGCGTCTATCTCGCGCCCTCGCCATACGAGACCGGTTTCATCTCGCTCGCCCACACCGAGGCGGATCTCGATGACACTCTGATGGTTTTCAGCGAGGTGCTGGCGGAGATTTGATTCCGGAGAGGAAACGGTGCGGCCTTTCCCTGCATGGCCTCCGGGCTGTGACATGCCGTGTTGCGGACAAAAATTCCGGTGGGCATGGCCCGTCCGCTTGCCGAATCGTTTCCGGGCGCCGTGAGTCCCGTCGAGGCGCCCGGCGGCACTCGCAATGCGATTCAGGCCACCCGGCCGGAGATGTTAGGGAATGCGCTGCGGGAAATCGGCGGCTGATCGCGCGGGATCACGCCATCGCGCCGAGTTCGACATCGCCACCGGACGAGGCCGCGTCGAAGTCGAGTTCGCGCACCCGTTTCTTGTCGCGGATCATTTCCACCTGTTTGCGAAGGATTTCCCTCATCCGCGCACCGTTTGTGATGGCCGGGATGGAGAGCTGCGGCATCGAACGGTCGGAGGTTTCCAATTGAATGGTGGCGAGCCCGGTGAGGCGCATCCACCATGTGCGAATCATCAGCGAATCCTTGACGCGATAGAGTTCGATCTCGTCGACGTGCTGGTTGAAAACACCGTAGGTGACGCGTAGCCGCTCGCTGGTCAGTTCGAAGATCCGGGTGCGAACGACGAGATATTTCCATATCGCGAAGCCGAGGGGAAAAACCAGGGCGGCCAGCGCGGGCGGGAAGAAGACCCCGGCCACCGCGATGGCGATTCCGGCGATCAGCGCGGCGGTGAAAGGTCCGATGTTCAGCCATTGTGACGGGCTGCCTTTCCAGAGGGTGGTTTCCTCGCTCATTGGCGTGATCATGATCCCACACCCGCCGCTGCGGCAAGTGGAGAATCCGGGGCGAATTCCATTTCAGCCGCCGGCCAGATGACGGATGCAAAACTGCGACCAGGTTTCGAGCCGGTCGAAGAGCAGTCCGTTCAGCTCTTCCAGGGTCGAGAACTCAAGATTCGCCAAGGCGTCCTCGCGGGCCGATACCGAGTTCGTGGCGAGTTCGACCAGATGGACGATGCCGAGATGCACCTGGCCCACCGGGTTCGAATCATCGTTCAGCAGCGCGATGATCCGGTGCTGCGGCGAATCATCGAGGTCCAGTTCCTCGCCGATTTCCCGGCTCACGGCCGCATGATAGGCGGCGGGTCCGGTTTTCCCTCCGTCCATGTCCACCGGGTTCACATGACCGCCCACACCCACGGAGATTTTCGCATGCAAGCGGCTTTCCCCGCCCGCCTTGCCGCGGGTGTAGTGCAATATCCGGTCGCCGTGGCGGAACACACAATACGGAATGATCTGCTTGTGGGACGGATCCTCCTCCGCCGCGTCCCGCTCCAGGAAAAAGTGGTTCGCCGGCTCCAGCAACCGGGCCACCGCGGACTCGATCCCATCCGTGCGGATTCCCTGAAACGTCCCGATTCCCTCAAGCAACGCGCGTTTCACCACCAGAACCTGCTCACCAGCGTATTTCGACATGCGCCGGACCTTAGGCGGACTTCCGGTTCCGCCAAGCATGTAGTGTCGAGAGGTTTCCAGAGAGTTCTACCAACTCAAATAGTCAGGAAACCCGGAGCTTACGCCATCGCGTGATTTCAAGTGGCCGGAAATGTGACATGATTCCCCTGTCGAACGCAGCCCCCCGCTGCCCGGCCGTCCCCCAATCCCCCACCCCCATGAAACTCCTCCCCGGTTTCGTACCCGTCGCTTCGGCGCTTACCCTGATCGCGCTCGCCATTCCGGCGCTCGGCCAGCAATTGCCCGGATCGCTCGATTTTGCAATCTCCGGCTCGTTCCTCAACGGCACGCCGCAGGGTTCCTCGAGCGTTCTTCTTGCCGACAACGATCTCACCAACGGCTATGCCGCCGGCTTCGACCTCAAGGACGCGCCGTCCGCGCTGAATCCGGGCGGCCCCGCCGGCTCCGCAGCATTCCAGTGGGGAACCGCCGCCGGTTGGACCGACTACCCGCATACCAGCGCCCTTTGGTTCCAACCGCTCTCGGGCACGGCCATCGCCCCGGAGCAATCGTTCGAACTCGGCTACCTCTACTTTCGCAATGGCACGATCGCATCCGGGACCGGTGCCACGGCGGTTGACATCGGCATCCACATCGCCTTCAGCCAACCTCTCGGACTCAGCTCGGTGAGCGAGGTTTTCGGCACCCTGCTGATCAACACGGTCAACTCCGATGATCCGGTCTCCAGCGCTGACATCGTCACGCTCGCCGACCATGCCCGGCAGATCCAGTTTCTGGACCAATACGGAAACCCGTTCTACCTCGAACTCACCTTCCAGATCGATCAGGACACCATCGACAACTCGCTGTCCACGATCAACGAGTTTCGCGTGTTCGAAGGCAGCCAGGGCCGCGCCACCCTCCTCGGCCGCTTCACCACCAATCCGATCGGTCCCGAGGGCGATGTCCTGCTCATTCCCGAGCCCGCCACCGCCCTGATGAGCCTGCTTGGAGCCGCCCTGCTCTTCCGCCGCCGCCGCTAAGTTCCCGAAACCGGCGCCAGCGGGAAACGATTCGAGATTTCCCAAAAAACCTCTTGCCCACCCCGCGGCCCGCCGATAAACCTCCGCCCCACCCGCAAGGGGCGTTAGCTCAGTTGGTAGAGCACTTGCATGGCATGCAAGGGGTCAGCGGTTCGAATCCGCTACGCTCCACCATTCCTTCCTTTTCTCGCGTTGTGGAGTTCGGCGTGGCGCGGGGTTTCCCCGCGCAATGACAAGCCGCCGCAAGCGAGTGCGTATCGTGTGCTTTGGTTGTCCATTGCCATGCGCCTGAATTCCCGGTTTTTCCTCCGCCTGATGACTCCTTTCGCCGTGGCCTCCGGAGTCTCGGCCGAGCTCCCGGCTCCCGGCTACAACCGTGACATCCGCCCGGTTCTGGCCGACAAATGCTTCGCCTGCCATGGTCCGGATGCGGCAAAACGCGAGGGTGACCTGCGTCTCGACGTGCGGGAGGACGTCATCAGGGCCGGGGCCATCGTCCCGGGAAAACCCGGGGAAAGCACCTTGATCGCACGCATCCACACCAGCGCCCCGGACGACGTGATGCCGCCACCGGAGTCGCCCCGGCAATTGGATGATGCGGAGAAAACGCTGCTTGAAGCATGGATCCGGGGCGGCGCCGACTACGAACCGCACTGGTCCTTTGTCCCGCTGCCGGATTCGATTCCGGTTCCCGATGCGAAACATGCGACCGCCCCGGAGATCGACCGTTTCATCCTGTCACGCCTCGAAAGCGAGAATCTCTCCCCCGCCCCGCCGGCTTCCCGCGAGCGCTGGCTGCGCCGTGTCACCCTGGATCTCACCGGGCTGCCTCCGAGCCGCGCACAACTCGATGCGTTTCTCGCGGACACCTCGCCCGATGCCCGCGCCAAGGCGGTGGATCGTCTGCTCGCCTCCCCGGGCTACGGCGAGCACATGGCCGTGCAATGGCTCGATGTGGCCAGATATGCCGATTCGTTCGGTTATCAATCCGACATCGACACCCACGCGTGGCCTTATCGCGATTGGGTGATCCGCGCCTTCAATGACAACCTGCCCTGGGATCGATTCATCACCTGGCAGGTGGCCGGCGATCTTTTGGAAAACCCCGCGCGCGACCAGTTGATCGCCACCGCCTTCAACCGCATCCACCGCAAGACGCAGGAAGGCGGCAGCGTCGAGGAGGAGTTCCGCCAGGAAGGTGTGGCCGACCGCGTGCACACCTTCGGCACCGCGTTTCTCGCCCTGACCATGGAATGTTCGCGCTGCCATGACCACAAGTATGACCCGATCCCGATGCGCGACTACTACTCGCTCGGAGCTTTCTTCAACAGCATCGACGAATGGGGCTTGCTGCACGGCATCGGATCGATCCGGCCGCACCCCGCCTTGTTCCTAACAACACCGGAGCAGGAAAAACGGATCACCGATTGCCAGTCAGCCATCACCGCGGCCGAAGCGGCGCTGGAGGCGAAACGTGTGGAACGGGAAACCGCCTTCCGGCAATGGCTCGCCTCACCCGGGGCAGAGGATTCCGACCTCAGCGGAGCCTACGATCTCGATGGACGCGAAAAGGACAGCTTCGCCAACGCCGCCGACCCCGCGAAGCCCGGAAAATCCAACGACAAAAACCAACTCGTCCCCGGCCGCAAGGGCCAGGCGCTGCGTTTCACGGGCGATGATCCGCTGGCGCTTGGCAATCACGGCGTGAGCCACCAGGAGGACGCCTTCACCGTCTCGTTTTTCCTGAAACCCGCGGTCATCACCAGGCGTGCGGTCGTTTTCCACAACAGCATGGGCTATGATCCGGGATACCATGGATTCGAGTTGCTGCTGGAGGACGGTCATCTGCGGTGGATGGCGGCGCGCGAATGGCCCGGCCACTGCATCGCCGTCCGGACAAAGGACAAGCTTCCCGTCAACGGTTGGACGCACGTCGGCGTGAGTTATGACGGATCGTCCAAGGCCGCGGGACTCAAGGTGTTCCTCAACGGCACGGAAGCGCCGCTCGAAACCGTCCGCGACAATCTTGTTAGAAACTGCGGCGGCGCCAATGCCTTCACCTTCGGCGAGCGCGTCCGCGATTCCGGACTCAAGGACGGCGAGGTCGATTCCATCCGCATCCATGGCCGCGCGCTCACCCCGCTTGAAGTCAGCGCCCTGTTCCGCGATCAGGCTCTCGCGGATGTGATCGCCGCCACCGCGCGCGACGAGTCCGGCATCGGCCTGTTGCGTGGTTATTACTTCTCCGCCATCGATCCGGAGACCCGCGCCGCCATGGCGAAACTGCGGGAGGCCCGCCAGTCGCTGCGAACCGTTTACGACGGAGTGCGCGAACTGCCGGTCATGCGCGAGATGCCGGAGCCGCGCCCCGCGTTTCTGTTAGCCCGTGGTGACTACACCCAGCCGCAGGGAGACCCCGTTCCGCGCGCCACACCCGAGGCCCTGCCGCCGTTTCCGAAGGACCAGCCGCTCAACCGCCTCGGCCTCGCCCGCTGGCTCACCGGGCCGAGGCATCCGCTCACCGCCCGCGTCCAGGTCAACCGCGTGTGGCAGCACTTCTTCGGCCGCGGACTGGTGGCCACCACCGAAAACTTCGGCCTGCAGGGCGAACCGCCGTCCCACCCCGAACTGCTCGACTGGCTCGCCCGCGACTTCGTTTCCCACGGCTGGGACATGAAACGCCTGTGCCGCATGATCGTGCTCAGCTCCACCTACTCGCAGGACTCCAAGGCCACGCCCGCGCTCCGGGCGAAGGACCCTTCCAACATTCTGTTAGCCCGCGGGCCGGTGAAACGGCTCTCCGGCGAGGCGCTCCGGGATCAGGCCCTCGCGCTCTCCGGCCTGCTCCGTCCGGACATCGGCGGACCGCCGGTGAAGCCCTACCTTCCCGAGTCCGCCACCTGGCGCGTGCTCAACAGCTTCCTGCCCGAATACAAGCGCGACTCCGCGCCGCACATCTACCGCCGCAGCCTTTACACCTTCTGGCGACGCACCGCTCCGCCGCCCGGCATGCTCGCATTCGACGTGCCGAACCGCGATGTCTGCTCGGTCAGCCGCCAGCGGACAAACACGCCGCTCCAGCCGCTCGTCACGCTAAACGACCCGCAATTCGTCGAGGCCGCGCGTGGCATGGCCATCCGCATGATCCGCGAGGGCGGCCCGGATTTCGCCAGCCGCGCCACCTGGTTGTTCCGGGAAACCCTCGGCCGCGAACCGGCTCCGGAGGAACTCCGTCTTCTAACAGAACTTCACGCCGAACAGGGAGGCATCTTCGCCTTGCGGCCGGAAGGTGCCGCCGCCTTCCTCAAGGTGGGCGATCTCGCCGCGCCTGCCGATATTTCCGCCGCCGATCTCGCCGCCGCCACAGTTGTCGCCAGCGCCCTGCTCAACCTCGACGAAACCATCACGCTCCGCTGATCCATGGAAACCGATCCCCTGTTCGTCACGCGCCGCCGTTTCCTCTCGAAATTCTCCGCCGGACTCGGCGGCATGGCGCTGGGCTCGCTTCTAACAGACAGGTCCGCCGCCGCGATTCCCTCCGGTCTGCCCGGCTTCGCGCCGAAGGCGAAACGCGTCATCTACCTGTTCATGAGCGGCGGCCAGGCCCAGCAGGATTTGTTCGATGAAAAACCGCTGCTGCGCCGGCGCAATGGCGAGCCGCTTCCCGATTCGGTGCGCGGCGGCCAGCGGCTCACCGGCATGAGTGGAAACCAATCCGTCCTCCCGCTCGCCGGATCCCACTTCTATTTCTCACCCTGCGGCAAATCCGGCACCCGCCTCAGCTCGCTGCTGCCCCACACCGGCAAGGTCATCGACGACCTGTGCCTGATCCGCTCGATGTTCACCGAGGCGATCAACCACGATCCGGCGATGACCTTCCTGCAAACCGGCTCGCAGATCGCCGGTCGCCCGAGCATGGGCTCCTGGGTCCACTACGGTCTTGGCAGCATGAACCAAAACCTCCCGGCCTTCGTCGTGCTGGTCACCAAAAAACCAACCGACCAGCCGCTCTACGCCCGCCTCTGGGGTAGTGGTTTCCTGGACTCCCGCTACCAGGGCGTGCGTTTCTCATCCGGCAGGGATGCCGTCTTCTATCTCGCCAATCCCGATGGCATCTGTGGCACCGGCCGACGCTCGCTGCTCGACAAACTCGCCGAGATGAACCGGATTTCCTATCAGAACGAGATCGACCCCGAGATCGAGTCGCGCATCGTCCAGTACGAAATGGCCTACCGCATGCAGACCAGCGTGCCCGAGGCCACCTCCATCGAAGGCGAGCCGAAACACGTGCTCGACCTCTACGGCCCGGACGTCGGCCGCCCCGGCACCTTCGCCGCCAACTGCCTGCAGGCGCGCCGCCTCGCCGAACGCGGCGTGCGCTTCATCCAGCTCTATCATCCCGGCTGGGACAACCATGGCGACCTTCCCCAGGCCATCCCCGGCCTTGCGATGGAAGTGGACCAACCCTGCGCCGGGCTGATCACGGATCTGAAACAGCGCGGACTGTTGGAAGACACGCTCGTCATCTGCGGCGGCGAGTTCGGCCGCACCAGTTACTCCCAGGGCACCCTGACAAAGGACACCTACGGCCGGGACCATCACCCGCGCTGTTTCTCCATGTGGATGGCCGGCGGCGGGGTGAAACCCGGCATCGTCCACGGCGCGACGGACGACTTCGGTTACAACATCACCGAAAAACCCGTCCACGTCCACGACCTCCACGCCACCATTCTCCACCTGATGGGCATCGACCACACCCGGCTCACCCACTTCTTCCAAGGCCGCCATTTCCGGCTCACCGATGTCCACGGCCATGTGGTGAAGGACATTCTGGCATGACCATCGCCAGGGCCAATGCAAATTCGGGATGGCGAATGAGGTGCTCCGGGACGGCCCGCGCACACCGGATGGTGGCCCGGCGTGTGAATGGGTGCTCTGGCGCGATCCGGCCGGCAACCTGTCGATCAATGATGATCTCAAACGCCCTTTGAAAGGGTGATTCAGCCTGAATGGTCAGGCCGGATCCCCCGTTCCCACAGGAAACTTCAAAAGTCCTGAACATTGCCGGCGGCTTGTGAGCATCCGCCACCACCCGGCCGCCCTGCTCGCAAGTCCAGCGGCCGCTGAATACCCCGTGCTTCCGGATTTCGTAGTCATCGCGCCCGATCACGATCCTGCCTTGTTCGGTGAGCCACCGGAGAATGGGGGCGGGAGGTGCGTATCAGCGCCCGGCAAGGCAAGGGCTTCGGGGTGAAACCGAAGCGCCGGGTCGTGGAGCGGACCTTTGCCTGGTTCAACGGCCAGCGGAGACTTTCCAAGGATTACGAGAAACCCGCCCGCAACTCCGAAGCGATGATCTATATCGAGGCCATCGCGAGATCACTTCGCAATCCTATGTTTAACTAAACAGGTTCTGGGCAAGATCACCACCAAACGACACACCGCATCGAGTCCACCTTGATCGAAGGCGATTTGGGTTGCGGGACGGAGTGTCTGCTCGTCGTAATGCACGGTGGAGGATACACCTGCGAGATGATTAGGATTTCTTAAATACCTGAATGGTTACGAAATTTCCTCTTGCCATTCCCGGAACATTTCATATCCCGCACCACGCAACCGCGCTCATCACGCGGAAGATTTTCCACTCACATACGCTTTTGCGACCAACAAAGGCTCTTGGGCCAGCTACGAATCCTGCAAATTTCACCGGCCCCTCAAAGACAAGTCCGTCGCGCCAATCGGCGCGGCTTGGCGCGTCTTTTGAGGAGGCGCTTGCAGGTGCC
>CAZKQK010000042.1:0-37995 GCA_964554865.1 uncultured Luteolibacter sp. | reverse complement strand
GAACCTCGCGCTTGTATTCGGTAGTGTAGCGGGTGCGTCCGGTTTGATCGGATTTCCGACGCGCTTGGCGGCCGCTGCCAATACCTTGCCCGGCGACACCTTTGGATTTTTGAAATCCTCATGGAACCGCGGCATTCTGTCGCGGATGGCAATGACGCGACAGACGGGAGCTGACGTCCCGGTATTCCAGGAAATGGCATGGCTGGTCAGGCACTCTGTGAATCAAAGAACTCTGATCTCATCCCCCAAACCGCCCGGCTTGTCCCGGAGCAAACGGTTCATCTGAATGATACTCCAATCATCAGCTATGGTGACACCGCAACGGCGTTGCGATTGAAACCGCACCGCGGGTGGATGTGCCTTCGTTCGACGAAGCGGTGGAAGAAATGAGGGCGAGGAAGATTCTCAACGATTTCAACGAATGCCACGCCGGCAGTGTGCCGGGACTTGCAATATGGAGCCGTGGTTCGCCCGCCTGAACAACCGATGCCTGTGAATCCCACCCCTACCATTTCATGAACCTGCCCAAAGCCGCTCTCAAACGCTCGCCCGGTTTGACAGCCTGATCGCGGAGGGACGGAACATTACGGCGTGTATCAAAGCCATTAAGAACCGTTAAGGACGAAAAAGTTCGACATCGGTAAAATATGCCGGCAAGTTTGCCGGCGAAATGAGCAGCTTGCGATTCCACGCTGAATTTGGCTTTCGTTCGGGTGACAAGGGCACCCATACGAGCCGCACGATGATGCTCGCTGAACTGAGTGCGCTGCTGGCGATCTGCGGGCCGGACGCGAACCGGGAGAAATATCTTGCCGCCATCATCGAGGACAACGCCCTCGGCAAATCCACCGTCTCCACGCGGAAACTCAGCGCGCAGCGCCTCGCCGAACTCTACGGCCTGGATCGCTCGATCCCGATTTTCCGACTGCTTTGCCGGGTCTGGGATTTTGACCCCGCGGGCCAGGCCCTTTCAGCCCTCCTCGTCGCCCTGGCCCGCGACCCACTTCTACGCTGCACAGCGTCCAGTGTGCTGAGCCTGCGGGCCGGCGAAACCTTTGATCGCGAGGCCATGGCAGAGGCCCTCCGCAAGATGACCAAAGAGCGCCTGAACGAGGCGACCTTGGGCAAGGTGGTGCGAAACGCGGCTTCCACCTGGGCACAGTCCGGGCATCTGGAAGGCCGCACGTTCAAGCGCCGTTGCATGGTCATCCCGACCGCAGGCCCGGTGACGATGGCGTTGTTTTTGGGTTTCTTGCAGGGAATGCGTGGTCCTGGCGTGCTGAAAAGCTTCTGGTGCCAGGTTCTCGATGCGGGGCCGGATGCTCTGGCGCGGATCGCGTCCACCGCCTCGATGTCGGGCATGATCCGCTTCCGCATGGCGGGAGATGTGATTGATATCGGATTCCCGGATCTGCTAACAGCAAAGGAAATGGAGGTCATGCATGAATCGTATTGAGATCCTCGCCAGGAAGTTCGAGGAACATATTTCCCTCGCGTGGCAGAAGAACCTCACCTCCGCGGAGAAGACGATTTTCGTGGTCTATCCCAAAGATGACGAGCTGCGACTGCGGGCAAAGAAAGATCTGTTCCGGCAAGCCTGTGTGAAAGCCGGCCATCCATGGCACGAACTGGATCTGGAAACCGCCTTTCCCGATTGGATGGCTTCTTTGGAGTTCGCCGGGGAATACTACAAATTTCCCGAAGACTTGAAGCAGAAGCTGGAAACCGAGTTCACCGAATTCGTCGCCGGCAGGATCAGGGAAAAACTCGATGCCATGGCTGAAGACGAGGCACTTGGAGTTCTGGGGGTTGGCACCTTGTTCGGTCTCGCTCACTTCTCCTCGGTTCTCAAGAAACTCGATGGAAGCATCCGCGGCCGCCTGATCGCCTTCTTTCCCGGAAGCTACGACAAGAACGTCTATCACCTTCTCGATGCTCGGGATGGCTGGGGCTACATGGCCAGCCCGATCACCCTCACTGAAGTGGCATACCTATGAAACAGAACCACGAACTCTTCAATCGCGACCCCCGCACCGCCAATCTCGCCAACGATGGCCAGGCGCGCCTCGTTTCCGAAACGGAAAACGACCGCGCCGCCGAAATGCTGCGCTACGAGCTGGAGCACTTCGTCTGCGAGGGCCAATATGCCAAGGGCATGCAGCGCGTTCTCTCATCGTTCTTGGAGAATCTCGGCTCCAATGCGCAGCGGGCGGCATGGGTCAGCGGCTTCTATGGTTCCGGCAAGAGCCACCTGCTCAAGATGCTCTGCCACCTTTGGGTGAACACCACTTTCCCTGATGGAGTCACCGCCCGCTCGCTCGCGCCCGATCTAACAACAGACATCCTCGCCGATCTCAAGGAGTTGGACACAGCGGGACGCAAGACTGGCGGCGGCTTGTTTGCCGTCTGCGGAACGATGCCCGAGGGATCCTCCGACAGTGCCCGCCTAACGGTTCTCGGAATCATGTTTCGCTCCTGCGGCCTGCCTGCCGCTTACAATCAGGCGATGTTCTGTCTCTATCTGAAAAACAAGGGCTTCTACGATGCGGTGCGCGGGCATCTGGAGGATGCCGGCCGGGACTTCGAGCGCGAACTCAGCGATCTCTACGTCAGTCCTTACCTGCGCAAGGCATTACTCGCCGTGGATCCGGGTCTGGGTGATGAAAAAGAGGTCCGCCAATTGTTGCGCGACCAGTTCCCTCCAAAGACGGATATCGACACCTCGGAGTTCATCCGCGTCACCAAGGAAGTTTTGAAAGCCCGGGGCGGTGGCCAGCTCCCCCTGACGATCTTCGTCATCGATGAAGTCCAGCACTACATCGGCGATGACAAGGACCGTTCCCGTCACGTCACCGAACTCGCCGAGGCGCTCAACAAACAAATGGACTCCAAAGTCCTGCTCGTCATGGCGGGTCAGAATGCCCTGAGCACCGATACTCCACAGTTCGCCTGGCTGCGCGACCGCTTCACCATTCCCGTCGAGCTGTCGGATGCCGACGTTGAAACCGTCACTCGCAAGGTTCTGCTCCTCAAGAAGCCGCAGGCTGTCGCTTTTCTGGATTCCACACTGGACAAAAATTCCGGCGAAATCTCGCGCCAGTTGGCCAAAAGTGCGATCGGCCCGAACACCCGCGACCGTGATTTCCTGATCCCTGACTACCCGATCCTGCCGACGCGCCGGCGTTTCTGGGAGGCGGCTTTGCGTGCGGTGGATCCGAGCGGCAGCGGCTCGCTTCTCCGCACGCAACTGCGGATCACCCACGAAGCGCTCCGCGCCGTGGCGGATGAACCCGTCGGGCACACGATTCCCGGTGATTTCATGTTCTTCCAGCAACAGACGCCGCTCGTGCAACAAGGCGTGCTTTCCCGCGAAATCAGTAACCGCATCCTTCGCCTCGATGACGGCACCGACCGTGGCCGCCTCATGGCACGCTGCTGCGGACTGGTGTTCCTGATCCGCAAGCTTCCGCGGGAACGGGCTGTGGATACCGGTGTCCGTGCCACCGAGGAAATGCTCGGCGACCTGCTCGTTGAGGATCTGGCGATTGACGGCGCGCTCGTCCGCAAGGAGCTGCCGGAGGTTCTCAAGAACCTGGTCGAACTCGGCGTGCTGCTCTTCGACGGCGAGGAATACAATCTCCAAACCCGTGAGTCCGCGGAATGGGACGACAAGTTCCGCACCGAACTCGCCAAGATCCGGCAGGATTCCGCCGCCGTCAGCCACGAGCGGAAAGCCCGCTTGCAGGCATCGGTCGAAAAGGCGTTGAAATCCGTTCGCTCGCGTCAGGGTGTCAGCCAGACGCCGCGTGATATTCTCGTGCATTTCGGCATCGAATCCCCGGCTACCGACGGGGCGGAAATCCCCATCTGGATTCGCGATGGCTGGGAATGCGCGGAGAGCGAAGTGCTCAACGCGGCACGCACCGCCGGGCCGGACAGTCCCGTGATTCATGTGTTTCTGCCCAAAGTCCGCGAAGAGGTGTTCCGTGAAAACATCCTCCGCATGAAGGCGGCGCAGGCAGTGCTGGATCTCAAGGGCGCTCCTACCAGCCGCGAGTCCGAGGAAGCCCGTGATGTCATGGAAACGCGCCGGCGCGACGCGGGACGCAACGTCGAGTTCGTCATCCGCGATGTCCTTTCCGCCTCCAAGGCCTTCAAGGGCGGCGGGGCCGAACTCCATGCCCTTGAGCTGGTCGATAAGATTCAGGACGGCACCGAGGACGCGCTGAGTCGTCTTTTCCCACGCTTCTCCGAGGCCGATCACAAGGCATGGAGCGTCGCCATCGAACGCGCCCGAAAGGGAGACGACTCGCCCCTTCAAGCGGTCGCTTGGAAAAACCCGACCGAGGACCATCCGGTCTGCAAGGAAGTCGAACGCGAGGTTGGCAGCGGCAAGGAAGGCCGCCATGTACGCGCCCAACTCGAGAAACCACCCTTTGGCTGGCCGCGGGACGCCATCGATGCCGCTCTCATCGCCCTTCACTCCGCCGGACGCCTTCTAGCCAAGGACGCCAAAACCGGCGAAGCCATCCAGCCGCGCCACCTCGATCAGAACCGCATTCCGAAAGCCGCGTTCCGCACCGAATCCATCAGCCTCAAACCAATGGACCGGATTGCGTTGAAGGGTCTCATCCAGTCCGTCGGCATCTCGGTGAAGCCGGACGACGACCTCAACACCAAGGCCGGCGAGTTCCTCGACCGTTTGTTCCATCTCGCTCTGGGAGCCGGTGGCGAGGCTCCTCTGCCTTCACGCCCGAGTACGACTCATATTGACGACCTCCGCAAGTTCTCCGGCAACGAGCAACTCACCAAGATCCTCGAACAAAAAGCCGTGCTCCAACAGCAGGCCGGCGATTGGAAAGCCCTTGGTGACCTCGCGGAAAAACGCTCACCCGTCTGGAAGCAGCTCGAAACCCTGCTTGCCTTCGGCGATGATGTGGATGGTCTCGAACCCGTTCGCGAGTCCTGCGGGGCCATCCTTGCGGACCGTCTGCTTCTCGACGCCACCGATCACTGTGGCCCGCTCATCAAAAAAACCGCTGACACCCTCCGCGCCGAATTTACCGCCCGCCGCGATGCATTCGCCAAGGCCAGGGAAGCACAGATCGCCCGGCTCGATGGTTCCGCCACTTGGCGGAAGCTCACCGCCGGGCAGCAGCACGATCTTCTCGTGGCCACCCCCATCACCGCCATCGACACCACCCCCATCGGCACTGAGGACGATCTGGCCACTGCCCTGCGCCGCGGGCCGCTGCCCCACTGGCAGGATCGCACCGACGCCCTGCCGGCCCGCGTGGACACCCTGCTCGCCGCAGCCGCGAAACTTCTCGAACCGAAGGCCCGGCGCGTCGCCCTCCCTTCCGCTACCCTCAAGAGCGAAGCGGATCTCGATGCTTGGCTCGCCGAATCCCGCCAAACCATCGCCAAAGCACTCAAAGACGGCCCCGTCATCCTGTGAACGTGATCATCCAACACTTCTTGATTGCAACACCGGCAAAGCCTGCCGGCTTGACTGACCGCATGCAAAAGGGCATCAATCTCCGCACATCCCTCCTGTTCGTTTCGATGGCAGGACGCGGGGCGGTTCCTTTCGAGACTGCCCCTGCATTTTTTCGGGACATGTGGTCCCATTCCCGCCCGCCCGACACTGTCGGCAATTTCACCAAACCCCCATTCTGGTAAGCCATGCAACGATACTCCGACGCCGAATTGGAAGCCCTGCTGGACGACACCGAGTCGGACCTCGCCGAGCGCAAGGAATCCTTCAAGGGAGATGTCCCATCAAAGGCGCGACAAGCGGTATGCGCGTTCGCCAACGATCTGCCAAGCCACAATCAATCCGGCATTCTGTTCATCGGCGCAAAAGACAATGGCTCTCCCTCCAACGAGCCAATCACGGACCGCTTGCTTCAATCACTCGCGGACATGAAGACCGACGGGAACATCCTGCCCATGCCGGCATTGACCGTGGAAAAACGCCGCCTCAAGGGCGCGGACATGGCTGTCGTCACCGTCATGCCATCGGACATGCCTCCGGTGAAATACAACGGCCGCATCTGGATTCGCACCGGACCGCGGCGGGCCACCGCCAACGAGCAGGAGGAACGCATCCTCATCGAGAAGCGCCGCCACAAGAACCTGCCTTTCGATATCTATCCGGTGCCATCCGCCACTCTCGATGATCTATCCAAGACGATCTTTCTCAACGAATACCTTCCCGCCGCATTCGCTCCGGACATCCTTGAGGAAAACCACCGCACCTACGAGGAACGCCTGGCTTCATGCAAAATGATCGTCTCGCCCGACGATCCGATTCCGACGGTTCTCGGCCTGCTTGCCATCGGCAAAAGTCCGCAAGACTTCTTGGAAGGCTCCTACATTCAGTTTCTTCGCATCGATGGCACCGAACTGGCGGACCCGGTGACCGATGAGGAAGCATTGGGCGGGTCGCTTGCCGACGCACTGCGCCGTGCCGAGGAAAAACTTCGCTCCCACAACCGCAGCGCCTTGGATGCAATTTCCGCCCCCACCCACTCGAAGGAAACGCCCTATCCTCAACCGGCCATCCAGCAACTTCTCTACAATGCCGTGCTGCATCGCACCTACGAGCGCACCAACGCTCCGATCCGCATCTATTGGTTCAACGACCGCATCGAGATTCATAGTCCCGGCGGCCCTTACGGCAATGTCACGGAGGAGAACTTCGGACGCCCCGGCATCACCGATTATCGCAACCCGAACATCGGCGACGTTCTCAAGACCTTCGGATACATCCAAGCCTTCGGACGTGGCATCGCCATCGCCCGCAAGGAACTCGAAAAGAACGGCAATCCGCCACTGGAATTCGACGTGAGTTCCAGCGCGGTCGTCGCCATCCTGAAAGCAAAACCATGAGCGCTCCAGTCCTTACCTTCTTCAACAACAAGGGCGGCGTCGGCAAAACCTCGCTGATCTATCATCTCGCCTGGACTCTGGCAGACCAAGGGAAATCCGTCCTCATCGCCGATCTCGACCCGCAGGCGAACCTCACCGCCGCCTTCCTCAATGACGTTCAACTCGACGAACTCTGGGAAAGTCATGAGCCAGGGGCCACGATTTATCGCTCCGTCAAGCCGCTCACCGATGTGGGCGATCTTGCTCCGCCGGAACTCCGCAAGATCACCGCGAACCTTCACCTGATTCCAAGCGAGGTCGCATTCTCGCGCTTTGAAGAGGTCTTGTCCTCAGCTTGGCCGGCTGCCATGGGGAACTCAAACCTCTATCGTCCGTTGCGCATCCTCAGCTCGATCGGCGAACTGTTGCGCACGGCGGCCGCCATGATCGATGCCGACATCATCCTTGTGGACATCGGCCCCAACCTCGGCGCGATCAACCGCTCCGTGCTCATCGCCAGCGATTTCGTGGCGATCCCTCTCGCCTCCGATGCGTCAGCGCTCCAATCCCTCGAATCCATTGGCCCCACCATGAGAAATTGGAAAGACGGATGGCGCAAGCGACTCGAAAACTGGCATGGAAATCCCGAATCAAAAGAACACCGGGAACTCGTCCTCCCCGATGGCGGAATGCACCCCATCGGCTACCTCCGCCAACAATACGGCGTGCGTCTCGACCGCCCGGTCAAAGCCTACGACAAGTGGGTGAAACGCATTCCCGAGGTTTATCGCGAGGCGGTGCTCAACGAAAACCCGCCTTCACAAGTTCCTGCCGCCGGCGATCCCCACTGCCTCGCCACCATCAAACATTACCGCAGCCTCATTCCCATGGCTCAGGAACACCGGAAGCCGATCTTCAAGCTCACCGCTGCCGACGGTGCCATCGGCGGCCACGCCGGCGCGGTGCAGGATGCCCGCAAGGACTTCGAAGATCTCGCCCGCAAGATCACGGACAAAATCGAAACCTTCGGATGCATCTGAACTCTCTCTTCCCTGATCACTGATCACTTCTCACTCGGCACTTCTTCCCATGTCCTCTCTCCGCAAAGACCTCCGCAACGAACTCGAACGAACCGTCGTCAAGGCGCGTGACATCGCCGAGGCAGCGGCAACCGCCGCCTTGCAGGCGCTGGCGGTGGACCAGCCGAAGCCTTTCCCGCACATGGATGCGGACGCCCGCGCGCTGCGCAACCGTCTACGCGAGCGCGGTCGCGCGGCAGGGGATGTGAGAGACACATTCTCCAACGCCCAACCGCTCGATCATCTCGCCCAACTCGTCGGCTACGAGCACTGGCACCGCATGCTCTTCGCACGCTTCCTGGCGGAGAACGGCCTGTTGCTGGAACCGGAGCATCAGGTCGCCCTTTCACTGGCCGATGTCGAGGAACTCGCCCGCGAGGAAGGCGCGGACCTCTGGCAGCTCGCCGGCTCCTACGCCCAGCGCATGCTTCCGGAAGTCTTCCGCAACGACGATCCCGCCCTCGAAGTCACCCTCGCCCGCGAGGACCGGGTGAAGCTGGAAAAACTCCTCGCCGATCTCGATCCCGCCACCTTCACCGCCACCGACTCCCTCGGCTGGACCTATCAGTTCTGGCAAACCAAGCGCAAAGGCGAAGTCAATGCCTCCGGCGTGAAGATCGGTGCCGACGAAATCTCCCCCGTCACCCAGCTCTTCACCGAGGATTACATGGTGGACTTTCTCTTGGACAACACGCTCGGCGCGTGGCACGCCGGCAAAATCCTCGCCGCGAATCCCGCTCTGGCCGAAACCGCCCGCAGCGAAGAGGAACTGCGCAACGCCGTTGCGCTGCCGGGCTGCCCGTGGAGCTATCTCCGCTTCATCCAGGGCGAAGATGGCAAGTGGATTCCCGCCGCCGGCACCTTCGACGGCTGGCCCAAGTCCGCAACCGACGTCAAGTGTCTCGACCCCTGTTGTGGCTCCGGTCACTTCCTTGTGGCCATGTTCGAGCGCTTGGTGGCCCTGGTGATGGCTGAAACCAAGCAGGACGAAGCGGCGGCAGTGAAGGCGGTCATCCGCGACAATGTCTTTGGTTTGGAACTGGACCCGCGCTGCACCCAAATCGGCGCGTTCAGCCTCGCATTGGCCGCATGGCGGCGCGTCGGACACTGCCAGTTGCCCAGCATGAATGTCGCCTGCTCCGGCCTCGCTCCGAACATCCCAGAAAAGAACTGGCTGGCCATGGCCGGAGACAACGACAAGCTGCGCCGCGGCATGGAGCGGCTTTACCGACTGTTCCAAAACGCGCCAGTTCTGGGCAGCCTCATCAACCCGCGCGCCGGCGGGGGCGATCTGTTGGAGGCCGCGTTCCATGAACTCCAACCGCTTCTGGAAAAAGCACTGGCGCAGGAGACCCAGGACGACACCGCACATGAAATGGCTGTGACCGCGCGCGGCCTAGCCAAGGCAGCAGAAATTCTTGCCGGACAGTTCACGCTCGTTGCAACCAACGTGCCTTACCTTGGTCGCGGCAAACAAGACGATGTGTTGATGGATTATTGCGAGCGTGTGCATCCATTCTCAAAAGCTGATCTTGCCTCGTGCTTCGTCGAACGATGCTCGGACTTCTCCGCATCTGGAGGTAGCACAGCCTTGGTCACCCCGCAAAATTGGTTGTTTCTCGGGCAATACAAAAACTTCAGAGAGTCGCTTCTAACCACCATGGGCTGGAGAATGGTCGCAAGGCTGGGATCTCGGGCATTTGAAACCATTACCGGAGAAGTAGTGAATGTCGCCCTTTTGGTGCATATGAAGCGGAAGCCAACCGCGCTTGATGTCTTTCTTGGCCTCGACGTTTCTGAAAAGGCTGATGCTAGCGCGAAGCGTACAAGCATGTTGACTGATTCAGTTGTGCTCGTTAATCAGCTTTCGCAACTCAAGAACCCTGATGCGCGAATCATTCAGCGGGAAGGCGGAACAAAACTTCAACTTCTTTCCGAGCGAGCTGTCGCCTACCAAGGCCTCGTTACGGGCGACCGCAACTCATACATTTTCCAATTTTGGGAGGTTCCTAAAATTACAGCCGAGTGGGAAACATTTGCAGATGCTTATTCTGGCGAGGGTTTAATCCTCGGTCGTGAGAACATCATTTTTTGGGAACAGGGTCGAGGTCGCCTTTATCAAATGGCCGCCGAAAACCGTGACCGACTGCACGACATGCACGAGAGCGGTAATCTATGTTGGGGGAAAAAGGGAGTTTTGTTGACTCGAATTGGTCTTAGAGCAACGCCTTACTACGGTGAGCGTTTTGACAACAACCTGATTTGTATCTTGCCGTTTAAGGAAGCGGAGCTTTCCGGAATTTGGAACTTTTGCAGTTCAGGCGATTACAAAGCTGCTGTTCGAGAACTCGACCAAAAGCTGAGCTTGACTAACGCAACAGCTTGCAAGGTTGGAGTGAATCTAAATGACTGGCAAAGTGGTGACGGTTTCCCGAAGCCGTTTTCCAGCGACCCGGCGCAATGGCTGTTCAACGGCCATCCCGCCGGCAGCGACCAGTCCTTGCACGTTGCCGTGGCGCGTTTGCTCGGCTACCGCTGGCCACGCCAGACCGGTTCCAGTTTTCCCGATTGCCCGGCGCTCGGCCCGGACGGGTTGGAGCCATTCTGTGATCAGGACGGCATCGTCTGCCTCACCCCATTGCGCGGCGAAGCCAAGGCCACCGACCGTCTGCGCAAACTGCTGGATGCCGCCCACGGAGACGCCGGCTGGAACGAGCGCCAACTCCTCGCCGCCGCCGGAGCGAAATCCACCAATCTCGAAGATTGGCTGCGCGACGAGTTCTTCGAGCAACACGCCAAACTCTTCCACCACCGCCCTTTCATCTGGCATATCTGGGACGGGCGGCCCGACGGCTTCCACGCTCTCGTCAACTACCACCAGCTCGCCGCGCCCGATGGAGCCGGCCACAAGCTCCTCGAAACCCTCACCTACGCCTACCTCGGCGATTGGATCCGCCGCCAGAAGGACGACTCCGCCAACGGCGTCCCCGGTGCCGAGAGCCGCCTCGAAGCCGCCGAAACCCTCCAGCAGGAACTCAAAAACATCCTTGCCGGCGAGCCGCCCTACGACCTCTTCATCCGCTGGAAGCCGCTCCACCTGCAAGCCATCGGCTGGCACCCGGACATCAACGACGGCGTCCGCCTCAACATCCGCCCCTTCCTTTACGCCAAGGACGTCAAAAAGAAAGACGCCGGCATCCTCCGCTGGAAACCCAATGTCAAGTGGACCAAAGACCGCGGCACCGAACCCCAACGCCCCAAAACCGATTTCCCCTGGTTCTGGACCTGGGACGAAAAGACTCAGGATTTCCAAGGCTCTGCCAAATTCGACGGCAACCGCTGGAATGATCTGCACTACACAAACGAGGCAAAGCAAGCGGCCCGAGCTACCAAGTAAGTCATCACCCCCCAATTCATATGCCCGAAATCATCTACCTCGACCAAGCCGAGTTCCGCGATGCGATGCTGCGCCTGCGCACATGGGGCGGAGTTTCCGCAAGGGCTTTTGACGAAGCTTGCCGCATTATCAAGTGTCTTGAGCTTGAAGCCGATGTCAGCAACAAGCTCACCAAATGGGGTGAGTCACGCATCGATCACTGCATCAAATATGATATCAGCAACGATCACCACCGCTTGGTGACGGTTCACTCCAACAAGTTCATTTATCTCCTGTTCGTAGGCTCTCACGATGACACCGAAAAGTGGCTGAATCACAACCGGGGGCTAACTGTCACCTGCAATCCCCAGACACGTAAGATCGTCGTCACCCATGTCACGAAAGACGAACGGCGGGAAACACCTCAGGTGAACTTCGCCACCCTGACTGAGGCCAACGAACCTTATTTGAAGAGAATCGGCATCGATCCGGCAGAATATGTCACTCAAAAAGTTCTCATCCGTTCGCTTTCCAAAGTCAACGATGACACCTCCGAGGAGGAACTTAGTGATCTGATGGAAGACCTCAGTGACACCGATCCTAAGATCGCGAACCTGATGCTCGACCTCATTTTTGAGATAAGAGAGGGCGACCTCAATGCGGCAAGAGCCAGGCTAGATCAACACAACGCTGAGGTTGTCACGGTTCAGGAGGCAGGTGAACTGGAAGAGGAGGCGATTCGCGACATCCAGAACTCGGAACAACTTCTCAACCTCACCGGGCTGACCGAAGAGCAACTCAAAGAGCTCTTTTCCCCGGATAAGTTTCACAAATGGATGCTGTTTCTGCATCCGGAACAAAAGCGCGTGGCGGAAGCTGATTACGACAAGCCCGCCGTTCTCACAGGCGTATCCGGCAGCGGCAAAACCTGCGTGCTGGTTCACCGTGCCCGCCATCTGGCAAAAAAATATCCTGGTCAGCAAATCGGTGTGCTCACACTCAACCGGAGTCTTACGAGGCTGATCGACAGTCTCATTAAGCAACTTTGCACAGAAGAGGAGCGAGCCAACATCAAGGTGATGGCGTTCTACGACTACTTTGAAACGCTGGTTCGCCACTTCGGCCCACAAGTGGAGCTTGAACAGCTCAAGGCATTGGCCGACGGACACGAAGAAAGTGCTGAAATCATTCGGGCGATCAATCAAGTCGATCCCGGCCTGTACGCGCGGGAATACGACCCTGTCAGTGGAGAAACCTTGGACGAGACTTGGGATCTCTTCTGCGATCAAGACTACGTGCGAACCCTCCTGACCTATGTCAAAGACCAGCTCTTCAAATACGATGACTGGGTGGATTCCAGGAAGTATCTCAGAGAGGAGTTCAGCCTCATCCGCAGTGCGCTCCCGACGGCAAACCGAAACGAGGGTTATCTGAAGCTGGAACGGAATGGCAGGGCAATTCCCTTGACCTCGCCGGTCCGCAAAAGGGTTTTGGACCTGCTGCTTCTCTATGAAGAAACCATGCTAACGGGTGGGCTCCTCGATGAACTCGCGCTGACTCTGACGCTTGTTCCCCATCTAACTGAATTTAAGAATCTTCCAGAGGAACTCCGCTTTCGGTCGCTGCTGATCGACGAATTCCAAGACTTGTCCACCCGTGATCTCGCACTGCTGCGTCTGGTCCCAACTGAGGCGAAAAACGGCCTCTTTGTGACCGGAGATACGGTGCAGCGCGTAATGGTGAAGGATCTACGACTCGGGGCCGTCGGTCTCGACATCATCAACGCTACCCGCGAGCGAATCACAAAGAACTATCGAAATAGTCGGCAGATCCTTGAAACCGCATCATACCTTGCGAACGCGTATGCCGCGGAGGGTCAGAGCCTGGGAGAAGAAATTGATCTATTGGATCCCCAACTCGCGGTTCGTGAGACCAGCTATCCTGTGGCGGAAGAGTGCCGTTCAGGGAATGAACTTAAACGGGCTTGGGAATACGCGCGTGAATGCCTTCAAACCAACGCCGCTACCCCATGGTCAATCTGCATCGTGACAGCGTCACAGGACCGATACTCTCCACGCGATATCGCGGGGGCGTGTCCCAAAGATTTCCCGATGAAGATTGGCCAGATATCCGGAGATTACATTGAAAAGCGTGACACGTTGAGCGTTGGAACGATGGCCGATGTGAAGGGGTTCGAGTTCTCCCTAGTCCTGATCGTCGGTTGCGGGGCAGACTTCCTGCCTAGCAAAGGAACCTGCCAGAAGGAGGCCTGGCGTGAGGCGCTGCGCCTCTATGTAGCAATGACTCGCGCCCGTGATGAGGTTCGATTGTTCTATTCGGGCAAGCCATCGCCTTTCTTGACGACGATGAACGAAGCTCTGTTGTGGGCAGAGCTGGGACAATCCCAACAGAACGGGAGCATTCAAAAGTAACTTCATGACCTCTTCATCTACCACCATCCTCGAAGCCATCGCGACCAGCCTGCGACAGGCGGCCAAGTCGTATTTCCCAGGTGTGGAGGAAGCGCCGGTGGCGGTGCTGTGGACGGATCCTGAATCTGTCTGGCAACCTCTCATTCCGCAGATGGCGGAATTGCTGCCTGAATTGCTGATCCTTGGCGAATGCCAGCCTGAGAAGCGCCAAGGGCCTGTGATCTGGCTGAAAACCGCGCTGGCTGGCAAGGTGCCCGGTTTGGATCTCCCGAATGACGTGCCGCCCATTCTCTATCTGCCCGGTGTGGCCCGCCACCAACTCCGCAATGCGGACCAGTGCGAATGGGACATCCAGCCGCTGGTGGAACTGCTCTATCGTGGCGTGGCATGGACCCACAAAAACGGCAGGGATTGGTCGGTGGAGGCGTTCTTTGTCGCCGAGGATGGTCTGAGCCTCGATCTGGCACAGGACGAGAAGACACGTCTCTCGCTGCGCTCCGCCTTGGGTGCAATCGCACAGACACCGGTTTCCCGACTCCAGGGAAAACGTTTGGAAGCCGGCGACTTCGATTCGTTGGTGATCGGCGACACCCCGCGGGACTTGCTAACGTGGATCGGCTACGGGGATGCGGTGAAGACGGAATGGACCGACGAGCGGTGGCATGCGTTCCGCTCGCGCGTCCGGGATGAGTTCGATTTCGATCCTGAGAAGGAAGCACCGCTTTATGCTGCCGAGCGGCTCGGGCTTCGCGAACAGACGGCGTGGAAATCCTTGTGGGAGCGCTTCTGCGAAGCGCCCGTCATCTATGCCGGCGTGCGGGACCGGCTCGACCAAGCGCAGCCAGCCGGCCTGCTGGCACTCGATCCGGAGCCATGGCCCGGCGAGAATACCAAACGAGAGAAGAGTCTGGCAGGCGTGCTCACGGGTTTGGAAAAACTCGCGTCCCACGATGCCCGGCAAAAGCTGTCGGAGTTAGAGAAGGAACACGCCCCGCGCCGGCAATGGGTGTGGGCGCGACTCGGAGAGGCTCCACTGGCGATGGCACTGGAATTTCTGCATCAATTGAGCGAGGCCACGCGCTCCGTTCCGTCGTTTTCCAAGCTTGATGAGTTCGCCGCATGGTATGCCGGGATCGGCTGGAAGGCGGACATCGCCGCGCTCGATGCATTTAGGGCTGCGGGTGATCATGTGGCTCCGGTCCGCAGCGCCATCCGTTCGGTGTATATGCCCTGGCTGGAAGAAGTGGCATGTCATTTCCAGAAACTCGCATCCGACGGTCTGCCCGAAAACAAAGGCATGGCCGCAGCGGAGGGCGAATGCCTGCTTTTCGTGGACGGCTTGCGGCTCGATCTGGCGCGTCGTCTGGCGGCACAACTCGAAGAACGCAACCTAGCGGTGGATTTCCAAACACGATACGCAGCCCTACCCACCGTGACGGCCACGGCCAAGCCGGCGGTGTCGCCGGTTTCGGGCGAACTTACAGGAGCAGCGATTCCCGCGAGTTTCGCTCCGAACGGACCGGATGGCAAAGAACTCACCCATCAGCGCTTCACCAAGCTGCTCAAGGAGCAGGGCGTCCAAAAAGTGGAGGAAGGAAGTCCGGCGCCTGCCGGTCCGGATTTCCGCGGTTGGTGCGAGACCGGTCGGATTGACTCCCGCGGCCACGATTTGGGCGCGGAACTCGCCGGCCATCTGCCATCCGAGTTGAACCGGGTCATCACGCTGGTGGAACGCCTGCTCGGCGCGGGCTGGAAATCCGTGAAGATCGTCACCGATCACGGCTGGCTGCTGATGCCCGGAGGCTTGGAGAAGTTCGCTCTTCCTGGCTATCTCGTGGAAAGCCGTTGGAGCCGCTGTGCATCGATCAAGGGCCAGAGTGTACCCAACGCGCCGGTCATTCCATGGCACTGGAACGGACAAGAGCATGTGGCCGTGGCTCCCGGTGCCAAGTCCTTCCTCGGCGGGCTGGAATACTCCCACGGCGGCGTGAGTCCGCAGGAATGCGTGTTGCCTGTGATTTCGGTCATCCCACAAGCCGGCACTTCTTCAAGTGGCGTGCCGGCCATTTCCTCGATCCGATGGAAGCGCCTGCGTTGCGCGGTGGAAATCGTCCATCCGCGTCCCGGTCTGAAGATTGATGCCCGCCGCCATGGCAGCGACGCGAAAAGCAGCGTTTGCACCTCGCCCAAGGAAGTGGAGACGGATGGCCAGGCATCTCTGCTCGTCACCGATGAAACACTGGAAGGCAAGTCCATCACTATCGTCCTTCTATCCGGTTCCAACGAACCCATCGCCAAAGCCAACACCATTGTCGGCAGCTAACTCCCAATCCCAACGCTCATGGAACTCGACGCTCTCGACCAACTCGCATCCAGTCCATTCGACGGATTTCTCGTCCGCAAGGATCTGGTGCGCAAATACGCCCGCGCCTATCCGGTGCCCACCTACGTGGTGGAGTTTCTTCTCGGTCGCTACTGCGCCTCCACCAACGAGGAGGAAATCCGCGAGGGACTCACCATCGTGGAGCGGCAGCTCGACAACCGCACCGTTCAAACCGGCAAGGAGGAACTATTCAAGGCCCGCGCACGGGATGACGGGAGCGTGAAATTCATCGACATCGTCAAGGCGAAGCTGGATGCCAAGAACGACTGCTACGTCGCGGAGATGCCAAGCCTGAATCTCCGGGATGTCCCGATCAGCGACCGGCTGGTCAAAGAGCATGAGCGAATGTTGACCGACGGATTCTACGCCGAGGTGACGCTGGCATACGATGCGGTGATCGCGCAGGAGAAAAAGGGCCGTCCGTTCCATATCGAGTCGCTGCGGCCCATTCAGCTATCGAGCGCCAATGCCCTGGATTCCCTGCGGGAAGGTCGGCGGGCCTTCACAACCGCTCAATGGATCGATTTCCTCGTCCGCTCCGTCGGGTTCGAACCGTCCGTTCTGGGTGAACGCGCAAAACAGGTGCTGCTGCTGCGCATGATACCCTTCGTGGAGCCAAACTACAACTTGGTGGAGCTAGGACCACGCGGCACCGGCAAGAGCCACATCTATCAGCAGATCTCGCCGTATTCACACCTGATCTCCGGCGGCAAGGCGACGGTGGCCAAGATGTTCGTGAACAACTCGAACGGTCAGCGCGGCCTCGTCTGCCTCTATGACGTAGTCTGCTTCGACGAGGTGACCGGTGTTTCCTTCGACCAGAAAGACGGCGTGAACATCATGAAGGGCTACATGGCATCCGGTGAGTTCAGCCGAGGCAAGGAAAGCATTCGTGCCCAAGGCGGAATCGTGATGGTCGGCAACTTCGATGTGGATGTGGAACAGCAACAACGCATCGGGCACTTGCTCAGCCCGTTGCCGCCGGAAATGCGCGACGACACCGCCTTCCACGACCGCATCCATGCCTTCGCTCCGGGCTGGGATTTCCCGAAACTCAACCCACACGAGCATCTCACCAATCATTTCGGCTTGGTAGGCGATTTCCTCAGCGAATGCTGGAGCCGCCTGCGTCCGATCAGCCGAGTGAACGTGCTCCAAAATCGGGTGCGTTTCGGCGGAGCTCTCAGCGGCCGCGATATCGAGGCGGTCAACAAGACGGTGAGCGGACTCACCAAGCTGCTGTTTCCCGATCCGGCGCAGGAGGTCGGCGATGAGGATCTGGAATGGATCGTGCGCATCGCCCTCGAAAGCCGCCGGCGGGTCAAGGAGCAGCAACGCAAGTGCCTCCGCAGCGAGTTCCGCAACACCCATTTCAGCTTCCATCTGGGAGCCGACGGAGTGGAGCAATTCGTTTCCACCCCGGAACTCCACAGTGACGACGCAATCGACAGCGACCCGCTGCCGCCCGGCCAAGTGTGGACCATCAGTCCCGGAGCGGATGGAACCGGTCCCGGCCTGCACCGCATCGAAGTCAATGCCGGCCCTGGCAGCGGAGTGAAGATCCTCAACATCCCGGCAAGCCCCGAGTTCCGCGAGAGCGTGAAGCTCGGTGAGCAGAACTTCTACACCAAGGCCAAGTATCTGGTCGGAGATCGAGATCCCCGCAGCCACGAGTTTTCCATCCAGATGCGCGCCTTCGACAACAACCGCAGCGGCCACGGCGTCGGCATGGCGGTGCTCGTGGCGATGACTGGCAGCCTTCTCGGCAGAAACACCAAAGGCGGGCTGATCGTCGTAGGCCAACTCAACCTCGGCGGCTCCATCGAAATGATCCCCAACCCGGTGGCCATGGCGGAATTGGCCGCGGAAAAAAAAGCCCAGACGCTGCTCATGCCCGTGGCCGCCCGCCGGCAACTCAACGACCTCCCCGATGAAATCTGGACCAAGGTCAGCATCGAGTTCTACGCGGACGCGGCGGATGCGGTGTTCAAGTCGCTGATGGAGTAAGGTCTGATCATTGACCGAATGGGAGCTTGCCGCTTTCCCTTGCAATCCACCCGGTGCCGCCTGCGGTTGCGCGCATCAAGCGCTGTCCTCGTCTCTCCCGGCGCTTCCGCGCTCCTATGCGTCGCTTGTGCAGCTTGGTCGCTCCTGCGGGATCGCTTGAGGCTGTTTTCGCTTTGCAAGCGTTGCTCCCATTCCAGCACCTTGCAAATCGGGTGGCGAGGCGCGGAATCCTCGTCGGCATCGACGACCGGCCTCGCCGCGTCCCCTTGCGAATTCAAGGTAGAGCGGAACGGGGTTGCCACGAAGGGAGCCAGATTGTACTGGGGCAACGGCACCCCCAAAACGCACTTGATCCCGAAGTGGGTTCGCATTTCAGGTGTGCCAGCCCGACCATCTGGTCTGCTGGGACCGATTTTGCGCCTTTGTGCGTATTCATGGGGATACTGGGTATCTGATTTTGCTCTGTGTTGCATGCTGAGCCACCGTTGACGGTCAAAAAGTTGGAAATCCGTTGGAAACCGGACCATTTTCTGTCGCGGATTGGTGGGCTTGAACCCTGACATTCCCCGACGTGGCACGACGGCATCATGGATCTCGCGGACTGACTGACTTTCAGTGGTATTCGTCCAGAATCTGGCGGGTTGGTGCCTGATTTCAAGATCGGAGTGGCGTCCCCACCCCTGTGAATAGCAGGCGGTGGCATTCGGGCTGGCATCAGGTGAATTTTGCAACTACGCCATGTGTAGCTGACTCACGCCACATGCCCGCCCCCGACTCCGTCCTCAAACTCTGCGAAATCTTCGCTGAGCACCGCGAACACTTCCGCTCGGGAAATTACAACGAGTTCCAGCTCCGCAAGCAGTTCCTCGATCCCCTCTTCGAGGCTCTAGGCTGGGATATGGCGAACTCACAGGGTCTTGCCCCGCAATACCGCGATGTCATTCATGAGGATGCCATCAAAATCGGGCCGCATGTGAAGGCTCCGGACTACGCCTTCACCCTGCACGGCCAGCGAAAGTTTTTCCTCGAAGCGAAAAAGCCTTCAGTGAACATCAAGGGCGACGTCGCCCCCGCTTACCAGCTCCGGCGTTACGCATGGTCGGCCAAGCTGCCACTTTCGATTCTCTCGGACTTCGAGGAATTCGCCATCTACGACACCCGCATCAAGCCTGCGCCCGGCGATCCCTCTTCCAAGGCCCGCACCTTTTACTGCACCTGCGATCAATACGCGGAGAAATGGGACGAAATCGCCGCCGTCTTCTCCCGCGATGCCATCCTCAAAGGTTCGTTCGACAAATACGCCGATTCCGCAAAGAAGAAAAAAGGCACCGCCGAGGTGGACACCGCCTTTCTTGAGGAAATCGAGCGCTGGCGCGAACTGCTCGCCCGCAACTTCGCCCTGCGCAATTCCACGCTCAACGTCCGCGACCTGAATTTCGCCGTCCAGAAAACCATCGACCGCCTCGTTTTCCTCCGCATTTGCGAAGATCGCGGCACCGAGGATTACGGTCGGTTCCGCACCGTCGCCAACGGCACCCAGACCTATCCGCGCCTGCTGGAACTCTTCCGCGCCGCCGATGCCCGCTACAATTCCGGCCTGTTCCACTTTTCCAAGGAAAAGAGCCAGGCCGAGGAGCCGGACACGCTCACGCCGAATCTCGCGCTCGATGACAAGACCCTCAAGGACATCATCGCCCACCTCTATTACCCGGACAGCCCTTACGAGTTTTCCGTCCTGCCCGCCGACATCCTCGGCTCCGTCTATGAACGCTTCCTCGGCAAAACCATCCGCCTCACCGATGGCCACCAGGCGAAAATCGAGGAAAAACCCGAGGTCCGCAAAGCGGGCGGCGTCTATTACACGCCGTCCTACATCGTCGATTACATCGTCCAGAACACGCTCGGCAAACTCCTCACACCGGAGACGGAGAAACCCATCTCTCTACTAGAAGCCGCGAAGCTCAAGGTCGTCGATCCCGCCTGCGGCTCCGGGTCCTTCCTGATCGTCGCCTATCAGTTCCTGCTCGACTGGCACCGCGACCGCTACGCCGAGAATCCCGAAAAATGGAGCAAGGGAAAAATCGCCACCCTCTATCAGGCCAAGGGCGGCGAATGGCGGCTCACAACCGCCGAGAAGAAGCGTATTCTCCTCAACAACATCCACGGCGTGGACATCGACGCCGCCGCCGTGGAAGTCACCAAGCTCTCCCTGCTCCTCAAAGTCCTCGAAGGCGAAACCGGCGAGATCGCCCAGCGCGATTTCCTCAAGGAACGCGAACGCATTCTGCCCGACCTCGCCAACAACATCAAATGCGGCAACTCCCTCATCGGCCTGGATTTCTACGACCAACCTGAAATGGATCTGCTAGACGACGAGGCACGATTCCGCGTCAATGTCTTTGATTGGAAAACTGGTTTCCCAGAGGTGTTCAAGCAAGGCGGTTTCGACTGCGTGATCGGCAATCCGCCATACGGAGCCGCTCTGGGCTCGGAAGAAAAGCGATATTTTGGAAGTGCATACACGTGTCAAAGCTATCAACTGGACTCCTATCTTCTTTTTCTTGAGAAGGCTGTCTCTAGACTATTGCGTGAGCATGGCTTGTGCGGCTACATTATTCCAAATCCTTGGCTAACAAATCTGAAACAGCAAGCGACCCGAAAATATTTGTGCACTAATGCTTCGATTCGTCAGATTGTGCATTTTTACTTTCCTGTTTTCAAAGATGCGGTTGTCGATACAGAAATACTTATACTTGGATGCCCCATGGTAAGGGGTAATTCGATCCAAATAGTTTTCTCCCACTCAGTCACGCCAGAAGGATCTTTGGCAAGAACGGCAGGTCCAACTCACTCGCAGGAAGACTGGTTGCTCTTGAATGGTGAGGTGATAAACATATTTCTCACTTCCGAGGACAGGGCTCTATTCACGCGTATAAGAACACTTGGACGCGATCTCGATAACTGGTTCACGATCAATGTTGGAATCAAACCTTATCAAGTCGGAAAAGGCTCTCCTCCTCAAAATAGGGAACAGGTGAAATCACGCCCGTTTGACTCCACTGTAAAAATTGATGCGTCCTATCGTGAGCTTCTTCGCGGAAGAGATATTGATCGATTTGTCATCCAGCCGACGGAAGAAAGATATTTAAAATATGGACCTTGGCTCGCCGAGCCAAGACCTGCTGCAAATTTTGATGCAAGCGAAAAACTGTTAGTCAGACAGACTGGAGATCGTCCTATTGCAGCAATCGACACCCGGCAACGATTGGCGATGAACAATCTGCATGTTTTGGCACCAATACATGGAAACGCTGAGAATCTTTCCTACATCCTAGGTATCATAAATAGCCGTCTGCTAACTTGGTTTTACAGGTGTATGAATCCAGAGGCAGGAGAAGCACTAGCTGAAGTCAAGCGGCAGAATGTGGCGGCACTCCCCATTCGCCCAATCGACATCACCAATCCCACCGACGTCGAGAAACATGATCGCATGGTTTCCCTCGTGGAAAGAATGCTCGCCCTCGTTCCCAAGCGCCGCGCCGAAGCAAACCCGCAGGCCGCCGCGCATCTGGACGCCCAGATCGCCGCCACTGACCGCCAGATCGACCGCCTCGTCTATGAGCTCTACGAACTGACCGAAGAGGAAATCAATCTGATCGAAGGCACTTGATCACATAGTAATTACAATAGTCTCGAACCATGCCCATTGAATCATCCACTGAGATCAGCACCGCTCAGGGTGGCTCAAAAAAGACTCTTTACGGAGTTGTCGAGTTTTCACCATCGTTATGTTGCGCGGCTAATGCTCTTGGCTGTAGTGTTGACGTTTCAGTAGGTGGAATCAAAGGCACTTTGACGCTTCCATCGCTTCCCGAGTGGGGAGCAAAAGAGGATGATCCGCTTAATAGGCCTCTTCTAGGTCCCGGTCAGGCACGAACATGGAAGCAGGGCGAGAGGCTAATGTTCTGGGGAAAGCCCCATTCATATCCAGATGGGGAGTCCGCAGTCGAGCAGGCTCTGTTTCAATTTCTATTGGAGCCTGAAAATTTTGAGAGTGACGCAGAGCGCATCTACAACGGCTTTGGCACATGGCTTGATCTCTTTGAGAAGTATGTGATCCTACTCAGCACACAAGGCAGGTGCTCCCGTGTAACAGTAAAAAACCCCAGAGCAAATCAAATTCATCTCCTTCATCACGAAGAATCCAAACCTGGATTCAAGCACATAACATTTCCTCAAAGTGTTAGCGTAAATATTGCTACAGGAGGCGACCTTCAACGGGAACAATTTGAAGAAATATCTCGGATGAGTTCGGAACTGCTTCCTCCGCGTCTGGAATACCTTTTACTTCTGGAAGCATACACGGCGCGAAGGAATCAGGATTATAGAAAGGCTATTATTGAAGCCTCCAACGCATTGGAGGTCTCTCTAACTAACCGAATTTCCGAGGAGTTCAAGATTCAGGCGGTTTCGTTCGGCGAAAAGCCGCTTAAAAAGTTCCGCATGCTCGGAGGAAGATTTGAGTTGGCGAGGCTTCTGTCCATTCCTTTGCCCTCGAAGGATTACGAAAAACTGATAGTCGAGCCAAGAAACGATGTGGTTCACAAAGCGGGATTTCCTAATGAAAAGCTCGCACATCAAGTAATTGCTGAAGTAGAGGAAGTTCTACGGCTGTTCTCGCCAATAATCCATGAAACGGCGCCAGCGCAAATCTGATAGAAAATCCTTTTCAATATTTTGGATACAACGTTCACAAACCATTAGTTCATAGCCATCGCCCCATCATCCAGATGATCTCAGAAAACCAACCCATCCCAAGCGCTCCCATCATCGAGGCAATAGTGGACATCGACTGTGATTTGCCAGCCAATCTCGATCTTCAAGGCTTGCGCGAGGCAGCCGGAGATGCGTTGCGTGCTCGCTATCCCAAGTTCCGCCAGCAACTGATCCAAGAGCATGTTGTGACAAAAGACGGTGATGCGTCGCCTGAGATGCGCGTCAGTCAAGTGCATGGAGCGATGCAGTTCCTGACCGAGGACGAGAAGCAGCTCGTCCAATTCCGCCCACACGGCTTTTCCTTCAACCGGCTGGCCCCCTACGGCAGCTTGGATGATTACCTGCCTGAGATTGAGTCGGGTTGGCAGACGTTTCTCGACCTCGCCCATCCTACGCTGGTGCGCAAGGTCGGCATTCGGATGATCAACCGCATTCTGCTGCCGATGGATGCCGGAAGATTGGATTTCGGGGATTTCCTGAGGGTAACACCCCGCCTTCCAGACACGGGATCGCCGCTCGGCTTTCTGGGCTTCCTGGACCAGCAAATGGCCCTTGATGCCGCAACCGGGAACCGTGCCAATATTATCAAAACGACCGAGTTACCCCATGGAGACAAGCTCCCGCTCATCCTCGACATCGACGTTTTCCATCCCTGCGAGACCCCGCCCGCGGAGTGGTCGGTGATTCGGGATCGTTTGGATTCATTAAGAAGCTTGAAAAACCGGATTTTCCGGAACACGTTGACCCCGCAATGCCTGAACCTCTTCTCTCCGCAGGACTGATGGTGGCCGGTTACTCGGCAGCCATTGCCTTGTCCCGTCCGCGTTCCGCCGTTTCCGCCGAAGCGGAATCGGTGCGGCTCAACGCATCGATCGTGGTCGAGCAAGTTCACCGCTCCGTCGCGCTTTACGGTCCCAAGGCCACGTTGATTTCCACGCTTTCCGCCCTAGGAGAAGAATGCCGCGAGCAAAATTGGGACGGCTATGGTGCGGAACCGGTCAATTCCCGTGCTCTCAAGCGCGCTGAGGATGTGATCGCATCGCTCCCGGATGATCTTCCTCTGCCCGAATGCTCCATCGAGCCGGATGGTTGCGTGTCACTGGACTGGATGCCCGGGCCCTACCGCACCTTGACGGTGAGTGTGGGCACAAACGACCGGCTGCCCTACGCCTGGGTGGACGGCACGGATCGCGGTCACGCCGTGGCCAGACTGGTCGATGGTCAACTTCCGCCGCGCATTCTGGATGAAATTCGCCGCTTCAGCAGACATGAGTCTTCCTTCCGGGCTGCCTGAGCATGTTGCCGATGGCGAGGATCTGGCGAGATTTCTCACTTCATCCGGCCATTACAATGCCTCAGCGGCAAGGCCTGCTGCCTTCCTGCCCAATCCCAAAAACGGGGAGACCTCCATCTTCCGGCATGGCGCGGAACCGCTTGGGGAACTGAAAGCAATCGCACAAGCGGAAGTCGGAGCGGAGAGGCGAATCCACGGTGCCGCCATTGTGAACGCCAGTGCCATTCGTGAAGCGAAGCTGGAAGTCCGGGCAAAAGAACCACCGCCGCGCCATGCCGACATTGTTGGCTGGCCTTGGTCCAAGGATGATCCTGATTTTGGCAAAGCCGAGCAAAAGGAACTCGCGGCATTGATCGCGCAAAAGGCGACCAAACCGCCCCTGCGGTTTTCGGTGTGATGAACGCTCAGAATTTGGCCCCAGGAACCGAGGATCCCACCCATTCGGGCTGCCACTCGTGAGAGTGACCTCTCACCTGTCCTGCGCTTGCCAACTGGATGCTGCCACGGTCTCTATCCGTGGTCAAATCAGGTTCTTCCGCAGCCGCACATCAAACCGAATTTCGTCCAAAGAGGCCATGGCGGCGTCAATCGACTCCCACGCCGCGTTGAGGAATGCGAGTCGGGCAGTCGTGCTCTCCGTGGCAGACGGCATGACGGAATGCCGCGCCAGTTCCTCCAGGTGACGGCGGGCGAACGGCAAAGACCTCGCGGCTTCCGCTCCACCGGCGGCGATACCGACATACTCGGTCGCGGCATCAACCGCCGCCCGCAATGGTTTTTGGACGGCAAAAAGACCCTGCCGAAGCTCGCGTTCCAGTTGGGACTGGCGGATGCGGTGGGTCATGGGATAGCCGATGGCGGTTTGCTCCTCCTTGAGACGTGCCGCATCGAGACGGCAGGAACACCGCTCCAGAAGCCGGGGAAGCTCATTGGCGCGGTGAAGGGTGATGGCCAGGGTTTGTAGTTGGCCGGGAATCAGGGTGAGGCGCACCATCGTTTGGCGGAACGCCTCAATACGAACGTCGTTCGGGGTGTTCATGGTGCCGAAGTGCGGTCAGGTCATCCCTTGGCGAGCACCTTGCGAAATGCCTCGCAGGCGGCGACCATGCGCGTGTCCTCGGCCACAACCTCGGCATGAGCCGCCAGTGCTTTGTCGAGCCAGGCCAGCGCCGTCTGGTATGCCTCGACCCGCCGGCCAGGTGCTTGATCGGCAAACGTCACCGCCCGCCATGCTTCGTGAATCCTGTCCTCCAGCATGCCAGCCAGCGCACGCGGGCGGATGGCGTTGACCACGACCGGGTTTGCCTGTTCGACCCCCTGCTCACCGCGCTCGACTCCATCACCGGCACCGGCGATTTCCATTCCACCGGGCACGCTCCGTTTTTCTTCCCCGGAATCGAAGTGGAAGGAGTCGGCGAGTTGGCATTTCCCCTCTCCGCGGCACAGGCAAAGGAACTTGCGGCGGTGGCCGAGACCGCACCCTATGGCAAGGGTGCGAAAACCGTCTTTGATGAAGCGGTTCGCAAATGCTGGCAGCTCGATGCCAAGCAATTCGTGATTCGGCAGCCGCAGTGGAAAAAATCCCTCGCCGCCACCATGAAACGCGTGGCCGCCGACCTCGGGATCGCCGGGAAAACCTCCGCCCACGCCTACAAGCTGCCGCTCTACGGAAAGGGCGGCCATTTCAAGGCCCACCGGGATACCGAGAAGCTCGATTCCATGTTCGGCACGCTCATCATCGCGCTGCCGTCCGCCCATGAGGGAGGCCAGCTTTTCATCCGCCATGGCGGCCGCGAGATCGGAGTTGATTTCAGCCGTGCCGATCATCGGCATGATTTCCAACACGCCGCGTTTTTTGCCGACTGTGAGCACGAAGTGGTGCCGGTGCGCGCCGGATACCGGTGTTGCCTCGTTTACAACCTGAGGCTCGACGAAGGCGATGCCTCGATGCTGAATGTCGCGCCGGATTCCCATGCACGGAAGCTCGCTCCGCTCCTGAGCAAACTGAAATCCGGCAGCCCCGGCAAACTGACCGCCATCCTGCTCGATCACGCTTACACCGAGGCGAACCTCTCGTTGAAAAACCTCAAGGGTCACGACTCCGCCCGCGCCCAAGCACTCCTCTCCGCAGCGGCAGAGGCCGGATTCTCAGCCCGTCTCGCGCTGGTTACCCGCTACCAGATGGGTGAACTCGATGCCGATATCTCCCACAGCCGCCGCCGGTGGGACGATGATGGCGACGTTGACCCGGAAACGGCCACCATGGGGGAAATCCACGACGACATCCTCACCATCAATGGTTGGCGGGATGCGCGGGACCGGAAACTGGCGCTCGGAACCTATCGGATCGATGAGGAAAATCTGCTTTCCCGCAAGATGTTAGGCGAGGCCGAGCCCGATGAGAAAGAAGCCGAGGGCTACACCGGAAATGCCGGCCGCACCATGGAATACTGGTACCGCCGGGCGGCCGTGGTCCTCTGGTCCGCAGAGGATGAGGAGACCATTCTCTGCCGCTACAACCTGCCCGGCGCCTGTGAGGCGTTGACGGAACTCGCCGGGAGAAAACAGACCGGCCCCGGCAGTCCCCTTCCACCGGCTGGGAACAGCCGTCACCAAACGCCTTGCCACGGACTTGCGTGAAACGACCCATTACCGTTTCCACTCGCCGAATCCCATCGCTCGCTGCTTTTCCGCCGCCTCGGCACCTTGTTGCGCCCGAAGCATGCGGGCCGGATTGCAGAACGAATCGCCGCACGGTTGATTCGTCTCGCTCCGCCTGTTGCCCAGGCCGTGCATACGGGATACCCGCAGCGCCAGTCCCCTTTCGAACAAGCCCGCGGCGAAATCCGGACCATTTTGCGCGCGGCAAAGCTCCTCGCCACGCAAAAGGATCGCAAGGCAGCGCTGTCTTTCGTCCTCGCCGACCGGTCCCTCGATCACATCCGCCACCTGTTAGGTCCGGTGCTCGCGGAAAAACCGATCTCCGCCCTTGCCGGCGACGCGGATTCTCTGGCCGGCGAGGCCCGCGATTTCGCCATCACCGTTCTCGCCACGGAATGTGCCATAAAACTCGCTCCCTATCCGGATTGGACTCGCCCTTCCCCCATGCAAATCCATCCCTCGGGCACGAGCGCCGGCCCTCCCCGCCTCGGCTCGCGCCACATCGATCATGAAGCGGCGGCTTTCCGCGAACTCCACCTGTTCATGCTCGATCCTGACAGGCGGAAACACGACTTCCGATACCGCCAGGACATCCGCAGCCGTTTGGAGGATCTGATACGCAACCATCAGCTTGATCCCGATTGCACCACGGCTCGCGCCAGTTCTCCCCACATCCTGTCCTGCACCAAAAAACGACAACTCCCATCATCGCGCGGTCAGGCGCCGTGCGGAGGATGAGGAACTGCTCTCCTCCCTGCGCAAGGGATGAATCCCGATGTCCGTTTTTCCCGGCAAATCACGCCCCTCGCCCCAAGCCCACCGTTTCCAACCACCGGAAGCGCGGGGAATGCCCGGTATTCCACTCACATCATGCGTAAGCGACACGCGGTTTTGGGGAAAATCCGCCGATGTTATAATATGCTTCCGCGCGTGATGAGCGCGGCCACAATGACATATGTCCAAATCCCGCCGGGGAACGGCGAGAGGAAACCTCATTTTCACTTCAGGCTCACACCTTCCCCCGGCACGCCGGTGGAGTCGCCCAAGCGTTCCGAGTCACATGTTTCCGTTTCGGGTTCTCCGGCGCATCACCTCACAGAGCCATCCGCGCCCAGTCGGAAGCCGATGACTTCACCCGAGTCCGCGCCTTGCAGCGCTTTGGGATAAACCGCGTTGCCAAGCGAGTGGGCGATCACCGCGCCGCCGTGGCGTTCGATGCGTTGGATGACATGGGGGTGCGCGCCGACAATGAGATTGGCTCCGCGTTTCACCAGCCAGCGCGCCCACCGGCGCTGATCCTCGTTCACATGTTGCCGGTATTCATCGCCGCCGTGGATCATGACGATCACGTTTTCGCCGCCGGCTTTGGCCTTGCCGAGTTCCGCTTCAAGAAGACGCGCGTGCGCCGGCAGGCACGCCACACCTGCTAGATCCGCCGTCGCGGTGAGGGATTCCACCAGACATACTCCAAACACGGCGATACGGAGACCATTGCGTTCAACACGCCATGACCGGCAGGCTTCGGCGGCGTTTTTTCCGGCGCCGAAGAAACCGATGCCCTTCTCCCGCAAGGCACGCATTCCTTCCAACAAACCCTCGCGTCCCGCGTCACCGGCGTGGTTGTTGGCGAGCGAAACCGCATCGATTCCCCGCTCTCGCAACCACTCCAGACGCTTCTTCGGAAACCGGAAATCATAGCGTGGCTTCCGGTCGGGATCGCGCATGGATGGGATCCCCTCCAGATTGGCGAGAAACAGGTCCGCGCCCTCTTTGCCGAAGGATGGAATCGCCACCCGCTCCTCTCCAGCCACGACCACATCGCCCGCCACTCTGACAAAACACCCGGCGGAAGGGAGCGGAACCCTCAGCGAGAATACCGGACGCGTGGCGGTGAGCGATGACAATTCCACCACTTCGGGGAAACCGCCCAGATGATGCACCACCAGATCATTTCCACCAAGTGTGCCGACAGGTTCGCGGTCTTCCCAGACCGCGGCGACGTGCCGGCCGAAGTCGATGGCGATGCCCGCTTCGATTTCCTCCGCACGGATCGGGGGAGAATCGGCCAGCGTGACGTTTTCCGCCTTGGTGGCGAGTTGCATCCGCATTCTTCCGGGGTCGCCCCATGCGAGCGGCATGCCGTTGCGCCGCCATGCGTAAATGAGCAGGTTCGCACAATCCGATCCCCAGCCCATTTCCACTCCCGTCAGATCATCCTCCGTGACACCGGCGATGCCGAAGACGTAGGGCATCCGGAAACATTCCGAGATCGCGCCGCGGAAACCCGCCGCATTTGACAAACGCAGCTCGACCGGCGGCACAGGAATCCATCCACGCGCCGTCTCCACCTCGGCCGCCACGCGCACCCGGCCCGGACCATCCGGCCGCCATGCTTCCGGGGACAGGGCATGGTCCCGCGCAACACCCAAATTACGATGTTTCTCGTAGATCCGGCGACCGGGCGACTCGGCAAAGCTCTTGCCAAGCCCGGTGTGCGGGAGTAGGTCGCAAGCGGCGTTTGTGGGTTCCAGCGCGAACCAACGCACCCGCCCTGTCGCGTCCGCCGGTGCCTCCACCCGGAGAACCGGCGCTTCATGATGGGGAAATCTCCAAACGCCGTCGCAATCGACCTCTCCTCGCTCGGGATGAATGATGGCTGCCGGCGCCTCCATTTCCCAGGCATCCAGAATCGCGGCCCAGTCGCGTTTGCGGTCTTTGATTTCCAAACGACCGCGCATCTGAAGCAAACAAGCCCGCAACGCCGCGGAGGCGCTCGCGGCGTCCCATCGTGCGGGAGCTGACGGGGATTCCGCGCGGAGTTTCGAATCGTCGGGGCGATCGTCAAATGAAGCATCGATTTCAAGAAACGCTCCACGGGTTCGCGAAACCGCTCCGCACGCCAGGACGGCCAAGGCATCCGCCTCGGCATCGTCTGTCAGCCATGGACGCGAAACCGCGAAGGCCACGCCAGCCAGGCCCGGCCAGTCCATCGCATGACGCCAGATCGTCTCGAAAGCGCTCTCGCGCGCCGCGGTTTCCATGCCCGCGAAGAAATCCAGATCGATGGCGAGAATGACCGGCCGCGTGATTGGCTTCAGCCGCTTGAAATCCGTTAGATCACATGTGATCCAGCGTCCGGCAAAAGCTCCGGACGAGCGGGGTTCCACCTCAAGACGTCCATCGAGCAGGCTGAAAGCCTCCGCATGAAGCCCGGCGCGCCGCGCCTCGGCAAGTTCCGGTGCGGCGATCCAGTGAACATGCTCCAGCGGACGCGGCATGAGCGGCTCGATCCAGTTGAATGCCTGGATGCGTCCCTGATCGCGCCACCGGTCCACATTATCCTTCCGCTCCCGCAGTGAAGGAACGCGCCGCAGCCCCTCCCGGATTTCCTCCGAGCGCTCGGCGGCGGAAGCATCCGAATGGGCATCCACCAACACGAGTTGATGCGGGGTGTCCGGATCGAATTTGCGCGTGATCCAGCCGAAGGTCTCCGCGTGGTTGTCTGATAGATAAACCGGCAGGCTCTGGCCCGCTCCCCGCGTGACTACAAGGGCCAGCAGCATCAAGACCGGTCTAACGGGCGGGTTGCACATTCGGTTTTTTGTCGAGACGGACATGGAGGCGCACGCCGGTGACACAGAGATCATCGAAGCGGGAGCCGGCATACACCTCTGTGAATGTCATGCGGATCTTCCTCACCGGCTTGGAATAACCGCTGACAGGAATGGCGGTTTCTTCCTCCACATCCGGGATATCCGCGTCGAAGCGGTGTTCGCCATTGAGTTCCACCCGGATCTTCTTCGGACGGGCGTTCGCCTTGAAAAGCCCTTCCTTCTGATAGCCCGGCTTCATCCGGATGCCCAGCAGCGGCTTGGGAACCGCTGGTGTCAATTCCAGCCACGCACCCGCTCCCGGTCCGGGGGCGCCCTCGCTCCACGCGTTGCCTTCCCAATGCTCGCGGATGTTTTCCGCATGATAGTGGATGTCACCATCGCCTGGGAGTGTCGAACTCGCCTTCACCAGATAGTTGGAGTGCAGCATCGACCATTGCTTTCTCCTTTCGACGAACGTCGCGTAAAGATGAAGTTTGGAGTGCCCGGCGTCCTTGCCAAGGTATTCGGAGTATTCATTCACAGCCGGCCTCGCCTCGATCTCGATGTCATCCGCGAGAGAGGGTTCGAGGTTTTCAAAATCCCGGACCCATCGCACGCCTTCCTTGCGGAAACGGTTCACCGGCTTGAGTATCCTGATGTCCGCCGGATCAATGCCGGAAGGTTCCACAACGATCTTTCCCGTGCCGATGGCGCCCGCCCAGCAGGCGGCGCTGGACAAGCGGTAGCGGAACAATGCGGCGGAACTCGATCCATTATCGCTGACAGTCCATTGCTCGTCGGGATACTGGCTTTGGAAGCGAATCATCACCGGTATTTCCCCGTTGGCGGCGAAGGTGATTTCCGAGACCAACCATCCGGCCACGCCTTTGAAGGGTAGCTCCTTGGATTCCCCGGGTTCCCCCTGCCATGTGGATTTGACCGCCTTGCCAGCGGCGGTGATCCGATAGTTCTTGCAATAGGCCAGGCGCTTGCCATCGGACTCCTTGTTTCGCTCCGGTTCGCCCATGAAACTCCGATCAAACGATTCCTCCACAGGAAAACCAAAACGCACCCTCACCTTTTTATCCGTGATGTTGCGCATCAGGTAGCGGACTTCCACGTCCGCCTGCTTGGGGCCCAGCCTGATGGTGAGCTTCTCATCGAGAATGCGGATGTTTTCCGTCGCCTTCGGCTCGAATCCCGCGACGTCGCCGGTGTTTTCCACACCGCCGCGGAAGTATCCGCCTCCATTGGCATGGACAGGCCGATCCAGGGCGAACAGACAAACCGCCGCAACAAACCCGAACGACTTCATAAGGGGAAAGTCGGATATCGTGGCTTGTGTTTCAATATCCGTTTCCGGAAACCGCATGAAGGTTCACACCTTCCTCAGCACGCCGGTGGAGTCTCCGAAGCGCCTTTCCTTCACGCCGAACTCATCAAGCATGCGCAGATAGAGGTTGGCGAGCGGCACATTCTCGCCGAGTTCGACATGGCGGCCGGGGTTGAATGCTCCGCCGCCATTGCCGGCGACGACGATGGGCAGGTCGTCGTGGTTGTGGCGGTCGCCATCCGAGATGCAGCCGCCGTAAACGATCATCGAGTTATGCAACAGCGACTTGCCGTCCACGTCGGGCGTGTTCTTCAGGCGGTCGAGGAAATAGGCGAGTTGCTCCATGTAAAAGCGGTCGATTTTCGCGATTTTCTCCAAGTTGTCCGGATTCCGCTGGTGGTGGGAGATATTGTGGTGGCCGTCCGAGACGCCGATGTCCTGGAAGCTGCGGTTGCTGCCGTCATGGGCCATGAGGAAGGTGGAAATGCGGGTGGAGTCGGTCTTGAAGGCGAGCACCATCATGTCGAGCATGAGGCGCAGGTGTTCCTGATAGGAGCCGGGTTTTTCGGCGGGCGCGGGCACGCCGGGATCGGCGGGGAGCCCCATGGCCTCGGCCTTCTCGATCTGCAGCTCGATCTCGCGCACGCCGGTGAGGTATTCGTCGAGTTTCTGCTGGTCGTTGCGGCCGAGGTGGCGGCGCAGCGCGCGGGCATCCTGCTCGACGAAATCGAGCATCGACTTCTTGGTGGCCATGCGGCGGCCCAGGCTGTCCGCACGCTCGCGGGCGGACCCTGCGCCGAAGAGCCGCTCGAACACGGCGCGCGGATTGGATTCGGGAGTCATCGGCTGGTTTTCCGAACGCCACGAGAGATTGAACTGGTAGGCGCAGGAGTATCCGGAATCGCAGTGGCCGGCCTTGCGCACGCCGTCGGCGGAAAGCTCCAGCGAGGAAAGACGGGTGGCGGATTGCATGGCGCGCGCGGCCACCTGGTCCGCGGAGATGCCGAGTTGAATGTCCGAGCCGGCCGTTTTGCGGGCGCGGGTGGATGTTAGGAAGGTGGCCACTCCCCGCGCGTGGTCGCCAGCGCCGTCACTGCCGGCGCTGGCGTGTTTCTGCTCGAAGCCGGTGAAGATCTGGAAATCGTCGCGCAGCGCCTCCATCGGCTGAAAGGTTCCGCCGAGTTTGTATTTCGATCCCCCGCCCTTCGGACGCCAATGTTCCACGTTCACGCCGTTGGGGATGTATAGCCATGCCATGCGAAGCGGCGCGCCGCTGGCGGTGGTGCCGATGGCGCGGCCCGCGGCTCCCGCCGCCATCAGCGGACGGAAACAATCGAGCGCGGGCAGCGCGACGGAAGCTCCGAGCCCGCGGAGGAAACCGCGGCGGGTGGTGGGGATGTGCGGATTCATGCTGGGTGTTGTTTCTGGATTCAGTTGTCTCCCCGCCGTTTCTGGAAGGGCGCGCTTTCCACGATACCATGGATGAGTTCCCGGAGGCTGCCACCATTTTTTTCCATGCGTTCGGCAAGGAGTTCGATGGTGGTGGAGTCGTGGATCTCCACGCCGCGGCCGATGGCGTAGGTGAGCAGCTTCTCCGCCAGGCAGCGATGGAAATCCTTGGTACGGCTGCCGGCGAGAATCCGCTTGAGGGTGGCCACGTCGGCGAACTTCTCGCCGGTGACCAGCTTGCCCGCCGTGTCAATCGGCCGGCCGTTCTCATCGCGGCGGAACTGGCCGAGGGCGTTGAAGTTTTCCAGACCCAGGCCGATCGGGTCCATCCGCGCGTGGCAACCGCGGCATTCGGGATTGCGGCGGTGGATTTCCATCATCTCGCGCTGCGTCGGGTTGGCCTTTCCGGGCACGGCCGCGTCCTCAAGCGCCGGCACGTTCGGCGGAGCGGGCGGCGGCGGCGAGCCTAACAGATTGTCCAGCACGAACATCCCGCGCTTCACCGCCGAGGTGCGCGTGGGATTGGAGGTGACCATCAGCACCGAGCCGTGCGTGAGCACGCCGCCACGCTCGGGATGCTCGGTGAGATCGACGGCGCGGAATTCACTGCCGCTCACACCATCGATGCCGTAGAAGCGCGCGAGGCGGTCGTTGAGGAAACTGTAGCGCGCGGAGATCAGTTCCGCGGCGGGACGGTTTTCGCGCAGGATGAAATCGAACAACATCTCGGTCTCGCGCCGCATGTCCCCACGCAGGCGCGGATCGAACGCGCGCGCCGCCTCGCGGTTCGATGACAGCCCGAGGATCGACTTCGCGCTCACCGGCACGGTGTCGATATCGCGGACCTGCAGCCACTGGCCGACGAAGTTTTCCACCAACCGCTCCGAGCGGGGGTCCCCGAGCATTCTCTCGACCTGGGCCCGCAGGTTGGCCCGCAGTTGTTTCCGGAAGGCCAGGCTGAGCAGTTCGTCATCGGGCACCGAACTCCACAGGAAAAACGAAAGCCGCGCCGCGAGCGAATACTCGTCGAGCGGGACGATGCGCGCCGGGTTGTCGGGCTCGGGCTGGATTTCCACGCGGAAGAGAAAACGCGGCGAGGCGAGGCAGGCGGCGATGGCCTGCCTGATGCCATCCTCGAAGGACTTGCCCGGCATGCGCGACACTTCTCCGACGATGCCCACCAGCCGGTCGATCGTCGGCTCGTCAAGCGGCTTGCGGAACGCGCGGCTGACAAAACTCCGCATGATCTTGCGCGCATATCTCAACCGCGCCTGCTTGTCCTCCGGCGCGGGACCGTCCACGAAGATCATGCGGTGCCCCTTGGAATATTCCCGCTGCGAACCATCGAGAGGGCCGCGGACAATCACACGGTGGACTTTCAGAAACAACTCCTCCTCGCCATGTTCCGGACGGTGTCCCGGCTCGATGGTGATGCCGAACTTCGCCCGGCCCTTCTTCAGCGCCGCCTTTCCTGTTAGATCGATGGCGCTCCGCTGGTCCCAGCCAAGCGTCGCCTTGCCGATTTCGTTTCCTCCGGCGGTGATCGCGAGACGCGCCTCATCGGTGGTTGCCTCGGCCGCACCGTGGATCGAATACTCGAGCCGCACCTGATACTCGCCGTCCCAGCGGATTTCCCCCTCGCCCGAAAGCTCCGTCTTGCGGGCGAATGGCAGCCATTCCACATCCGTCCGCGGATCTCCCGATGCCTTGAACTCCTTGCCATCGATCTCCGCCACCGGCACCTGGGCCGCCGATCCCTCGGGCAGGGCCAGCGCCACCACCTCCTCGGCAGCCTGGAGATACTTCTCCATCAACAGCGGGGAAATGCTCAGCACGTCGCCGATGTTATCGAACCCGTAACCGGTGTCGTCCGCGGGAAACACGTCGACGGTTCCATAGTCCACGCCTAACAGATCTTTCACCGCGTAACGGTATTCGCCGCGGTTGAGCCGGCGGATCGTCACCCGCCCCGGATCCGGATTCGCGGGATCCACGCGGAACACGCCGTTCTCGATCCATGAGAGCAGCTTGCGGCGCTCCGCCGGCGACGGCTGGTCCTTGTCGGACGGAGGCATGATCTGGCTGCGGAGATTGTGCCACACTGCCAGCCAGTGTTTGCGATCATCCAGGTGCTTCGTGAGATCTCCATACTCATCCATGGAGAAGCCGCCCTTCGATGCGCCGTCACCATGGCAATCGAAGCAGAGGTTTTCGAGCAGCGGCACGATCTCCTTCTTGTAGCGCGCGGACTCGTCCGCCACCGCGCGGCCGTGGCACGTGGCGATCAATATGCAGGATGCTAAAAACGGGCGGAGCATGGGCAAACGGAACACCCATACTCGCACCCATGTGTGATTCTCTCAGATTTTCGCGCGCGCGGTCCGGCCGCGATGGCGACAATCACTCCAAGCTCTTGATTTTCAGATTTCGATAGTGAACGGGGGCCTGCTCTTTTCCGTGCAAGCCCTGCAGGCCGATCGGGCCCTTGCGCGCGAAATCCTTCAGCGCCGTGCCGAACTTGTTCGACGTGCCGTCCGGGTTCTTGTGCGGCTCGGACCATTGGTCGAGGTCCGCATCGATCACGGTTTCACCATTGAAGACCAGCGTGATCTTCGGACCCTTGCAGGTGATCGTGAAGCGGTTCCACTCGCCCACCGGCTTGGCCATGCTCTTGGAAGGCGGGCAGGCGTCGTAAATCGCACCCACCATGCCGTAGCGGCTGCCGTCCTTGGTTTCATGCACCTGGATTTCCAGGGCGGAAAGGATGTTGCGGATGTCCCCGCAGCGCAGGAAAACGCCGCTGTTGGCATCCTTGGCCACCTTGAACTCCAGATCCAGAATGAAATCGCCGTAGGATTCCTTGGTCCACAGCATTTCATCCGCTCCCGCGACCAGCAATCCGTCCTCCACCACCCATTTTCCTTGGGCCACGGTGTTCGAGAGATCAGGGGCAAACAGGTCCTTCCAACCCTTCGTATCCGGGTGCTCCGCTGCAAAAAGCGGAGCGGCGATCAAGGCAAGGGCGGCGGCGGCGGCGGCGGCGAATCGGTATGGGGATTTCATTGGCAGGATGCAATGGATACGGGTGGCGGCGGGCGATCTGTCATCCGCCCTTTGGTATTGCCGCGAAAACTTCCGCAGCCAATTATCCATTCCGTCATGGCCAGCAGGAAAACCGCGAAAAGGAAAGCCCCCTCCACCCTCCCCCCCGCCACCGACTGGCGCACCACCGACCAGGACGAGATTCTCCGCCGCGTCCAGCGCGCCCGCGACGAGAAACACTCGATCCGCCCACTCGACGACGAAAACCCGATCTTCTCGAACTTCGCGGTCAAGTCCCCGAGCGGCATGACCTATCAGACCGAGATCCGCGACCTCGCCGCTCGCGCCTTCTCCTGCACCTGTCCGGACTTCCGCACCGCCGGCCTCGGCACATGCAAACACATCGAAGCCACCCTGATCTGGCTGGAACGCCGCCGCAAAGCCCACTTCCGCGACGCGGAAAAATCCACCTCGCCCCGCATCGACCTCGTCCCCGTCGGCGACCGCCTTGCCATCGAGCGCAATCTCAACCAGCTCAGCCCCGCCGTCCGCAAACACTTCGATGCCGCCGGATTCCTGCTGGAAGAACACGACCCGGAGGAAATCCCGGCGCGCCTCGCCCGCTCGAAAAGGGTCCGCATCTCCCAAGACGTGGAACCCTTCCTCGAATCCCGCCGCCAGACCGCCGAACGCCGCCGACTGCGCCGCGAATACGAAACCGGCGTCGTCTCCGGCCGCCACCCCGAGCACGTCACCCTCCACCCGCTCTACCCCTATCAGCGCGAGGGCATGCTCCACCTCGCCTTCGGCGAACGCGCCCTGTTGGCCGATGAGATGGGTCTCGGCAAAACCATCCAGGCCATCGCCGCCTGCGCCTTGCTCCACCACCTCGGCAAGGCGAAGCGCGTCCTCGTCGTCACCCCCGCCTCGCTCAAGACCGAGTGGGAGGAACAGATCCGGAGATTCACCACGCTCGGCCACCAGCTCGTCTTCGGCCCGCGTTCCACCCGCACGAACTACTATGCCAATAGTAGCCCGCCTTTCTTCACCATCGTCAACTACGAGCAGGTCGTCTCCGACACCCTCGACATCAACGAGCACCTCCGCCCCGACATCGTCGTCCTCGACGAAGCCCAGCGCATCAAGAACTGGGCCACCAAAACCGCCCAGGCCGTCAAACGCCTGCAATCCCGCCACGCCTTCGTCCTCACCGGCACCCCCATCGAAAACCGCATCGACGAACTCTACTCCATCGTCGATTTTCTCGACCCGTCATTGTTAGGTCCGCTGTTCCGCTTCAACCGCGAGTTCTATCAATTCGACGAAAAGGGCCGCCCGTCCGATTACAAGAACCTCCCCGCCCTGCGCGAACGCATCCGCCCCATCCTGCTGCGCCGCCGCAAGCACCACGTCGAAACCGAGCTGCCCGACCGCACAGACCGCAACCATTTCGTCAAGCTCACCCCGGCCATGCAGGGCGAGTACGACGAGGTGAAACAAAGCGCCTCCCAGCTCCTCCAGATCGCCCAGCGCCGTCCGCTCACCAAGAAGCAGCAGGACCTCCTCATGATCCTCCTCGCGATGATGCGCATGATCTGCGACTCACCCTCCATCATCAGGAACCGCGATTGCGACGACTGCCCCAAGCTCGATGAACTCGCCCGCGTCCTCGACGAATGTCTCTCGGATCCCGACGT
>CAZKQK010000041.1:0-39068 GCA_964554865.1 uncultured Luteolibacter sp. | reverse complement strand
AAGCTGCCACTCCAATCAATTATTTAAGATCTCTTGAATTTTGTCGGGTAGTGTGGTTATTCCCAAAGAAATAAGCGGTTCTTATGAAGATGGATGGGGCAATCCAATCCGTTGCATGTCCGATGGCAAGTTGATATACATATGGTCCGATGGCCCAAATCAAATGGCGAAAGCCGAGGCGGTGACGATATGGTGATCGAGATCAGAATTCATGATGGGCGGGACCCCGAATGAATCGGAACTCCGGGGCGATGATCCATACCGGGGCCGCGGAGTGTTCATTGACAACACTCCGATTTTCGGCCGGACGGGTTCCCGATCATGGGGAATAAACCTCGATTTCCGAGAGAAAAGCGAAGTTTTCGGAGAAATTGTCCTGGCGCGGGTGGTTGCCGGTGAAGGTGGCGCGCACGTAGCGGGCCTTGCGCGGATCAAAGCGGGCTTCGGCGCGCGTGGCCTTTTTCGCCGGGAAATCGTTGCCGCCCACCTCGGTGAAGTTCCGGCCGTCTTCGCTTACCGAGATGGCGACCGACCTGGTGGCCCCGATGTTTGGTGTCCCGTAGGCGATGGCGTGGATGTCCTGCGCTTCGCCGAGGTCCACGGTGACGGACTTGGGAAACTCCGGGGATTCGCTGGTGGCGTAGCAACCGGGGTTGGCATTCGCCCAGTTGCCATCCGTCAGGCCGCCGTCCCAGCCGTGGGTGTTCGCATGGCTGCTCTTGTGCGGTTTGCCGCCGGATACCTTTCTGCCGAGTGTGGGATCGGAGGGCCAGTGGGTGTTGAAGGCCGCGGCGGGAAGACCCTCCCTGTTCATCAGGTTCGGCTCGGCGACCTGTGACCACGCGAAGCGCGCGCGATCGGGCTTGGGCACGGACGGGCTGGAAAGCAGGATCCATTTGCCATCCACAATGCTGGCCTCCGCAGGCTGATAGGCGGCGTCCGCGCCCGCGATCTCGAAGTGGGTGAGCGCCTTGCCATCGCGGGAAACGAGTCCGCCGCCGGTGTGGTCGAAGCGGATGGCGATGCCTTTGTCCGTGACCTTGTATCCGGTAAACAGCGGCCCGGATTTCACCACGTCCTTACGGCCGTAGGTATCGGCCAGCGCCCAGAGTGAAAGCCTGCGGCCGACCTCGGACTTGTTGTTGGGATGGATGTCGCGCGGGTTGCCGATGTCGTTGATCACGGCCATGCCGGTGTGCGGGATGCGCAGGGTTTCCCGCTGCGCCCACCAGATGCCGGGCAGGTCGGTTTCGCGCTGCGGGCCGTAGTTGAAAGGCGCCAACTGCACGAAGAGAAACGGAGCCTCGGGTGCCTGGAACTGCTTGCGCCAGCCTTCGATCAGCGCGCGCTTCTTGGTGGTGTAGGCCATGCCCTCGCCATTGTTGGACTCGCCCTGATACCAGAGGAAGCCTCGCAGCGCGAAGGGCACCAGCGGGTGAATCATCGCCTGATAGGTGCCGGCCTCCTGGGCGTGTCCGAGTTTCAACAACTCGGGTGCCTTGGGCATCTCCGGCGCCTCGAGTCCGGCGTCAAGCGCGGCGGCCGCCGCTGTGGACCACTTGCCGGTGGCATCCACGAAAGCGCGGAACGGTTTGTCGTATTCCGGAAACCCGGGGCTGCGTGACAAGCGGTGCCTGCGGGTGGATTCGAGTTCCGCGATGCCCGCCAGTCCCTCCTCCGCCCACCACGGCTCGATGCGCGATCCGCCCCATGAGCTGTGGATGATGCCCACCGGCACTTTCAGTTCCTCGGTCAGCCTGCGACCGAAGAAGTAGCCGACGGCGGAAAACGGGCGCGCCGTTTCCGGATTCGCGGGCGTCCATTTGGCATTCACCGTGTCCTTGCGCGCATGGCTCAGCGTGCGCGGCACATCGAAGAGACGGAGCAGCGGAACCGGTCCCTCCGCGGCGATTTCCCGATCCTCCTTGCGGGTCTGCGTGATGTTCCACTGCATGTTCGACTGGCCGCTGCCGAGCCAAACCTCGCCGACCAGCACATCCTTGATTTCAACGGCGGGCGATCCGTCACCGGTGATGCTCAGGTTTCTGCCTTCGGCGCTCGTTTCAAGCGGATCGAGCGTGACCAGCCAGCGGCCCTTGTCATCGGCGGTGGCGGTCTTCGTTTGACCGGCGAACGAAACGCTCACCTTGCCTCCGGGATCGGTTTTCCCCCAAACGGGCGCCGGTTTTTCCCTTTGGAGCACCGCGCCGTCCTGAAACAGCGGGGAAGGGGTGATGGCAGCCATAAGCGGCTGCGTGAGAATCAGCAGCAGGGGACGGAAGCGGGTTTTGGCCATATGCCGCCTGATACGTTGTGATCGCTCAAGGCCTAACATGGACGCGGTTTTTTTTGTTTCCATCGGGGAAACGCCGTCATTCGCGGGAAATTCCCCGGATTCGGAAGTAGTGTCGCCGGGGAGGCGGTCGTTTTGCGGACCCTTCCAAACTTCGCGCGGGCGGGATGGAAACTCCCTCTCCAATGAACCCGAAAACAAAAATTGAACCACGGATTACGCAGATTTCACAGATCTTGAAGAGGTTGTGCATTTTCACCTTCAGCACGGTCTGATGATTTCCTCAATCTGTGAAATCCGGGTAATCCGTGGTCAAAATCCATTGTGATGGCCTCGCAACTTCGGAATCCGGGATGAATCGGGCGGGACGCGCGGTTATTGCGAATGACCGCCGGAAACGGTGATCGGGTTGCTCCGGGTATCCGAAGGCAATTCTCCGAAAAGCTTCCGGTAGTAGTCGGAAAACCTGCCCATGTGACGGAAGCCGCAATCACGGGCAATGGCCTCTACCGTAAGGCCCCGTGAGGCCGGGGATTGGAGAAGCTCCCGCACGCGGTGCAGCAATAGACATCGGGCCCATAATTGCGGTGTCATCCCGTATGCATCATGATAGAGCCGTTGCAGTGTCCGGGCCGTGGTGCCGGTGGCGGAGGCGAGCGCGTCGATCCGGAAAGGACTTGCCATTTGGCACAGCAGGTATTTGTCGGCGCGCCGGAGGAGTTGCTGCCGGTGCTCCGATTTTTCACCGGCTCCAGGGAAGGCGTATTGTCGGGCTTCGAGAACCTCAGCCACGGTGTTTGCCAGCAACTCGATCACGGCAAGGTGTATCTCCGAAAAGCCCATCATTCGGCTCACCAGCTTGTCCAACTCGCGTCTCAGCGTTTTTTGAACCGGAAAGCTGACGGCTCCCTCCCGTGGCAGGATCAACTCGCGACCGGTCCGGCGATGGGCCGCGACCTGCAACAGCCTTTCGCCGACGGTAATGGCCACCCATTGCCCGCCTGCGCTTGCGCGGTAATCCAGTTCACTGCCGGGAGGGTAGTATTCCACGGTATCGGGGCCGGCCTGGTGTCCGTTCACCCGTATCGTTCCGCCTTGGGATCTCATATAGCCGATACAAACCTTATCGCTGGAAAATTCGCCCAGAATTCTTACCGGAAAACTGTAAAGACCGGTGTCCAAGGCAATATCTCCGCAGGCCCAGCGGTGATGCTCCACGGTGAACGTGGAACGTTTCAGGATGTAGTGGCGAGCACTGCCTCCGGAAAGCAGCGATTCCATTTGGGTGGAATTGAAGCTGCCAAGGCGGAGTGTTTGGCGGTGGGCTTTCAGGATCATCGCGCTGCGCATGAATTGCTGTTAGTCTGGCGATAATAGACGCCCGGCGTTTCACGAAAAGAAAATTCTGTCGTTTTTCGGATAAAGGATGGAGTTGCAATCATGAAACCGACTGCTTAGTCATGGTTTCATATGCGTGAAACATCGCGATTATCGTTCGGAAGGAATTTTTCACACATCTGGCGGTGTCTGTGCCTGGCCGGAGTTGGAGTTCTTCATGCTCACGCGAGCGACGCCGAGCTTGCCAAGAAACTGTCCAATCCGGTCGCCGATCTCATTTCCGTCCCGATCCAGAGCAACCTGGATTTCGGACTCGGCCCCGGCGACGGCACGAAATGGACGACCAACATCCAGCCGGTGATCCCCTTCGGCATCGGCGATGACTGGAACGTCATCTCGCGGACCATTCTCCCGGTCGTCGATCAGCAGGGCATCGACCTGGGCGGAGCGAGCGATAAATTCGGCCTCGGCGATACCCTGCAGTCGTTCTTCTTTTCCCCGAAGTCGTCCGACCCGATCTGGGGCATCGGTCCGGCGTTCCTGTTTCCGACCGCCACCGACGATCTGCTCGGCGGCAACAAATGGTGCCTGGGCCCCACCGCGGTATTGCTCAAGCAAAGCGGCCACTGGACCTATGGCGCCCTGGCCAACCACCTCTGGGACGTGGCCGGCGATGACGACCGGGCCGGCGTGAACGCCACCTTCATCCAGCCCTTTCTCGCCTACACCACGCCGCACGCCACCACCTTCACGATCAACTCCGAGACCACCTACGACTGGCAGCGCGGGCAGTGGGCGGTGCCGGTGAACCTGATGGTCAGCCAGCTCGTCAAAATCGGCGACCAGCCGGTCCAGTTCTTCGCGGGCGCCCGCTACTACTTCGAAAAGCCGGATGGCGGCCCGGAGTGGGGATTGCGCTTCGGCCTCACCTTTCTTTTCCCCAAGGGCTGACCCTTCTTTGCGACAACCCATGGCCAGGAACCCATGAAATCCATTCTTCTCCCGCCCGCCTTTCCCGCCGCCGCCTGCCTGCATGCCGCCGGCAAATGAACGGCGCTTTTCCATTACACCCGCCACTCCAGAACGTCATGAAACTCCGGATCCTCACCCTGCTCTTCGGCGCGTCCGCCGCGTGGGCCGCACCGCTTGAATCCTGGAACGATACCGCCGCGAAGCAGGCGATCGTTTCCTTCGTCGAAAAAACCACCAGGGACGGCTCGCCCGATTTCGTCCCTCCCGCCGAGCGCATCGCCGTCTTCGACAACGACGGCACGCTGTGGAGCGAACAGCCGATGTACTTCCAGCTCGCGTTCCTCATCGACCGCATCAAGGCGCTCGCGCCGGAACATCCCGAGTGGAAGGAAAAGGAGCCGTTCGCGTCCCTGCTCAAGGGCGACATGAAAGGCGTCGCCGCGTCCGGCATGAAAGGCCTGCTCGAACTCGGGGCGGCCACCCACGCCGGCATGACCATCGAGGAATTCGACAAGATCGTGACCGATTGGCTCGCGACCGCGAAGCATCCCAAGACCGGCAAGCCCTACACGCAAATGGTCTTCCAACCGATGGTCGAGCTGCTCGATTATCTGCGCGCGAACGGCTACAAGACTTTCATCATTTCCGGCGGCGGCATCGAGTTCATGCGCCCGTGGACGGAGAATGTCTATGGCATCCCGCCCGAGCAGGTCGTCGGCAGCAGCCTCAAGCTGAAATACGAGGTGAAGGACGGCAAACCGGCGCTGGTGAAGCAGCCGGACCTCGACCTGATCGACGACAAGGAAGGCAAGCCCGTCGGCATCCAGAGCCACATCGGCCGCCGCCCGGTCTTCGCCGCGGGCAACTCCGACGGCGATTTCCAGATGCTGGAATGGACCACATCCGGCGAAGGCCCGCGCTTCGGGCTGATCGTCCACCACACCGATGGCGAGCGCGAGTTCGCCTACGACCGCGAATCGCAATTCGGCAAGCTCGACAAGGGTCTCGACGAGGCGCCGAAGCGCGGCTGGGTGCTTGTCGACATGAAGAAGGACTGGAAGACGGTCTTCCCCGAACCTGCCGAGTAACGGGAGAAGCACGAGGCCTTCACTTACCGCTGCCATGAAAGACGCGATGCTTCCCGCCTGCATGAGCCATGTCGGATTCCGCTGCGTCAAAGCCCCGTGAAAGCCCTTCTCATTTTGCCTAACAGATGAAAACCGAACACAACCGCATGAATGCCATGAGAGCACCCCGAAAAACATCGCCAGCGGACGCCCCTCGCGGGGATAGCTGGTTCCGCCCCATCCTGCGCCTGACCGCGCAGTGCTCGGTGATCGCGTTTGCCGCGACCGCCGCAACAGTGTCCGCGCAAACCGCGGGCAAGAAACCCAACGTCCTGGTGATCTGGGGCGACGACATCGGCATCCCGCAGATCAGTGTCTATTCCCATGGCATGATGGGCTACCAGACGCCGAACATCGACCGCATTGCCAAGGAAGGCGCGTTGTTCACCGATGCCTACGGACAGCAAAGCTGCACCGCGGGCCGCGCCAGCTTCATCCTCGGCCAGGAGCCGTTCCGCACCGGCCTGTTGACCATCGGCATGCCCGGCGATCCGCACGGCATCACCGAGTGGATGCCGACCATCGCCGACGCGATGAAGCAGCAGGGCTACGCCACCGGCCAGTTCGGCAAGAACCACCTCGGCGACCAGGACCAGCACCTGCCGACCAAACACGGCTTCGACGAGTTCTTCGGCAACCTCTACCACCTCAATGCCGAGGAGGAGCCGGAAGGCTACTTCTATCCGAAGGATCCCGAATTCAAGAAAAAGTACGGCCCCCGCGGCGTGATCAAGGCCACCGCGGACGGCAAGATCGAGGACACCGGTCCGCTTAACACCGCGCGCATGCCAACCATCGACGAAGAGTTCCTCGCCGCCGGCAAGGATTTCATCGAGCGCCAGGCCAAAGCGGAGAAGCCGTTCTTCATGTGGTTCAACAGCACCCGCATGCACGTCTTCACCCACCTCAAGAAAGAGTCGCTCGGCAAGACGGGCATGGGCATCCATGCCGATGGCATGGTGGAGCACGACGGCCATGTCGGCCAGCTCCTCGACCTGCTCGATGAGCTGAAGATCGCCGACAACACCATCGTCATCTACTCCACCGACAACGGCGCGGAACTCGCGCTGTGGCCGGACGGAGCCATGACTCCGTTCCACGGTGAGAAAGGCACGACCTGGGAAGGCGGCTTCCGCATTCCGATGATGATCCGCTGGCCCGGCGTCGTCAAACCCGGCACCGTCGTCAACGACATGATCTCGAACCTGGACTGGTTCCCGACGCTGCTGGCGGCGGTGGGCGAACCGGAGATCAAGGAGAAGCTCGCCAAGGGAACCTCGCTCCACGGCAAGGACTTCAAGGTGAAGCTCGATGGCTACAACTTCCTGCCCTTCCTCAAGGGCGATGAGCCGAAGGGACCGCGCGAGCAGATCTACTACTTCGACCAGGCCGGCAACCTCAACGCGGTCCGCTGGAACGACTGGAAGGTCAGCTTCGCCGTCAGCCAGGGCGGAAACATCGCCACCTCCACCCGCGATGTGACATCCTGGGCCGGCATCACCAACCTCCGCATGGATCCCTACGAGAAAGCCCAGGCGGATGGCGGCGGCTACTGGACCTGGTATGCGCAGCAGATGTGGCTGCTGGTGCCGATCCAAGGCAAGATCAGGGAGTTCTTCTCGGACTTCAAGGACTTCCCGTTCCAGACCGGTTCGTCGCTCAACTCCGGCGATATCAACTACGGCATGCTCCAGAGGGAAGCCGCGCTCCAGCGCCTCAAGGAGGTCGAAACGCTCAAGACAAGATAAGGGAGCCGCGGTCTTGAGAATCCGCCGATGCCTGCCATCGACGGAGACTCAAGACCCGGACGGGCCGGCCTTCCCGGGAGGAGGGGCGGCCCGTCGCTTCCTCCTCCCTCCCTGAAGGCCGCCTCCTGCCATTGTCATGGACTTTCTATCCATTTTCGCGCTCGTGTTGCTGCTGGGCATGGGAATCGTCCTTGCCTACGGGTTGATCATCATCCATGATATCCCCTACAAGATCGCAAAGAGCAGGAACCATCCGCATGCCGAGGCCATCGAGTGCGCCGGTTGGGTCAGCCTGTTCCTGATGCACGCGATCTGGCCCTTCCTGTGGATTTGGGCGATGCTTTACCGCCCCGGCGAGGGCTTCGGCGCCGGCCGGGCCGGGACTGATTCCACGGACGGCGGCGAAAGCGCGATCATCCAGTTGACCGGCCGGCTGGAGGCTTTGGAAGCCAAATTCGACTTGTGGCAGTCCGGATCCGGCGATCCACCCCGCTGAATCCGGGCATCGCCTCCCATCTCCGCGCCCCTCATGGACATCCTGCTCATACTGACCGCCCGCTTCCAACTGGTCCCCGGCGCCACCGGAATCGTCGCGGTTTACTCCGGGCATTTCCGGGAGTTTGGCATCATCCGCAAGGTCCTGCTGCGGATGAAATCGTGGACCCACTATCTGTTCAGCGACGGTCATTGAACCTAAAAAGAAAATGCACCAACAGGAGGAAACAGAGAGAACCAAGGATGAGGGACTTATCCCAATGCCGCCAATCACCCGGCGGGTGACTTGGAATCTGTGGCCGCTTTCCTTCCATGTTATTCACTCTCTGTGATCTCTGTTCCCTCCCGTTCGAATCCATTTCAGTTTCCAGGTTGAACTATTTCCTTCCGTCTTCCCGACACATCTCTCCGCAAACCGAAAACTCCGATCATGACACCCCGCGATTCCATCCTCGAACTCAAGAAACGCATCGCCGCCTCGGTCATCGGCCAGGAGGCGGTGGTGGACCACCTGCTCATCGCCCTGCTGGCGAACGGCCACGTCCTGATGGAAGGCCTGCCCGGCCTCGCGAAAACGCGCACGATCAAAACGCTGGCGGCCAATCTCGAAAGCGAGTTCCGCCGCATCCAGTTCACGCCGGACCTGCTGCCCAGCGACATCACCGGCACCGAGATCTATGTGGGCGAGGCGGCCGGGAACAAATTCCAGTTCCAGCCCGGCCCGATCTTCGGCAACCTCGTGCTCGCCGATGAAATCAACCGGGCGCCCGCCAAGGCGCAGTCCGCCTTGCTGGAGGCGATGGAGGAGCGCCAGGTCACCGTGGCCGGCGCCACCCACAAGCTGCCGGATCTTTTCCTCGTCCTCGCCACGCAGAACCCGATCGAACAGGAAGGCACCTATCCGCTGCCCGAGGCGCAGCTCGACCGCTTCTTCCTCCATGTCTTCGTCGGCTACTCGAACGACGACGACGAACGCCGGATCCTCCGCCTCGTCCGCGGCGAGGACGCCGGCGCCGCCCCGCAGGACGCGGCCAGGATCGCCGAACGGAGCGTGTTCGACGCCCGCAGGGAGGTGCTCGCGGTGCAGGTTTCCGAGGCGGTGGAAAAATACATGATCGCCCTGATCGCCGCCACCCGGCGCCCCGGGGACTACAAGGATTCCGATCTCGCGAAGTGGATCCGGGTCGGCGCGAGCCCCCGCGGCACGCTGGCCCTCGACCGCGCCTCGCGCGCCCATGCGTGGCTCGACGGCCGCGACAGCACCACGCCCGAGGACGTGAAGGCGGTCGTCCATAGCTGCCTGCGCCACCGTTTGATCCTCACCTACGAGGCCGAGGCGGAAGGCATCACCCGCGATGCGGTGCTCGACGAAATTTTGAAACAGGTGGCGGTATCATGAACCCATCCGGAGAGAGCGGCGTGTATGCGGATCTCCGCGAATTGATCGCGGCCCGGTATCGTGCGCACGGTTTCAGTTTTCTCCCGCGCCAGCCGGTCCATTCGTTGCTCGCCGGCCGGCACGCCTCGCGACTCCGCGGGCGCGGATTGAACTTCGAGGAAATCCGCCGCTACCAGATGGGCGACGACATCCGCCAGATCGACTGGAAGGTCACGGCGCGCACCCGCAAGACGCACAGCCGGGTCTTCACCGAGGAACGCGAGCGCTCCACCCTGCTGCTGGTGGACCAGCGTATCACGATGTTTTTCGGCAGCGTGAAGAACACCAAGTCCGTCACCGCCGCGGAGGCCGCCGCGCTCGCCGCATGGCGGGTGCTGGAGCAGAAGGACCGCGTCGGCGCGCTGGTCTTCAACGATTCGGACATCGATGAAATCCGCCCGCAGCGCAGCAGCTCCACCGCGATGAGGATCCTCGATGCGATCGTGAAGCGGAACCACCAGCTTTCGGTGACGGCCGGCACGGAGCCGAATCCCGCCATGTTCAACGAAGTGCTGCGCCGCTGCGACCGCCTCGCCAAACACGATTGTCTCGTCTGCATCATCAGCGACGGCTCGGGGGAGAACGCGGAAACCCGCGACCTGCTCACCCGCATCGCCCGCCACAACGACGTGTTGTTCGGTTTCGTCCACGATCCGCTGGAAGTCGAACTTCCCTCAGCCGGGCGGCTGGTCTTCGGCGATGGCATCCGCCAGATGGAGGTGGACACCGGCAACTCCGGCCTGCGCGAACGCTTCCGCGCCGCGTTCGACGAGCAACGCGCCGCGGGACGCCGTTTCCTGCTGCACCGCGAAACCCCCGTCCTCCCGCTGAGCACGGCCGAGGACGTGGCCACCCAGATCCGCCGCCAGCTCGGCGCCCGACTGCGATGAAAGAAACGGACGCCACCAGCATCGACCGCCTGCACGACATCCTCGTGCCCGCACCCGTGCCGTGGTGGCCGCCCGCGCCCGGCTGGTGGTGGGTCATGGGGTTCGCGCTGGTCATCCTGTCCGCCTTGGCGCTCCGCGCCTTCGTCCGCTGGCAGCACAACCGCTACCGGCGCGAGGCGCTGGGCGAGCTGACGGCGCTGGAGGCGTCCTTGAAAGATCCCGCGCAACGCTCCGCCGCTTTGTTGGATCTTTCGGAACTCCTGAAGCGCACCGCCCTCACCGCTTATCCGCGGACCCGCGTCGCCGGGCTGACCGGTGCGGAATGGTCGTCGTTCCTGGACCTGACCGCGAAGAACGCCTCCTTCTCCCAAGGTCCCGGCGCGGCGCTCGGGAACGCGGTGTACGATCCGCGCTCCGTCGCGGCACTGGACGAAAACACGATCGAAACGCTGGTGCGCGCGGCCCGCGGATGGATCCGCCATCACCAGACAACCCCGGAGAACGCATGCTGACCCTTGCCCATCCCTGGCTGCTCGTTCTGCTGCCCCTGCCGCTGCTGGTGTGGTGGCTCGCGCCCGCACACCGCGAGTCGCGGCAGGGCCTGGTGGTGCCGTTTCTCGCCCGCCTCGCCGAGCACAGCGGGCAACGCCCCGCCGAGGGTGCGGTGGTCGCGCGCGGCGCCTGGTGGCGCTGGCTGTCCGTCATCCTCTGCTGGCTCGGCGTGGTGCTGGCGATGGCGCGGCCGCAGGTCATCGAGCCGCCGGTGACCAAGGAGATTCCCACGCGCGACCTCCTGTTGGCCGTGGACCTCTCGGGCTCGATGAAGACCACCGATTTCAAGGACGCGAAGGGCGCGACCGTGGACCGCCTCGCCGCGGTGAAGGAGGTGCTCGACGATTTCCTTTCGAAACGCCAGGGCGACCGCGTGGGGCTCATCTTCTTCGGCAACGCGGCCTTCGTGCAGGCGCCCTTCACGCAGGACCTGAAAGTCTGCCGGCAGTTGCTGGATGAGGCGCAGGTGAACATGGCCGGGCCGCAGACCGCCTTCGGCGACGCGCTCGGCCTGGCGATCAACGTCTTCGACCGCAGCACGGTGAAGGAGCGCGTGCTCATCGCCCTGACGGACGGCAACGACACCGCCAGCCAGGTGCCTCCCGCCAAGGCGGCGGACATCGCCAGGGACAAGGGCATCGTCATCCACACCGTCGCCGTCGGCGACCCGAAGGCCGCAGGCGAGGACGCGCTGGACGTGGCAACGCTCCAGAGCGTCGCGAAAGCCACCGGCGGGCTCTATTCCCACGCGGCGGACCGCGGGCAGCTCGAACAGATCTACGACCAACTGGACAAGGTCGAGTCCCACAAGGCGCAGACGATTTCCCATCGCCCGCGCCGGGATGTCTATTGGTGGCCGCTGGCTGCCGCGTTCGCCGTTTCGATGGCGCTGCATGCCTTCGGCTTGCTTGCGGGAAAACACCAACCGGCCCGCCAGGCAGCCGGACTCGAACCGGCGCCCGCCTCGTTCGCGCTCATCGGTCCGGCCGCGTTGTCGCCGGTTCCGTTCCATTTCATCCGGCCGGAGTGGTTGCTCGCGCTGATCCCCGCGGCGCTGCTCTGGTGGGCGCTGCGCCGCCGCACGGACGCCTCGCAGGCATGGCGCGGCATCGTCGCGCCGCACCTGCTTCCCCATCTCCTGAGCGGCGACGACCGTAGATCCCGCTTCGGCCCGCTCGAATGGATCGCCATCGGCTGGCTCGTCGCGGTGGTCGCCATCGCCGGTCCCACCTGGAAACGCGAGCCCGCCTCCTTCGCCGAGGACACCGCGGCGCTCGCCATCGTGGTGAAGGTTTCGCCCTCCATGCTGACCGAGGACATCGAGCCCGGCCGCCTCGCCCGCTCCACCCAGAAAATCCACGACCTGCTGCGGCTGCGGGCGAACGCGAAGACTTCGCTGGTCGCCTATTCCGGCTCGGCCCACGTCGTCATGCCCGCCACCACCGACGGCGGCATCATCGACAACTTCGCCCAGGCGCTCGATCCGAAGATCATGCCGTCGGAAGGCGACGCCGCCGCGGACGCGCTGAAACTCGCCGACGAAACGCTCCGCGACGCCGGCGGCGGATCGATCCTGTGGATCACCGACAGCGTCGCGCCCGAACAAGCCGCCCCTCTCGCCGCCTGGCGGAAAGATTCCCGCACGGAGCTGAGCCTGTTGCCGCCGCTGTTGCCGGGACCGGAACTCGACACGCTTTCCAACGCCGCCCGGACGGCGAAGGCCGATGTCGTCCATCTGACAGCCGACGATGCCGACGTCACCGAACTCGCGGGCAAGGCGAAATTCGCCCGCACCGGCGGCGACGATCCGAATGCCTCCTGGTCGGAGAGCGGCTACTGGCTCACCCCGTTTCTCGGCGTCCTGCTGCTGCCCTTTTTCCGCAAGGGCTGGATGCTTTCCACCACCGCGTCATGAAACACGGCAAGCACACCTCCTTCATCGGACCCGCGTTCGCGGCGCTGGTCGTCGTGGCGCTGGCCGCCGGCACGTGGAAGAACCCGGAGTTCTGGCAATCGTCGGACCGTCGCGGCGACCGCTTGTTCGCCCGCAAGCAATTCGCCGAAGCCGCGAAGGTCTATCAGGATCCGCGCCGCACCGGCGCCGCGCAGTATCGCAACGGCGACTTCGAAGCCGCCGCGCGGACCTTCGCCCGCGTACCGGGAGCCGGGGGCGCGTTCAACCAGGGCAACGCCTGGCTGATGCACGGCAACTACGACGCCGCCATCGCCAGCTACAACCGCGCGCTCGGCTTCAAATCCCGCTGGCAGGACGCCCTCGACAACAAGGCGCTCGCCGAGGCCCGCAAGAAGGCGATCCACGACTCCGGCAAGGACCGCGACAAGGAGGCGACGGAGGCTTACAAGCCCGATGAAATCGTCTTCGACGGGAAGGGCGGGGACAAGAAAGGCGAGCCGAAGGAAATGAATGGCGGGGAGATGTCCGACGAGGACATGCGCTCGATGTGGCTGCGCCGCGTGCAGACGACACCCGGAGACTTCCTCAAGGCGAAATTCGCTTATCAGGCCGCGAAACGGAACCAGGAGAGCCCGGGAACACCGGAAAAATGAACCGATTGATCCAGACTCTTGCCATTGCCCGCGTCGTCCCGCTCGCCGCCGCCGCGCTCCTCTGCGGAAACCTGCGGGCACAGGAGGCGAAAGTGCGGGTCAGCATGCACGGCGCCGACGAGGTGTGGACCGGCCAGAAAGTCACGCTGGTCGTCGAACTTCTGGCGCCGGGGTATTTCGCCAGCGCCCCCAGCTTCGAGCTGCCGGACCCGCAGGGGGTGCTGCTCGTTCCGCCGATGGACCATCCGGTGGTGGGGAACGAGACGATCGACGGCGTGCAGTACACCGTGCAGAGCCATGAATTGCTCGCGTTCCCGATGCGGGCGGGCGATCTGACCATCCCCGCGCTGAGCGTGCATTTCTCGTTCAAGCGCGCGCCGCTCGACACCGACACCACCGACGCGACGCTGACGACCCCGCCGCAGCCCCTGAAGGTGAAAACCCCGCCCGGAGCGGAGAACCTCGGCCAGGTGATCAGCGCCCGCGACCTCAAGGTGGAGGAACAGTGGAAACCCGAGCCCGGCGACGCGGACGTGAAGGCCGGAGCCGCCTTCGTCCGCACCGTCACCTTCACCGCGCCGGACGTGCCGGGCATGGTCTTCCCGCCGTTTCCCGCGGACAAGATCGACGGGCTCGGCATCTACGCCAAACACCAGATTCTCGACCGGTCCGACCGTGGCTCGCTGCAAGGCGAGCGACAGGATGCGATCACCTACGTGTGCCAGCAGCCCGGCCAATTCACCATCCCCGCGGTGCGTTTCGCCTGGTTCGACCTCGATGCGAAAAAACTCCAGACCGTGGATCTTCCGGCGCACACGCTGAACGTGATCGCGAATCCGGACATGGCCTCGGGCGCCGCAACGGCATCCGCCGATACCGGGAAACCGCCGCTCAAGCGATCGACGATCGCCGTCCTGACGACCATCGCGCTCGCCCTGGTCGCGGCATGCATCCCGCGGGTCCGCCACACCGTGGCCGGCTGGCTTGCCCCGCTGAAGCCCGTCCACCTGCAACCGCTCAACCCCGTCTCCGGCTTTTTACCGAATACCCGACAAACTTCCAACAAATGACCTCCGACATCATTCCCATCTGGTTGTTCTTTGCCGGCACGATCCTGATCGTGATCTTCTCCACCGAGTTGGGATACCGGCTGGGCCATCGCTCCCGGCGTCGTTCCGAGGATGAAAAAGAGTCTCCCGTGTCCGCCATCACCGGGTCGATTCTAGGTCTTGGCGCGTTCATGTTGGCCTTCACATTTGGCATCGTCTCGAATCGATATGACGCTCGCAAAGCCCTGGTCCGCGAGGAGGCGAACGTGATTGGGACCACCTACCTGCGCAGCGATTTCCTGCCCGAGCCCGATCGGGCCGAAGCCCGGCACCTGTTTCGTGACTACGTGGACAGCCGTTTGGCTTTCGTCCAAAGCCTCCGGTCGGGCCGCATGTCCGAGTCGGACATCACGCAAGCCCTTGCCACCGCGGAAAAGATCCAAAGTCGATTGTGGTCCATGGCTGTCACCTATGGGCGCAAAAACTCCGGCTCCGAAGTGGCGGCTCTCTACATCGACTCGCTCAATGGAATGATAGACATTCACTCCATTCGGGTGGCGGTGGCGTTGCAGGCGCGCATCCCCAATGGCATTTGGTTCGCTTTGCTGGGCCTTACGATTCTCGGCATGGTCGCGGTTGGCTATCAACTGGGAATCTCCGGATCCAAACGATCACTCGCGCAGGCTCTTCTCGCGCTCTCGTTCAGCCTGGTGATAACCCTCATCGCCTCTCTTGATCGGCCGGGCAGCGGCTATGTGACGGTTTCCCAGAAACCTATGGCGACTCTTCGCGAATCCATGAACGGTGACACGCACTGACGTTCCATGGAAGGCATCATCAATCAGCCTTCCCCACTTGCCAAATTCGGCATCGCCATTGCCATGCCGGCGCTTCCGCCAAAGGCGATGGCACGCGTCCGTCTGCCGGGCGTGGCTTGGGTTTATCGTTGCAGGCGTCCTCATCGGACCAAACGCACTCGGGCTTATCGGCGAGGACGGCTCCGTCATCAGCCTGGACGCGGATTCTCAAAAGAAAATGGTTGCCTCAGGCGGGGAACGCCCTCACATTCGTTTCGAAACCTCATAATACAGGGTAACAAACTAAGGATTATGCTTCCCGAGCACGCGCCCTTCGCCGCCGATCAGCGCCAGACGCTGATCGCGCTGCTTTCCTCATTCGATTCCAACCAAAAAAGCTGGCTCAGCGGTTTTCTCGCCGCTGCGGGATCCGGTGTGCCGTCAACGGTTTCGGCCCCTGCCACGGCCGGGAAACTGACTGTTCTTTTCGGAACCGAGTCGGGAAACAGTGAAACGCTCGCCGATCGCGCCGTGAAGGAAGCCCGCAAACGCGGCTACCAGGCGGAAATGAAAAACATGTCCGAGCTTGCGCCGCCCGCTCTCGCCAAGCTGTCCAACCTGCTGGTGATCGTTTCCACCTGGGGTGATGGCGACCCACCCGAGACGGCGGCCGCGTTTTACGAGGAGTTCATGGCCAGCGATGCCCCGCTCGGGGCCTTGGCGTATTCGGTGTGCGCGTTGGGCGACACCGCTTACGAGAAATTCTGCCAGACCGGCCGGGATATCGATGCCAAGCTGGAGCAACTCGGCGCGAAACGCATTTCCGGCCGCCAGGACTGCGATGTCGACTATGAGGAAGCCTTCTCCGCTTGGCTCGACCTCGCGCTTGCCTCCTTCCCGCCATCCGCCGCCGCCCCTGTGGCTGCCGTCGCGGCTCCGGCTTCGGCCGTGGAGTATGGCAAGAGGCACCCGTTTCCTTCGGAGGTCGTCGGGGTGGTAAATCTCAATGGCAAGGGCTCCTCAAAGGAAACCCTTCACCTCGAGTTGTCCCTCGCCGGCTCCGGCATGAGCTACGAGCCGGGTGACGCCCTCGCCGTAGTGCCCGTCAACGCGCCGGACGTTGTCCGCGCGGTGATCGATGCCGCAAAACTCGGCGGCGCGGAAGAGGTTGATGTCAAGGGCATCGGCCGCAAGCTCCTGGCCGACGCCTTGCGCGAGGATTTTGATATCACCACGTTGTCCCGCAACGTGCTGACAAGGATCGCCGAGACGACCGGTTCCCCGAAGCTCCGCGAGCTGCTCGCGGAGGATGCCAAGGATCGGTTGAAAACGTACGCAAACGGCCGCGAAATCATCGACGCCCTCCACGACTTCGCCCCCTCCGGCCTGTCCGCCGAAGCGCTCGCCGGCATTTTCCGAAAACTCCCGCCGCGGCTTTACTCCATCGCCTCCAGCCCGCTCGCCCATCCGGACCAGGTTCACCTCACCGTGGCCGCCGTGCGCTATGAAACCCATGGCCGCCAGCGCAAGGGAGTTTGCTCCACCTATCTGGCCGATCTCGTGAAGCCCGGCGATGCCGCCGCTGTTTTCATCCAGCCTAACAGGAATTTCCGCCTCCCGGAAGACCCGTCCACGCCGATCATCATGGTTGGCCCCGGCACCGGCATCGCGCCCTTCCGCGCCTTCGTCGAGCACCGCGCCGCGCTCGGCGCGAAGGGGAAAAGCTGGCTGTTCATGGGGGATCAGCATTACCTCTACGATTTCCTCTATCAGCTTGAATGGCAGGACCATCTCAAGAGCGGCGCGCTCACCCGCCTCGATGTCGCCTTCTCGCGCGACCAGCCGGAGAAGGTTTATGTCCAGCACCGCATGCGGGAGCGTTCGAAAGAGATCTATGCCTGGCTCGAGCGGGGCGCGCATTTCTACGTCTGCGGAGACGCCTCCCGCATGGCTGCCGATGTCCACGAGACCCTCGTCGCCATCGTCGCGGAACAGGCGGCCACCTCCCGCGAGTCCGCCGGGGAATACGTCGAAAACCTGAAGAAAACCAAACGCTACCAGCGCGACGTGTATTGAAGTGGTGCCGGGTGGGCGCTGGTCGGCGATCAGTGCCCAAAGAAACCCGGCAATTCCAAACACCGCCCACCGATCGCTTCCCACTCACGCCCATGTCCGAAGAAAAGAAACTTTCCGCCAACGAATACATCAAGACCCGCAGCAACTACCTGCGCGGCACCATCGCCGAGGGCCTTGCCGACCAAGCCACCGGATCGATGTCCGAGGACGACCAGCAGTTGCTCAAGTTCCACGGCACCTATCAGCAGGACGACCGCGACCTGCGCGCCGAGCGCCGCAAGCACAAGCTGGAAAAGGCATACTCGTTCATGATCCGCATCCGCGTGCCTGGCGGAGTCGCCACTCCGGCGCAATGGCTGGAAGTCGACCGCATGGCCACCCAGTTCGCCAATCACACCATCAAGCTCACCACTCGCCAGGCCTTCCAGTTTCACGGCGTGATCAAGAGCAACCTCAAGCGCACCATCAGGGAGATCAACCGGACCGCCATGGACACCATCGCGGCCTGCGGCGATGTGAACCGCAACGTCATGTGCAATCCGAACCCCTATCTCTCGGACGTGCACGCCGAGGTGCTCAAGGTGGCGCAGGGGATTTCCGATCACCTCACCCCGGCTACCCGCGCCTATCATGAAATCTGGCTCGATGGCGAAAAAATCGAAACCTCCGAGGAGGAGGTCGAGCCGATCTATGGCAAAACCTATCTGCCGCGGAAGTTCAAGATCACCATTGCCGTCCCGCCGTCCAACGACGTGGACATCTATGCGAACTGCCTCTCCTTCATCGCCATCGTTGAGGATGGGAAACTGGTCGGCTTCAACGTCGCCGTCGGCGGTGGCATGGGCTCCACCCACAACAACGAGAAAACCTACCCGCGTCTCGCCGATGTCATCGGCTTCTGCACCGTGGGCCAGGTGGTCGATGTCGCGGAAAAAGTGGTGCTCGTGCAGCGCGATTTCGGCGACCGCACCGACCGCAAGCACTCCCGCTTCAAATACACCGTGGACGACCGCGGGCCGGAGTGGATCCTCGCCAAGCTCAACGAATATCTCGGCTACGAACTCGGCCCGGCTCGCGAGTTCAGGTTCGAGGACAACGGCGATCGCTTCGGCTGGGTGGAGGACGGCAATGGCAACTCCCACCTCACGCTCTTCATCCAGGGCGGCCGGGTGCTCGACACGCCGTCCTACCCGCTCATGACCGGCCTGCGCGAGATCGCGAAAGTACACGAGGGCGACTTCCGCCTCACCGCCAACCAGAATCTCATCATCGCCAATGTTTCCCCGGCCAAGCGTCCGCAGATCGGGAAACTGCTGGAGCAATACGGCATCAGGGACAGCCACGAGCAAAGCGCCCTGCGGCTCAACTCGCTGGCCTGCGTCGCCCTGCCCACCTGCGGCCTCTCGCTCGCCGAGGCGGAACGCTACCTGCCCGACCTGCTCACCGAGCTTGAGGAGGCTATCGAGGAAAACGGCCTGCGCCATGATGCGATCACCATCCGCATGACCGGTTGCCCCAACGGTTGCGCCAGACCCTATATCTCGGAAATCGCCTTCGTCGGCCGCGCTCCGGGGAAATACAATGTCTATCTCGGCGGTGGCTTCGCCGGCCAGCGCCTGTCCAAGCTATACCGCGAAAGCGTGCCTGCGGCCGAAATCAAGCCGCTGCTCGCCCCGATCATCGCCCGTTATGCCCGCGAACGCCACGATGGCGAGCGCTTCGGAGACTTCTGTATCCGCGCGGGCTACGTGAACGAGACCAAACAAGGCCGCGATTTCCATCTCAACATCAAGCCTGAGGCCCTCAAGGCCTGAGCCAAACTCCAATGTCAGTCGTGAAGTTCCATGCGGATCCGGATTTCGATCCGGCCGCCCTCTCGTCGGAGATCGCCCCGCTGCGCGCGGGCGAGCGCATCCGCATGTTGCACGAGCGCCTTGGCGACCGCCTCGTCGCCACCACCAGCTTCGGCATCCAGGCGGCCGTGATGCTTCACCTCATCCACGAGCACGCGCCGAAGATTCCCATCGTCTTCATCGATACCGGCTACCTGTTTCCGGAGACCTATCGCTACATCGAGCGACTCTCCGGGCTGCTCGACAAGCTCGACCTGCGCATCTATCAGCCGTCGGTCACCGCCGCCCGCATGGAGGCCCTCTGGGGCAGACTGTGGGAAGGCGGCCAGGAGGACATGGACCGCTATGCCATGCTCACCAAGATCGAGCCCATGAACCGAGCGCTCAGGGAAACCGGCGCCGATGTCTGGATCAGCGGCCTGCGCCGCTCGCAGTCCAGCACCCGCAGCGAGAGGCCCTTCGTCGAGCGCCAGAAGAAAACCCTCAAGGCCTATCCCATCCTCGATTGGGCGGACATCCAGGTGGACCTCTATTTCCGCCAGCACGACCTGCCCCGCCATCCGCTCGCGGCCCAAGGTTACACCACCATGGGCGATTGGCACAGCACCAAGCCCGCGGAGGCCGGCGAGTCCGAATCATCGCGTTTCAACGGCCGGAAATACGAATGCGGCCTGCACCTCGCCTCGGACACCTCGGACTTCCAGATCTGAGCGCGTGCCTTGAAACGCCGTGACCGGCAGGGACGGAACTTCCGGGCAGTCCGCCGGAATGAGGTGTGAAAGGTGGGGCGGAACGGCGGGCTTGGGACGTTGAAAATGCGATGGATAAAGGGAAACACCGCCGACAAATCCCCCCCGGTGGAAGATTTCCCCGGAAAAATGTGGGTTTGCGGAGCGAAAAACCGTTAATCCCAAGGTAGCCCTCGGTTCCTCCCCATCGGGAAATGTCCCGGAAACCATGGCTGAAACTCACCCGTGAAGACGAAAATGCCCAGCCCTGTCCTCCGTTGCCTCGCCTTCGTCGCGATGGCGCTGCCCCTGCGTGCGGCCTACACCGATGCGGACGCCGACCGGATTTTTGACGCCTTCAACACGGCCTTCTACCATTCCCAGACCAACAACCGCGCCTACTACCGCGAAAACACCGCCGGCGGCCATGCCTGGTTCTGGGGTCAGGCGAACATGGTCGAAATGGTGGCCGATGCCTACGACCGCGCGCCCACCCAGGCGAAGCGCGACCGTTTGACCGCCCTCTGCCGCGGCTTCACCGACTACCACGGCACGAGCTGGGCGTGGAACGAATACAACGACGACATCATGTGGGCCTGCATCGTCTTCACGAAGGCCTACCTCGCGACGAACGACACCCAGTTCCTGAACCGCGCGACCGCCAACTTCAACGTCGTCTGGAACCGCGCATGGGCGACGAGCCTGGGAGGCGGGCTTTTCTGGAAAGGCACCAGCGGATCGAGGAACGCGTGCGTCAACAGCCCTGCCGCCATCGCCGCCTGCATGCTTTACGACATCACCGGCGACGCCGCCTACCTCGACAAGGCGCGTGCCCTGATCGCCTGGATGGACGCCACGCTGGTCCGCGCGAACGGCGCGATCGACGACCATATCACCAGCAGCGGCACCATCACCGACTGGCGCTTCACCTACAACCAGGGCACCTACGTCGGCGCGTGCAGCGCGCTCCACCGGATCACGGGGGAAATTCCCTACCTGGAAAACGCCATCAAGGCCGCGCGCCACACGCGGGACAGCATGTGCAATGCCGCGGGCATTTTCCCCAATCACGGCACCTCGGGAGACGGCGGCGGATTCAACGGCATCGGCATCCGCTGGATCGCCCGCATGGTCCGCGACCAAGGGCTGTGGGACGAGTTCTACCCGTGGCTCAAGGCGAACGCGAATGCCGCGTGGACCATGCGCCGGCAGGCCGACGACCTGTCATGGGCGAATTGGCGCGCCGCCACACCCGCGCCGCCGCAGGTACTCACCGCCTTCGGCTGCTACGGCTCCGTGGTGGCCCTGCAAGTGGTGCCGCCGGTCGATCCGTCATTCGTCGCCGGCCTGCCGACCTACGAAGCGGAAAATGCCGTGCTCCAGGGCGGCCCGCTGGTTTCGGTGGAGCACTCGGGTTTCCGGGGAACCGGATACGCCGACTACGGAAGCGGCATCGGCGAAACCATCACCTGGACCGTCAACGCGCCAACCGCGGGCAGCCACTGGATTTCCTTCCGCTATGCCAACGGCGGGACCACCAACCGTCCGCTCCGGCTGCGGGTCAATGGCTCGGTCGCGCAGGATCTTCCCTTCGGTGCGACGGGCGGGTGGAAAACGTGGATTCACACGCCCGGCGTCTCGGTTCCCCTGACAGCGGGCCCCAACACGATCCAGCTCGCCACCACCATCGCCAACGGGCCGAATGTCGATCTGCTCTATGTCGGCGCTCCACCGAAACCCGCGCCGCCCGGGGCCATCGTGCTCTTCAACGGCACCCAGCAATCGCTAACCGCAAACTGGAAGCGGGACGAAAACGGCGGCACTCCGAACTGGACCGTGATCGCGGGCGCGATGGGCGTGGTGCAGACTCCCGTCAGAAACGACATCTCGACCGTCGCCGGGTTCCGGGATTTCAAGCTCCACCTCGAATGGCTCGCGCCGCCCGGAGGACTGGCCCAGCAAGCGGGCAACTCGGGCGTGAAACTGCAAGGCCGCTACGAAATCCAGATCCTCAACACGCCCCGCGGCCAAACCCCCACGACGGACGGCGCGGCGGCCATCCACCAGCGGAAGGCGCCCGACAGCAACGCCAGCCTCGGCGCGGGGCACTGGCAGAGCTACGACATCGACTTCACCGCGGCCCGCTGGGACGGAAACGTGAAGCTCTCCGACGCCCGGGTGACCGTTCACTGGAATGGCGTGCCGGTGCATGACAACGTGGCGATTTCCAGCCCGACCGAGTCTTCCCCCGCCGAGTCGCCCGGCCTCCACCCCATCCTGCTGCAAGCCGCCAGCAGCGCCGCCAGCGGCCCGGTCCGGTTCCGCAACGTGTGGGTGCTTCCCAAAACGAGCGCGATCCACGAAGGCGAAGACGCGATCCTCGCGGGTCCGTCCATCATCACCGGGAACAGCTCGCACAGCGGCGGACGCTATATCGACTACGGAACCGCGGTCGGCGAGACCGTCACCTGGATCGTCGAGGCGGCGCAGGCCGGCGATCACTGGATCTCCTTCTGCTATGCCAATGGCGTCGCCGGCAACCGGCCTCTCGACCTCTCGGTCAACGGCAGCGTGATCCAGCGACTTCCCTTCTCCGGAAGCGGCGGATGGCAGAACTGGATTTTCACCGGCGGGATCACGGTCCCGCTGGAAGCCGGCCGCAATACGATCCGGCTCACCTCGACCATCACCAACGGGCCGAACGTGGACTACCTCTATGTCAGCACCCCCGGCCGCGCCGCGCCTCCCGGCGCCGTCGTGCTCTTCGATGGCTCGCCGTCGTCGATCGCGAACCACTGGGTGAGGGATGAAAACGGCGGCGCGCCGAACTGGACCGTCGCGAACGGCGCGCTCGGCGTCGTCGCCAGCCCGGCGCGGAACGACCTTTCCACCAGGCTCGGCTTCCGCGACTTCCAGCTTCACCTCGAATGGCTCTCGCCGTCCGGCGGCAGCGGCCAGCAGGCGGGAAATTCCGGCGTGAAACTCCAGCGCGGCTACGAAATCCAGATCCTCAACACGCCTCCCGGCGAGGCACCGGCCGCCGATGGCGCCGCCGCTATTTTCAACCAAAAAGCCCCCGACACCAATGCCGCCACCGCCGCCGGGCATTGGCAGAGTTATGACATCGACTTCACCGCCGCCCGCTGGTCGGGCAACGTGAAAACCGCCGACGCCCGCATCCGCGTTTACTGGAATGACGTGCTCATCCACGACGATGCCGCGCTGCCCCAGACCACCGACGGCTCCGCCGAATCGCCCGGCTTCCACCCGCTGCTGTTAGAAGCGCTCGCCGGCAATGCCAGCGGGCCCGTGCAGTTCCGCAACATCTGGGCCACCGGCGAATCGCAACTCCCCGGCCCCGCCACCCCGCAGGAATTCTGGACCGAATGGCTCGATCTCGCCGGCCTCAGCGGCCCCGACCGCGACCCTTCCGGCGACCCCGACCACGACGGTCTCACCAACCTGTGGGAATACCTCACCGGCGGAAATCCCAATCTGTCGGATCCGATCGCGGCCGACGGGCAACCACGCGCCCCGCGCGTTGCCTACGTGGAAAACGCCGGCCAGCGTTTCGCCGAGTTCACCTTCCTTCGCCGCGCCGACCACGCCCAGCGCGGCCTTGTCGTTTCCGCCGAATCCAACACCACGCTAACAGGTTTGTGGACTTCGCGCACCGTCAGTCTCACCGGCACGCCGCAACCGGTCGGTGACGGCAGCCATGAGCGGGTAACCCTTCGTGTCAATCTCCCGCTGCATTCCGAGCCGACAATGTTCCTCCGCCTCCGCGCGGATCTCGCGGGTGATTGAGATCCGCGAGATATCATTTTCCGTTCATCCCTTCAAGACCGCTACCTGATTTCCTCAATGCGTTCGAGGTGCCCGCCGAGTGGAGAAACGGGTTCCGGTGGCGGCAGGTCCGCCGCCAGGCCTTCGAGGATCATCCGGGCCAGCGGCGCGGCGACCTTGCCTCCCGAAGCGCCGCCCCGCACGACGGCGGCGATGGCGTACCGGTGCCGTGGTATCCTCCTTCGACGGACGGAGAGCCTTGCCGCCGGAGCCGAATCCCGGGAATTCGCGAATTGGTATGGCCCGTGCTTGTGGCGGTATGAAACTATTGCCCATTCCTCATACGGGCGGAGTCCCCATACCCAATCCCAATGCCATGAAATCCCCGTCGCTTTTCGGTTCCGCCGCGCTCTGTCTGGCCGCCCTGTGCCCCTCCCTGAGTGCCGGGCCACTCAAAGTCGCCTATTCCGATTGGCCCGGATGGGTTGCGTGGGAGATCGGCATCCAGAAAGGCTGGTTCAGGGAAGAGGGTGTTGACGTGAAATTCGAGTGGTTCGACTACGTGCCCTCGATGGATGCCTACGTCGCCGGGAAGGTCGATGCGGTTTGCATGACCAATGGCGACGCGCTGGTCACCGGAGCCACCGGGAAACCCTCCGTTGGCATTCTCATCAACGACTATTCCAATGGAAACGACATGATCGTGGCCGCGCCCGGCATTGATTCGATCAAGGATCTAAAGGGCAGGAAGGTCGGCATCGAGGAAGGCTTCGTGGAGCACCTGCTCCTGCTCACCGGCCTGGAGAAAAACGGCCTCGGCGCTGACGATGTCACCATCGTGAACACACCCACCAACGAAACCCCGCAGGTGCTCGCCTCAAAGGCGGTGGACGCCATCGGCGCGTGGCAGCCGAACTCCGGCCAGGCCCTCAAGGCGGTGCCCGGATCCAAGCCGGTTTTCACCTCGGCCGACGCGCCGGGCATCATCTATGACCTTCTCTACGTTTCCCCGGAAAGCCTTGAGAAAAACCGCGGCGACTGGGCCAAGGTGGTGAAAGTCTGGTACCGGATCGCCGAATTCATCCGCGACGAGGAAAACACCGACGAGGCCCTCAGGATTCTCTCCGCCCGTGTCAAGATCACTCCCGAGGAATACGAACCCTTCCTCAAGGGAACTTATATTCTCACCCTCGACGAGGCGCTCGGGCGCTGGGAAAAGGGCGACGGGCTCGACAGCGTGTATGGCTCCTCGAAGTCCGTCGACGCGTTCAACGTGAGGTTCAAGGTGTATGGGAAGAGTCAGGACATAACAAAATACCTCGATCCCTCGTTCACCAGGGAACTTTCCGCCAAGAAGTGACCGCCGCTGAAAAAAGCCACCGCCACGCCGCTTGCGTTCCGGGTAGCCGGATCCCCACTGCTCCGGCATCCCCACATGGCACGTCCCGCGATTCTGACAAATTGGTTTCCGATCCGCCGCGAACTCCCGCAATCGCGGGCCTTCGTCCTCGCCGTCATCTCCTTTCTCCTGCCGCTTGCCCTGTGGTGCCTTGTCTCCTATGTGCCGTTCATCTGGCATCCTGATATCAAAATCGAGCTATCCGCCGAGCGTGAGGGCGTGACCACGGTTTTCACCACGGGCGATCATGTGAGCCGTGCCTTTTTCCCCGGGTTCGAGAAGGCCGTGCGCGGGGAAAACGCGGCCGTGCTCGCCGCCAGGCGGGCAGGCACACCGGAAACCGGAGCCCGCAGGAAAAACCAGAAGCTTCTCCGCCAGATCGCGCCCGTCGCCGTTGAAAACGGCTGGCTCGATTACCGCGATACCCAGAACGACGCGGTCCTCTATCAGGTCTGGCGCGATCTCGCCACTGGCGCGAAAACCTCCACCCGCCCGCGGATCTCCGATGAGAACCTCGGCATCATCCGCGCGAACTGGAACACCTTGTCGGCGCTCTCGCCCGAGTTCGTATTCCGCTCGCTGCCGGACGAACCGCTGCTGAAACTCGTCCCGCAGGGCCGCCCGGCCAATCCGGTTTATCTGCCCGCTCCCGACGAGGTGCTCCGCGCCGGCTGGCGGGACTTCACCGCCGAGGTGCCGGAAGGCGAAAAGACGATGGGGCGGCGCTACGCCGCCTCGCTCCGTGTGATCATGCTGGGCTTTCTCTGGGCCTGTGCCATCGGCATCCCGCTGGGAATCCTTTGCGGGGTATTCGATTTCTTCTCCAAACTGGTTGAACCCTTCGTCGATTTCTTCCGCTATCTTCCCGCGCCCACCTTCAGCACGCTACTGGTGGCCGTGCTGCTTGCGGGAGACGCGCCGAAGATCGCCCTCGTTTTCATCGGCACGGTGTTCCAGATGGTGCTCGTCGTTTCCAAGACCACGCGTTTGCTCGATCCCTCGCTGCTCGAGGCCGCGCAGACGCTCGGCGCGAAGCCCCGCCAACTGCTGTCGAACGTGGTGATCCCCGGCATCCTGCCGAACCTCTACAACGACCTGCGGATTCTGTTAGGCTGGGCCTGGACCTGGCTGGTCATCGCCGAACTCATCGGGGTGAAAAGCGGACTCACCGAGTTCATCGAAACCCAGGGCCGTTTCCGCAATTTCGAACGCGTCTTCCCGGTCATCATCCTCATCGGCGTGACCGGATTCCTGACCGACCAGCTTCTCGCCTGGCTTCACGGCCTGCTTTTCCCCTGGTCCGGGAAATCCGGGCCGATGTCGCGCGGCATCGCCCGCGTTCTCACTTGGCCCTTCCGCATGGTCGCCGACGGTGCGCGCGAACGCGCCGCCGCCAGCGAATCGGCGGCCCCGGCCCCATCCCGCCGCCGCATCCCATGAGTTCGCTCCAACTGCCCGGCTACCGCGAGCAATCGCCCGAAGTCGCCGCCCGCTTCGCCCGCCTGCGCGAGCGCCCGGTCGCACTGGAGGTGCGCGGTCTCACCAAACGCTTCGACACCCCGCGGGGCTCGGTGACCGCGCTCGATGATGTTTCGTTTTCCGTCCACCGCCGCGAGCTGATGTGCGTGATCGGACCTTCCGGCTGTGGCAAGTCCACTCTTGCTAGAATTCTCGCCGGACTTGAAACGCCCACCTCCGGCGAGGTCCGGGTGTATGACCGGTCCGTTTCCGGCCCCGGCCCGGACCGCGGCATGGTGTTCCAGGGCTACACGCTCTTTCCATGGCTCTCGGTGAAGGGAAACGTGATGTTTGGCCCGCGAATGACGGGGAAATCCGCGTTTTCCGCCGAGTCCGAGGCCCGCGAGTGGATCGAACTGGTGGGCCTCTCGAAGTTCGAAAACTCCTACCCGCACCAGTTGTCCGGCGGGATGAAGCAGCGTGTCGCCATCGCCCGCGCCCTTGCCAACCAGCCGCGCGTCCTTTTCATGGACGAGCCTTTCGGCGCGCTCGACGCCCAGACCCGCTGCCGGATGCAGTCCTATCTTCTCGATATCTGGAAAAACGTGGACATCACCATTGTTTTCATCACCCACGATCTCGATGAGGCGGTGTTTCTATCGGACCGCATCCTGGTGCTCGATGCCAATCCCGGCCGCGTCCGCGAGGTCGTCGAGGTGCCTGTTCCCCGCCCGCGTTCGGAAAGCCAGCTCTTCGACGCGCCATTCATCGCCACCCGCCGCCATATCGACCAACTGATGCATCCCGCCGGTCACGAGCGGCGTGAAACCCCGGTGATGCGCCTCGCCGCCGCCGATCCGGATGTGGTGTGAAACATGTCCTAAGGCTCGCCGATGTCCTCGTTCCACAGTTCCGGCCGCGCGGCGATGAATTCCTCCATCATCCGCACGCATTCGGGGTCCTGCGCCACCACCACCTCCACGCCCCTTGAGCGCAGCAGTTCCTCCTCGCCCATGAAGGTCTTGTTTTCACCCACCACCACCCTCGGGATGCCGTAGAGCAGGATCGCGCCCGAGCACATGCCGCACGGCGAGAGCGTGGTGTAGATGGTCGATTCCCGATAGACCCTCGCCGGTTGGCGGCCGGCGTTTTCAAACGCGTCCATCTCGCCGTGAAGCGTGGGGCTGCCGCTCTGGACGCGGCGGTTGTGGCCGCGGCCGATGATTCGTCCATCGTGCACGATCACGCTTCCGATGGGGATTCCGCCCTCGGACAGGCCGAGGCGGGCTTCGTCAATGGCGGCTTGAAGGAATGGGTCCATGGCAGGATAAGGGTCCGGTGAAATGCCTTTCGGCACGCATCATGCTATTTCGATCCGGCCGGGTCAACTCGCCCGGCCACAACCCGAACAATCAGATTCCATGCCAATCGCCCGCATCTCCGGAACCGTCCGCGGCGCACAGGACCCCAGCCGCGCCACCCGCGCCTGGCTGCTTTACCATCTTTGCGCCGGCGGCTGGGACATTTACAACTCGAATGGCGACCAGCGCATCACCCTGTCCAACATCGAGCGCAAGATCACCGAGTCCGACGCCTTCGTTTTCACTCCCGGAGCCACGCTGGAGGATTTGTTCAAGGCGGTCTCGATCTTTGTCGGCTACCAGACGCTCGACCGCAACCTCACCGGCAAGGCCACCGTCATCCTCAACAGCGATGCTTCGTGGGATCCCTTTTTCACGGTGCTCGATCACCTGCATCTGATGGGAACCATCCGCCAGAAACATGCCGATTTCCTGCTCGTCACGGACACGCCGGAGGGTGTGGTGCCGCTCCTCGAACAGGTGCATGACGAGGGCTTGCCGGATGCGGGCCGCGTCCGCGAATACGAGGGCGAGTCGGTCCGGGGCGAGTCCTTCGAAACTCCCTTGCCCGGGGATCATGCGGGAAACGTCTGCGTTTTCTGCTCCGCCGGCATGCGGGATCCGCTGTATCTCGCCGATGGTTACGAACTGGGCCGCCAACTCGCGCGGAACCGCATGGGCTGCGTCTCCGGCGCGGGGAAATCCGGAGTGATGGGCGAGGTGGTGCGCGGCGCGGTCGATGGCGGCGGTTGGACCGGCGGATCGAATGTGCCCCATATCATCGAGCTGGAAGGCCTGCCGGACGGCATGTCGAGCTTCTGGCTGAAACCGGACATCTACACCCGCATGGAGGTGATGATCGAGAACTCGGACGCCTTTGTCATTTTCCCCGGCGGCGCGGGGACCGTTCAGGAACTGCTCGCGCTGCTCATCTTCCAGGCGCGGGAGAATCCGCTCATGAAGGACAAGCCGATCGTCATCTTCAACCGCCCGGATGAAAAGACCGGCATGGGATTCTTCGATCCGCTCATCTCCTTCCTCCCCGATCACACCGGAGCCGGAGCGTTCACCGTGGTTGACAGCCTTGCCGCGATCATCCCCGCGCTCGGGGAAATGAAACCCGCCGGCGTGACGGCGGTGTGAGAGCGGCGGCTCGGATGAAGCGGTTGAAACAACGAAACGGTCGAAAGGCCGCGAAAAAAGATGATATGGAAATCAGGTTCGCATATCCAAACCTCTTGTTAGCGCGACGGTTTTTTCAGTGACTTCAGATAGGCGATGAGGTCGTTCATTTCCTTGTCGTTGATCCTCCCGGCGAATGGCGGCATGGATGGCGCGTAGCCTTTCACCACTTCCGCCTGCGGTTCGAGGATGGATCGCCGGAGATAGGCTTCGTCCGCGATCACCACCGATCCGTCCGTCAGGGTTTGGGTGGAGCCGTAAACACCTTCCAGCGCCGGTGCGAGCTGGCCGCCGGCCTGCATGTGGCAGGTGCCGCAGGCGAGGGCGTCGAAGATCTTCCCGCCGGCCGCGGCCGCCGGATCCCGCGCCGTTGCGGCGCTGCCGGTTTGCCGGAGAAACACGCCGATCAAGGCCGCTGCGAGCAGGACCACGCCGAAGATGGAAAGCAGCCACCCCTTGAAACGATAGCGGGTGTTCATCAGGTGTTTCACCGCCATGAGCGCGAGGATGATCACCAGCAGGATGGCCACGTTCCATGCCGCCGCATGCAGCCGGGGGAAATGCGCGCTGAGCATCAGGAACACCACCGGGAAGGTCATGTAGTGGTTGTGCATCGAGCGCATCTTGGCGCGCTTGCCGAGTTCGAGATCATGCTCCTTGCCCGCCCTGAGCGCGCGCATGAAGCGATGTTGGTTGGAAATGATGTGGAAGAACACGTTGGCGGACATGCAGGTGCCCATCATCGCGCCGATCTGCAGGTAGAGGGCGCGGCCGTTGTAGATCGATCCGAAGGCCGCCGAGACGCCGGCGAGGAACAGGAGGCTGAGCAGCAGGCCCGCCAGCGGGGTTTTCCTGAGCGGGGAGCGCCAGATGGCGTCGTAAACCAGCCAGCCGCCGAATATTCCCAAGAGGCTGAAGCCCACCGCCGCGCCGGACGAGAGGCTGGTCCTGGTCGCGTCCAGCAAGGTGGCGCCATTGCTGTGAAACAGTGCTCCCAACAGGACAAAGCCGGTGATCCAGGTGGTGTAGGACTGCCACTTGAACCAATGCAGCCGCCCGGGAATGGCATCGGCATGCATCAGGCGCTTTTCCAGGTGAAACACCCCGCCGCCATGGAGCATGTCAAGTTCTCCTAACAGATCCGGATCGCGCTTGCCTTCGGGTTTCACCAGATTCAGCTCCATCCAGGTGAAGAGCAGCGAGTTTCCGATCCACATGATGCCCGCCACCACATGCGCGAAGCGGAACAGCACGTTGATCCATTCGGTCCATCCGGAATCCATGCCGTTCGTTAAGCAATCCGCGTGCTAAAGACAAGCGGCGGGGAGGATTTCGCGGAATCAGGAAACCAGGTCCTCCACCCGGAGCCGGGCGATCAGGTGGATCTGGCGCAGCGCCTCGGCGATTTCGGTTTCCCGGTCGTGGGTGAGGCGGGTCTCGAAGGCCTGGAGCACGCCGGGCCTGGTGCTCAGGCGCGCGCAGATGATGAAGGGGAAACCGAAGCGTTCGCGGTAGGCGGTGTTGAGCCGGGAAAACCGATCGTATTCCTCGTCGCCGAGGCGGTCGAGCCCCAGACCGGCCTGCTCGCGGACGGACTCGGGGGTGAGCGCGCCGGCGCGGGCGAGTTTGCCGGCGAGGTCCGGATGCGCCCGGATCAGGGTCAATTTCTCCTCATCGGATGCCGTTTCCACCACATCGCTCAGTCTGGCGAGAAGTTCGTCGCGGCTGGAAAAGGGCCGTGACGCGGTCGCCCGCTCCGCCACCCACGGCGAGTGCTCGTACACTCCGCCTAACAGGTCGATGAATTCCCCGGGTTCGATGCGGTTGAGGTTTTCCAGGTCAGTCATGGGAATCACTCCAGCAGATGCCGCGCCGGATGCAAGGCGGCGGAAATGCGGGATTGAGGAGCGGGAGATTTTGGGAAACACTGGCGCGGATGGATGTTTGGCGGATCATCACGGAGCGGCGGCGGATGGGCGAGCCCATGGTCGTCGTCACGGTGGCGGCACAGCGGGGCAGCGTTCCCGGCGAAACCGGAGCCAAGGCGGTGGTGACCCGTGAAGGTCTGGTCGCGGGAACCCTGGGCGGCGGCAAGGTGGAGGCCAAGGCGGTTGCGGAGGCCGCCGCCATGCTGGAAAGCGGTCCCGCCTGCGCCATGCGGGCATGGAACCTCCAGCGTGACGTGGGGATGACCTGCGGCGGGGAGATGACGCTGCTTTTCGAGCGCGTCTCGGCGGCGGACGCCTGGCATGTGGTGGTCTTCGGCGCGGGCCACGTCAGTCAGGCGCTGGTGAGGCTGCTCGTCACGCTGCGCTGCCGCATCGATGTGGTGGACGAGCGGCCGGAGTGGCTCGAACGCCTGCCGGTGGCGGACTCGCTCACGGCGCATCGCGTTGACGCCTTCGCGCACGGGGCCGCGCTGGCGGGTCCTGACAGTTTCGTGGTTTCCATCACCAAGGGGCATGCCGGCGACCGGCCGGTGTTGAGGGAAATCATGCGCACCCATCGCGAGTTGCCATTCATCGGAGTGATCGGCAGCGCGGCGAAGCGCGCGGTGCTCTGCCGCGAACTCGCGGAGGACGGAATCCCGGCCGATCGACTGGAACATCTCGTTTGCCCGCTCGGTTTTCCCATCGGCGGCAACGATCCGGCCGAGATCGCAATCAGCGTGGCCGCCCAGTTGCTGGAGCGCCGGGACGCGGTGAAGGGACGGGATGTTTCCTGAGAGGGGAGCGTAAACGCCGGGAATTTCCCGGGCATACGGCGGCTGATCGATCAGTTTGCCAAATCCGGCCGGGCCTGTCATGCTGCCGCGCGAATGGGATGTTTTGCATCCCGAAGCTATATTCCCCAACCCATCATGGACCATCGCATTGCCAAGCTCACGGAATCCCTCAGGCGGATCGGGGAGATCGAAGTCACGGACTGGGATTTCGCGGAACTGCTGCATCGCGATGTGGAGGATCTGGAGGTGACCCGTGCGTTGCGGCGCCTGGGGCGGATGCGGGTGACGGAGTGGGATTTCAAGGATGTGCTGCCTGCGGTGAACAGGCTCGCCCGCAAGGAGGTGGATTTGGTGGACGCGTTCAGGAGAGCCGCGGCCTACAGGGTGATGGAATGGGATTTCAGGAATCCCACCGGGCATCACGACAAGACGGGCGCGGCGACCGCGGACGCATATCTTTCTCCGGAGGAAATGCAGGCCCTCATCCAGCGTTTGAAAAGTTTCCTCGGCTTCGTGGCGGGGGGGCTCACCGAATATCCGGAGCACGCGCGAATCACAGTCACCGAGAGCGCGCCCACCCTCCTGAGGTTCAGGCTGATCCTCGTCAAACGCGATGCCGCGATGCTCATCGGCCACGGCGGACACACCGCCGCGGCAATCCGCAGGATCATGCAGGGAGCGGGGACCGCAAAAGGGGTCAACGTGCTCCTGAACATCCTTACCCACGAGGAAGCGGCGGGCTCCTGACGGAGGATTTGTGGCCAGCATCGTTCTTCACGCTTCGGAGCCGGGCGATCCCCGGATTCCGAAGTTGAATTCGAAGGACATGCCAGGGAACCACTGATTGAACTGAGAACCACTGAGTTCACTGAGGTTTCCCGCCCGGTGATTTCATGCTCACCTTACCAAATTCAGTTCCTTCGGCGGTTCTCAGGGCTTCAGTGGTTCCCAATCGCTGAAACGGAATTGAATCTCGGATTTCGGGTTGAGGTGGACCGCTGGAGGTTTCATCCGGCAATCACCGCCCTTCACCGGGATCGGCTGCGAGTTGATGGAGGTATTCCATCGCGGCATCACGCTCGTGAAGCCTTCCCTCAAGCTGCTCGATCTGGATGGCCTCGAGGATTTCCCGGAAGCGCGGTCCGGGTTTCATTCCGAGTTTGATGAGGTCGCGGCCGGTCACCAGCGGTGGGGGAATGAGCGGTTCGGCGGCAAACTCGGCCTCCTTTTGGCGGATGAAGTCGTAGTTGTCGGTGAAACCGTTCGAGGATCCGCAATCGACGCGGTGGAGCTCCATTTCCATCGGAAACGTGGGCCCGGCCATGAAGCGCTTGAGTTTCGCGGTGCGCATCTTCCGGACGTGCATGAACTGCATGTGGCGGGCGACCATCGCGGTGACGGAATCCACGACGTGATTGGGATAGCGCAGGCGGCGCAGGATGGTGGCGGCCATCTCCGCGCCGAGGGCATCGTGGCCGTTGAAGCGGATGCGGCCGTCTTCGTCGATGGTGCGGGTGGGCGGCTTGGCGATATCGTGCAGCAGCGTGGCGAGGCAGAGTTCGAGCGGCGCGTCGTCCGCGAGCATGTCGAGCATGATCATCGTGTGAACGAAAACATCGCCCTCGGGGTGCCATTCCGGCGGTTGGTCGCAGCCGATGGTGTCTAACAACTCCGGCAGGAAATGGCCGATCAGCCCGGTGTCCGCGAGATGTTGCACCCCCTCGCGGCGGCGCGTGGTGGTGAGAATGCGCGAGAATTCGTCGCGGATGCGCTCGGGCGAGATGCGGTCTAACAGCGGTGCGCAATCACGCAGCGCGGCGTCGGTGGCGGGATCGATGGCGAAGCCGAGCCTCGCGGCGAAGCGCACGCAGCGCAGCAGTCGCAGGCCGTCCTCGTTGAAGCGCGCGGCGGGATCGCCGATGGCGCGGATCACGCCGGCCCTGAGGTCCGCGAGGCCGCCGACGTGGTCGATGATCTCGCCGGTTTCCGGGTTTTCGAAGAGCCCGTTGATGCTGAAATCCCGGCGCTTGGCATCCTCCCCGGGTGTGGAAAAGGCGACGCTTTCCGGCCGCCGTCCGTCACGGTAACTGCCATCCGTGCGGAAGGTGGCGATCTCGACGTGATGGCCGCCGTTTTTGGCGATGACCACGCCGAAGTGCGCGCCGACCTCGTTGGAGCCGGGAAACATGGCGGTCACTTCCGCGGGCGTGGCGGAGGTGGCGATGTCATAGTCCTTGGGTTCGTGTTCCAACAGCCGGTCGCGCACGCAGCCGCCGGCAAACAGTGCCTCGTGTCCCGCCGCTTTCAGCCGCGCCGCCAGTTCCGCCGCCGCCTCGCGGGCGGGCATGGTGGGTTCCTTCTTCACGTCTCGGGCCGGGTTCCCTGATAGATCGAGACCACGCCGGAATTCAGCGGGGTGGCGCCGGTTTCCGTGAAACCGCAGGTTTCTAACAGATTTGTCATCCCCCTGCCGGAGGGAAACCGCTCGATGGAGCCGCCGAGATATTCGTAGGCGTCCCTCTGCCCGGTGAGCATGCCGGCCAGATGCGGCAGGATGCGGTGCAGGTAGAAACGGTAGGGCGCGCGGAGGATGCCGGTGGGCAGGGAGAAATCGAGAACGACCAGGCGGCCGCCGGGTTTCAGCACGCGGAGCATTTCCCGCAGCGCCTTCGGATAGTCCGCCATGTTGCGCAGGCCGAAGGCGACGGTGACGACATCGAAGGAACCATCGGAAAACGGAAGATCCAGCGCGTCGGCCAGCTGGGTCCTGGCAAGGCCGCGCGAGGAGGCGTGGGCGAGCATTTCCGCGCAAAAATCGGTGGCGATCACCTCGCAGCCGGGAATCCGTTCCTGGATTTCCAACGCGAGATCGCCGGTGCCGGACGCGACATCCAGCAGCCGCCGGGGTTTCCACTTGCGGATGCGCGCGGTGGCCACCTTGCGCCACCAGATGTCCGCGCCGCAGCTCAGGACGTGGTTGGTGAGCACATAGCGGTTGGCGATGCGGGCGAAGGCGTCGCGCACGTAAACGGCGTCTGGCATGCCGGAGCTTTGGGGCGGAATGCCCGCGAATCAAGCGGCAAGCGGCTCAGCTCCGCTTGTGTTTCACCATTTCGAGCAGCTTGGGGTCCGCCTCCAGCGAGTCCGCCACCGCGCGGATCACTTCGAGCGTGGCGCGCGAAACGTGGTGCTCCATGCCCTCGACATCGCGGTAGATGGTTTCCTCGTCGATGCCGAAGAGACGCAGGAAGCGGGTGAGGGTCTCATGGCGGTCGATGATGGCTTGGGCGATGCGGTGTCCCTCGCCGGTGAGCACGGTGCCGCGGTATTTCTCGTGTTTGACGAGCCCCTCGGCATCGAGTCGTTGCAGCATGTTGGTGACGCTGGCCTGGGAAATGCCGAGGCCCTTCGAGATGTCCACGGCGCGGGCGTAGCCCTTGGATTCGATCAGATGGAGAATCTGTTCGAGATAATCGTCCATGGCGGTCGAGCCGCTGGTGCGCCGTGTGGAAGCAGTCATCGCGGTGGAGGCTAAGGACTGTCTCCGGGTGTGGAAAGCACGCTTTTGCCGTAAAGGTCGGCATTGGACGCCTGAAACTCGGCCTTGAGTTTCACCCGCAGCGTGGAGAGGTCCACCAGCCGCCAACCGTTGAAAGTCCACTGCTGTGCGCGGCCGTCGTGTTCGATGCCCAGCAGCAGGTGCACGGCGTCATCGGTGATCTTGAGGGTTTCGTTCTTGGGCTCGAAATAGAAGGTCCGGAAGGTGCTCCTTCCGGAGCCTTGCTCGACCAGTTTCGGATCAAGATAGAAAACCGTGCCGCTGGCCTTGTCCACGATCCGCAGGTCCGGGTAACCCGAGCGCTGGAGAACGCCGGCGCGGGTCGGGGGCACCCCGCATTCGAGGCCGGGCGTGTTGTCGAGACGTTCCATCAGGCCGTCCTCGAAGAACCTGGACGCCTCGTTGATCCGCCGGAGTTTTCTAACAGGTGAGTCGCCGCGGTTGAGTTCCCGCACGCACTCGCCGAGCGCCGCATGGATCGCGCGGGTGACGCGCAGGTGCGCCTCGCTTTCGTCCAGCGGGATCACCCGCCTGCCCGAGCAGGCTCCGGCGATTGTCGCGAAATCGAAAGTCCGCACGGACAGGTTTTCGCCTAACAGCGAGCGGACCAGTTCGGCGTCTCCATGACGGCCCGGTTCCCGGGTGGCGGCGGGTTTTTCCGGCCGCCCGGCAGGTTTGTCGCCGCTGGCAATGAACCACGCCACCGCGGCCCCGGCCAGGAATGCGGGAATCGTGAGAAGCGGCCACCGGGTTTTCATATCCGCTTGGATTGATGCCATGCCGAGGTGTCCGGGTGAAGCAGAACCTCCACCGGATGATCGTGAAGGGAAAGCCCGTTGATCATATGCTCAAGGAGCGCGAGCGAGGCGGCGGCGTCGAACAACGCGTCATGCCAGGCGCGGCCGGGGGCCAGTGCGGCGACCCGGTCCGCCAGTCCGAAGGTCGCGCACAGCGATCCGAGCGAGTGGTCGCCGAGGTCCGGCCACGCGGCGCGGGCGAGCAACAGGGTGTCGATCCAAGGCCCGAATCCATGGCCCGGAAACGCGCGCAGGAAGCGTTTCTCCGTACCCTTGCCGTGGGCAACCACCACCGCGCCGGTGAGGCGGGATTTCAACTCCGGCCAAAGGGACAGCAGGGTGGGGGCGTCTGCCAGTTGTTCCGGACCGATCCCGTGGACCTTGCGCGCGGACCACAGGACCGGTTGATCGGTGAAAAGATAGGAAACGAATGCGTCGCCGTGCCCGTTTTCCGCCGACCACGAGGCGAGTCCCACCTGCACCGGCTGGTCGGTCATGCCCCGGGCCGCGCCGGCGGACTCGAAATCGATGGCGCAAAACCGGCACTGGCTGACTGGCGGCATGGCGCGGGAATCACAGCGCCGCGGCAGCCGCGGCTGGCCCGACCAGGTCACCCGCGGCATTCGCGAGACGTCCGGCGGAACGAACCGCGGCACCCGGGAGACCGCATGAACTCAGGGACGCGAGGATCGAAACAATGGCCAGCCAGCGGAAAATACGCTTCATGCCCGGGACGATGGCCCCTCACTCCCGGACTAGTCAAGCCCCCGGCGGCGGATTGCCCTTTTATTGCCGCTTGAACTCCCGGCCCCCTCCGGGTTTTCTCGTCGCCCGCCATGAACGAACGCAAGACTCTCGACGAACGCCGGCAAATGACCGACCTGGAGCGCCTCCGCCACTCCTGCGCCCACGTCATGGCCACCGCCATCCTCCGCATCTGGCCGGACGCGCAGTTCGCCTACGGGCCGCCCATCGAGAACGGTTTCTACTATGACTTCGACATGAAACACCGGATCACCCCGGACGACTTCGGGAAAATCGAGGCCGAGATGAAAAAAGTCGCCAAGGAAAACCAGAAATTCGAGTGCAAGGCCGTCTCGCGCGGGGAGGCCAGGGCGATGGCCGAATCCGGCCGCCTTGGCGGGCTGTCCGAACGCCCCGGAAATCCCTCCCGCTTCAAGCTCGACCTCATCGACAGGATTCCGGAAGGCGAGGAGATCTCGTGTTTTCAAAACGGCGACTTCATCGATCTCTGCGCCGGTCCGCACGTCGGTTACACCTCGAAGTGCAAGAACGTGAAACTCATGTCGGTTTCCTCGTCGTTCTATCTGGGCGACGAATCCAAAGGCCAGCTCCAGCGGCTCTATGGCACCGCCTTCGAAAGCAAGGAACTGTTAGAGGAACACCTCAGCCGCCTGGAAGAAGCGAAGAAACGCGACCACCGCAAGCTCGGCCGCGAACTCGGGCTCTTCCACATCGATGAAATGGTCGGCCAGGGACTCATCCTCTGGAAACCGAAGGGCGCGCTCGTCCGCCGCGCGCTCCAGGACTTCATCACCGAGGAACTCGACAAGCAGGGATACTCGCAGGTTTTCACCCCGCACATCGGCAAGCTCGATCTCTACCGCACCTCCGGGCACTTTCCCTACTATCAGGAAAGCCAGTATCCGGCGATTCCCGAGCGCGATGTCCTCGAAAAACTCGCCGATGAGGACACGGGTTGCGCCACCCTCGTCAACGGCCTCGCCCAAGGCGAGTACGAGGGCTATCTGCTCAAGCCGATGAACTGCCCGCACCACATCAGGATCTTTGCGAGCGATCATCATTCCTACCGCGACCTGCCCGTCAGGCTGGCCGAGTTCGGCACCGTTTATCGCTGGGAACAATCCGGCGAACTCGGCGGCATGACCCGTGTCCGCGGTTTCACCCAGGACGACGCCCACCTCTTCTGCACGCCGGACCAGGTGGCCGCCGAAGTCACCGGTTGCCTTGATCTGGTGAAAAAGGTGCTCGGCACCCTTGGCATGAACGAATACCGCGTCCGCCTCTCCCTGCGCGATCCGGAGAGCGACAAATACGTCGGCTCTCCCGAAAACTGGGACAAGGCCGAGGCCGCCCTGCGCGAAGCCGTGCAAACGCTCGGCGTCGAATACACCGAGGAACCCGGCGAGGCCGCATTCTATGGGCCGAAGATCGACTTTGTCGTCAAGGATGTCATCGGCCGCGACTGGCAGCTGGGCACCGTGCAGGTGGACTACAATCTTCCTGTTAGATTCGGACTCGGTTATGTCGGAGCGGACAACCAGCCGCATGTTCCGGTGATGATCCACCGCGCGCCCTTCGGCTCGATGGAGCGATTCACCGGCCTGCTCATCGAGCACTTCGAGGGCAAGTTCCCCACCTGGCTCGCGCCGGAACAGGTCCGCGTGCTGCCGATTTCCGAGAAAACCCTCGATTTCGCCGAGGCCGCCGCCGCCAAACTCGCCGACGCCGGAGTGCGCGTCACCATCGACCGCACCTCCGACAAGATCGGCGCCAAGATCCGCAACTCCCGCCTTGAACGCGTGCCCTACATGCTCGTCATCGGCCAGCGCGAGGCGGAGGAGGGCAGCGTTTCGGTCCGCCACCGCGACAAGGACGACCTCGGCACCAGGCCGCTGGACCAGTTCCTCGCGGAGATTGCGGAGGAGATCCGCGAGCGGAGCCTGTGAAATCGACTCTCAAGGGGGGGTTCCCGGGCGGACAGAAGTGCCGGTCCGGGTCCATTTCACGCTTGCGGGAAGGGCAGGGCTTTGGTTTCCTCCGCCCGCGTTCCCCGCGCGCGCCGCTGTAGCTCAGGGGTAGAGCAGCTCATTCGTAATGAGCAGGTCGTCGGTT
>CAZKQK010000040.1:0-40345 GCA_964554865.1 uncultured Luteolibacter sp. | reverse complement strand
GAGAGCCGTCCCTGCCTCAGTCTTGCGAAATTCGGCTTATCTACGCGCCATTCAGCTCTGGGGCGGTTTTGGAGAGGGGTGGGGAAACCGAAGGTGTGGCTGGTGACGGGGCCTTGCGATTCGATGCCGGAGGCGGCCTCGTGGGGGAAGGAGGCGAGGTCCGCGGAGCCGGTGATGCGGTAGATCCATCCGGGGGAGGAGGATCAGGTAATGGTGCCGGCGTTCATGAAACCATTAACTGTCAGCAAGTCGGCATCCGCAGTATTTCCCGGTTGCCTTGCGCCGCTGCCGGTGTGGCGGATGGTGTCACATTGCGGGCGAGGCCGAAGGAGCCAAGGGTGCCGGCGCTGGCGTCGATATCCGCTCATCACCGGGGCGGGAGATATCAATCCATCGGGCTTCATCATCGATGAGGTGCCGGAAGGATACATCTATCCGCTCGCCGCCGGTGGTGGCACGCTTTCCCTCACCATCGCGCTGCCGCCCGTCGCACCCGCCGGACTCACAGCCACCGGTGGAAACACCGCCTCGCCCGGTGCCTCCCACTACACCGTCAAACGCGGCACGCCCGGCGGGGACAACCATGAAACCATCGCCACCGTTTTCGGGCCCGCGTTCAACGACACCACCACTCCCGGCGATCTCCACTCCTACCTCGTCACCGCCTGGAACGCCGCCGGAGAAAGCGAACCGTCGCCGGAAGCCGTCGCCGGTCTCATCACCCACATCAATGTCTGGAGATATATCCATTTCGGCACCACCGATGACAGCGGCGAGGCCGCCGACACCGCGGATCCCGACAAGGACGGCATCAACAACCTGCTGGATTACGCGCTCGGTTACGATCCCAACTCACCCAACGCCGGTGATTCCCCGCAACTCACCAAGCCCACCGACCGCCTCACCCTCACCTTCACCCGCAACGCCCACGCCCTCGACGTGGTCACCAGCGTCTGGGTCGCCGATGACCCCAACTCCGGAAACTGGCGCGAGATCGCCCGCGGCACCGGCGGCGCGCTTTTCTCGAACGTTATCGACGGCACGGCTTCCGGAGCCGCCGTCACCGAGACCGGCACCGGAGCCCTCCACACCATCGAAGTCTCCGACATCGTCGAAAAATCCGACCCCGACCATCCCCGCCACTTCATGCGCGTCACGGTTGATCGCTGATCCTCACGCCCATAAAGGAATGGAAAGCGGAAACATCGAACCGGAACAATAAACCCGGCTTCCGAGGTTGCGGGCCTATTCCGCGCGTCAGGCAACCTCAACCGGGAAACAAAGCCGACCCGGCAGCGAACCGGGAGTCCGGCCGGGCGATGCGACAAGGCGGCCTGCCAGCATGGGTTTCCATGGTGACCTTCTGGAAAAGCACCCCTATTCCATCTTCCGGCATTGGCGTGAAACGCAACGACCGCCGCCAATTCCGCGAAAGATTTTCCAAATCGCCGCCGTCTCCTCCCATGTCGTTTTTGTTCCCTTTTGATCCCATGATTGCATCGCTCCGAATTCCGTTTTTCCGCCCGTCATTCCCTGTGTTTGCCGCCGCCGTCCTCGCCACCATGTCCGCCAAGGCCTCCCCGGCGGACGATCTGCGGGGCGACCTGAAGTTTTTTACCGATTCCAGCGCCAGCAGCCTGCGTGAGGACATCTCCAAGATCGATCCGGCCGCGTTCAAGAGCCCGCTGCTCGCCAAGGTGGCCGCCGCCATGGCCGATGGCACCTATGACCGCGAACACCGCATCGCCGCCTACAAGGCCTACCCCTCGCCCCGCGAACTTGGCGAAACCCTGAAGCTCGGCGACGGATTCAGCCGTTACGAGAACATCACGGGCATGCACCTCGATGCCGGGGAGCACATCGTGTTCGTGGGCGCCGCGAAGGGCAGGAAACTCTCGCTTCTGCTGCCGGACTGGATGCGCATGCCGCCGCCCGGCACGCCGCCAACCAAGGACCCGGCCGGCTGGGGGCTCAAGCGCCAGGAGTTTCCGCTCACCGAAGGCGTGAACACGATCACCGTCACCAAACCCGGCCTGGCTTATCTCAGCTACTTCGACGATCACGCCGGCGACGCGCCGGAAATCACCGTCCACTTCCCGACCGGCCTCGTGAACGGCTACTTCGACGCCGCCAGGCACACCAACGCCGATTGGGACCGCCTGCTGGACTCGGCGGTCAACCCGGTGATGGACGCGCGCGGCGAACACATCCAGGTGGCCTACCCCGTCGAGTGGTTCAAAACATTCACCCGCGGCCGCGGGCTGGAGCTGATCCGCAACTACGACCGCATGCTGCGCCTGCAATACGAATTCATGGGCCTCGTCAAATACGGCAAGCTGCCCCGCAACCGCATCCTCGCGCGCGTCAACCACAACTACTACATGTTCCGCGACGGCGACGGCGTGGCCTACCTCGGCAACCGGGGCACCATGCGCATGGTCGCGGACCCGGATGTCGTCATCAAGGGCGATCCCTGCTGGGGCTTCAACCACGAGGTCGGCCACGTCCTCCAGATGCGCCCGCAACTCACCTGGGGCGGCATGACCGAGGTCAGCAACAACATCATGACCCTCTTCGTCACCACCACCCTCGGCAATCCGAGCCGCCTCAAGCGGCAGGGAAACTATGCCTCCGCCCGGAAAAACATCATCATGGCGGAACCCGCGCCTTCCCTGCTCGGAGCCAGGGACGTCTTCGACCGCCTCGTGCCCTTCTGGCAGCTTCACCTCCACTTCTCGCGCCACGGCAAGCCGGACTTCTACGCCGACGTGATGGAGGAAATGCGCCGCCGCCCCCACGCCGGAACCGGCAACGAATCGATCCGCAACCAACTCGAATTCACCCGCATCTGCTGCGATGTCGCCAAACTCGACCTCACCGCCTTCTTCGAAAGCTGGGGCTTCTATCATGTCGGGACCATCGAACTCAACGACTACCGCCCCTACCGCTTCGAGGTCACCCGGCAGATGGTCGATGAAACCAAAGCCGCCATCACCGCCAAAGGCTACCCCAAACCCGGGCACGACCTCACCCGCGTCGAAGACTGAGAACGGAGTGGTGGCTCCATGTTGGAGCCATGACGCGGGCAGGCGGTTTCCCAAGCGCCCGCCTCCTTTTCCGTGGGCGCATTCGTGAGAATGGGACGGATGGCGGTTCTTGGGTGGGTTTTTTGCGTTTCATTCGCCGGCCGGCCGCGTTGGGCCGTCCCTGTCCCTCAAGACCGGTCCCTGCCTTTCGGCTTCCTTTTCCAGGCGATTGCGGAGGGTTGCGAGGCCGGAGACACGGTCGCCATCGTACCATCCGTCGAACGAGCCGTGCCGGGTTTCGTCGAGTGTGGTTTTCACCGCGTCGAGGGCTGCGATTGCGGATTCGAGGTGCTTGCGGCGGTCTTTGCGGCGGCCGTGGGATTGATAGGCGAGGGTGGTTTCGTGGAGAAGGGTGTTGAGTGACTCCATGATCTTCGCGCGGGCCAGGAGGTTGTCGGTGAAAAAGGTCCGGCCTGCGCCTGCGGGTGGCTGGAGTTCGGTGGCACGGTTCACCACAGCGGCGAATTTCCGCCGTGATTCGGTGGTCCCGCGAAGGAGCGCGCCGAGTTGGCCGGCATCTCCCGGTTGCGGTTCCACGCGGAAATAGCCGACGCTGCCTTTGTCCGGGTTGTCGAGCGCGTGTCCATCCAGCGGATTCGGCCGATGGACGCCCGCGGCCATGTCCTTGAGCAGCATTTCCACAGCCCGAGGATAACGCAGATCCTGGAAGATATACTGCCGGTCGAAGTCCGGGATGTCCGGTTTCCTCTGCATCCAATAGGCCTGATAGTAATCACGGTAAAGCGCGGCGATTTCGGCCGAACGGTCCGCTCCGAAATAACGGGCGCAATAAGTCCGGAGAAACGCGTCGGCGTCGAAGTCCTTGAAGCGCCACATCATCGCGGCGTTGGCTGACAATTCGGCGAGATGTTCCCGGATGTTCCCCGCGTTCACCACGGTGAAGGCGAGCGGTTCGCTTCCCGCGGCCTCGGCGATCCGGTAGTTGGCAGCCATTTTCCACGGGCCTTCGGCGGGAGCGAGATGGGAGCCGCTGGATGTGAACTGGAAGTTCAGATAGTAGCCGATCCTGCGGCCGGGCACGGGTCTCAGGCCGCGCACGAATTCGGTCGGAAAGTGGTCGCGCCTCGCGGCGACAAATGTCCAGATCAGCGTGGGTTCGGCGGGCGGGTGCAGCAGACCGGCTGTCAGAAGCGTGGTTCCCTCGTTGTAGAAGGTCGTGCGCATGTCCGGCGCCGGGTTTCCGGTGACTTCCTTCACGATGTCCGCCTGGGTTCGCAGCATTTCATTGATCACCTGCGACCTCTCCCTTTCTCCGGCGGGGGAATCCGCGTAGGTTTCCCAGAACGGGATATCGCGGGCGCCCCGGAAAACCAAGGTCCAAACGACCTCAAGGCCGGCCCGCTTCGCCGTCTCGACATGGTATCGCCAGAACTCCTCCAGCTTTCCGGCGCTTCTAACGGAAAGCGGCGGGGCCTTCTTCCCCTCGCGTTCCCAGAAGGCCTCCCAGGCGGACAGGTTCGAACCGAGCGGCGAGGTGTGGTGATGCGTGATGGCCAAACCGCGTTCGTGGGCCTTGCGGACATCGGACCGGACCGCATGCCGCGGAGCGCCGGGCCGCAGATCCGCGATGCCACCGACCTCGAACGTGTTGTATTTCAAGCGGAGGATGGTTTCGAGCATCGCCTGTTCGTGATCCGGCGATCGTCTGAGCCAAGGCGTCAGGAAATCGGTGTCATTGTTGAACCACGCGCGCCATCGCACATGGGCGGGTGGAAAAATCCGTTTCGTATCGGCCGGCACATCGACCGCCTCGCGACGGACGGGCGCCCAGTCCGCCCAATGCCACAGCGGCGGGATGTCGAGAAAAGCGTCCGAGAACGAGTAGATGGCATAGACCGTTCCGCGCGGATCGGCGCCTTCGAGCACGACGCATTTCCGTCCACCGATCTCCCTGGTATGGATTCCATGGGCCTCGCTGCCGGTGACCGCCGCCTCATGCCAGGCCGGGCGGCTGGAGCCGTTCGTCAGGATCAGGACGGCCGGGCGTCCCTTGAGTTCCTTCTCGTCCTCGATGACGGGCGAGGGCCGGCCGAGGATTTTTTCCAAATCCCTCTGCAAATCCGTGACGGCCATTCTCACGGACGGAGGAGTTTCCTTCGGGACAAGCAGGGGCGTGCCGGGAGACAAGCGGATATTGTCGTTCGCCGCGCGGCATGGAGCGGGGAACGCGGAACCAACAAGAACGGCGGCCGCGCCGAGCAAAGGTTTCAGGCTGGTGGAGATGGGTTTCATGAAGGTGTTTTCACGAGCCCGGTCGAGCGATCAGCGGGATTTGTGAGCCATTCCGAGATAGGCCTTTGCATAACCATCGGCGAAGCGGCGAAGTGTCGCGGTGTCGAAATGCAGGTTGTCTCCGATGGAGGATGGCTTGTTGATCGGGACGAATGCGACGTTCTTGAGCCGTTTGGCGACGGCCCGCTGGGCGGCGTCGACGGTCTTGTGGTGTTCGGTCCACGGCTTGCGCGGGAAGTTTCCGAGCTGGCCGATGATGAAGGGGAGGTCCGGCGAGTTGAGTTCGCGGCGCAAACGCGTGATGAGGGCCTCCAGGTTTTTTTCGTAGGCATCGGATTTCCCGGGACCGCAGTCAGCCTCCCCCTGATGCCAGAGGACGGCCTTGAGGGTGCCGTCGCGCATGGCTTTTTTCGCGGCGGCGATGGAGTCGTCCCACGGATGGCTTTTTGTCTGGTTCCAGTATTTTCCGGGTTGCCATGCAGCGATGGGGGATCCGCCGCAGGCCGTGGGGATGAGGCCCACGGCAATGCCCGGATTCCTCTTCAGGATGGTGGCCGCAAAGGGCCGGCCAATGCCGGTGCCGGCGGCGGGTTTGTCCCAGTGGAGCGGATCGGCGGCGATTTTCCACGCGCCGTTTTTATCGAGGGCGATGATGCGCGGATCCGTCCTTCCGGACGCCGCGTCCGCCTTGCCACGCCCCGCCATGTTGGATTGTCCGGCGAGGAGGAAGAGATGGAGCTTTTCACTGGAGGGGAGTTTGACTTCCTCCGCCGGTGCGACGGAGTGAAGCAGGGAGCAGATGACAAGCAGGCGCGGGAGGGCTTTCATGATTCGTTTCCGGGAAGGTTGCGCAACCATGGTCGGGCGGGCCACCGATGTCGATCATTGGATTCCGATGTGAGAATCTGTTAGACATGGGGATTCATTTGCCGCGCATTCGCCGGACGGGTGATCCGAAATCAAGCATCCCATGGGCATGATGGGCATCGTGAAATCATACGGGATCGGCATCGCGGAACCCGGTCCGCGGCCTGTCTCCGGGAAGAGGATCAGGCGTTCCGATTACCGTCTGAAGCTGGCCATCCAGGTGGCGCAATAGTTATCAAGGCTCGGCCGTCCTGCCCATGTATTTGAGGATGGCCTCGCTGCGGGTGCGGACGTGGAGTTTCCGGTAGATGTTTCCGAGGTGGAACGAGACGGTGTCGATGCGGATGCCGAGTTCGTCGGCGATCTCCTTGTAGAAGTATCCCTTTACCAGCAGGTCGAGCGTTTCCTTTTCGCGTTGGGTGAGGTGGAAGTCGGCTTCCGGGCCCTGGACCGGGAGCTGGAAGTGCTGGACGACCTTGCGGGCGATGGCGCTGGACATGGGCGCGCCGCCGTTGAGCAGATCGTCCAGGGAGTTGATGAGGAGCTTGTGGACATCGCGTTTCAGCATGTATCCGGAGGCACCGGCGGCGAGGGCCTCGAAGACCTTGTCCGCATCCTCGAAGACGGTCACCATGAGAAACTGGGTGGAAGGGCAGAGCGGCTTGAGTTTGCGCACCAGCTCGATGCCGGACATGCCGGGCAACTGGATGTCCGCGATCACGGCATCCGGGGGATCGAGCGGAATCTCGCCGAGGGCGGATTCCGCGCGGACGTGGCTGGCGGCGAGGATCCAGGACGGGCAGGATGCAATGGCTTCGGTGAACGTTTCCCGGAAACCGGAATCGTCCTCCACCACCACTACCCTACGCGCGTTGTCTTTCATGGGTTCAGGCCACCGGATTCAGGGGAAGAGGGCAACGCAAAACGACCCGCGTGCCGTTTCCGGGTGAGGACTGGATTTCACAGGTGCCGCCGAGTTCGGCGGCGCGCGCCCGGAGGTTCGACAATCCGTTTCCGGTTTCGGGTTTGTTGGAATCGAAACCGGGACCGCTGTCCGCGATTTCGGCGATGAGGGAGGAGTGTTCGAAGCGCAGGCTGAGGCTGGCCTCGCAGGGGCCGGCGTGTTTGAGGACGTTGTGGAGAGACTCCTTCACGGCGAGGGCGAAGTGATGTCTGAAGTCCGAGCGGATGTTGACCCCGGGAAGGTCCGTGGGAATGGAGATGCGCAGGGAGACGGGCGCGTCCCGGAAGATTTCCTGGGCGACGCCGGAGAGGTGGCCCGCGAGGTGCTCGAGGGTGTCGTTGGAGGGGTTCACGGCCCAGACCAGGCCGTCCATGGCGCGGACCAGCTCCGAGGCCACGCGTTCCAGCCTGACGGTTAGGAGACGGGCTCCGGAAGGATCGCTGTCGAGCGTGTGGCGCACCACGGTGGCGGTGTGTTTCATGAGCGAGACGCGGGTGCCGAGGTCGTCGTGGAGATCCCTTGCGATGCGGGCGCGGTCCCGTTCGACGGCATTGGCGAGCTTGATGGCGGCGAGGCGGTGGCGCGACCTGCGCCGGTATCCGAGAAACAGCAGCGCGCCGGCGAGCAACACCGAGGCCGCGACCATGGAGGGGATGAAGGACGAGTGTTTCCAGAATGGCTGGAGGATGACAAAGGGCAGTGACAGGTGGACCGTGCGGGCGGTGGCCCCGTCCGCCACGGCGATCGCGCGGAAGGTATAGTTGCCGGAAGGGAGATTGACATAACTGGCGCGGAGGGACGCGCCGGATATCACATTGCAGGCCTCGGACCATGCCAGCAGGAAGGTTTCCCCACCGGGTGCGGGGCGGATGCCGAGAGGTTGGGTGCATGTCCAGAACGCGGCGTGTTCCTGCTCGGCGTCCAGCAGCACGAGCGCGGAGGTGTCCACCAGCATGAGGCGCGCGATGGCGGGCTCGCTGCCGCCGCGGGTCCATCCCTCGGGGATGCCGCTCACCTGATCGAGCCGCTCGCCCCTGCTGAAGTCGCCATTGCTCCAGAGATTTGCCTCCGGTTTGGACGAGCGTGCGAGGGTGAGATCGTCAATGATCCAGCAGCCGGTGGTGTCCGGCGTGCCGGAGTTCATGGTGACCCTGACCATGCGGGTTTTCTCCGGGATGAAGAGCGGCTCCATGCGGCGCACGAGCCGGGACTCGAGGGCGTCTCCGCCCCATCCGGGACTGGTGCGGGTGGCGGAGAAGATCGTCAGCGAGAGCGAATTCCCGCCGGCGTCCAGCGTTTCCACCGTGAGATCCATGCCGCGGTCGACGGGCCGCCAGATTTCCTCCAGGCCGTCGAGTTGACATTTCACATCGACCTGGCCGATTCCGGGATCGCCGGTGAAGCCGAAGTCGAAATCGATGCGGCGGATGCCCGGTCCGATTTCCAAGGGTTTGCGGTTGGCCGGGATGGCGACCGGCTGGCCGTCCACAAGGATGCCGCGGACCATCAGTTCGGGCTGCGGAGGTTTCGCCTGATCGATGAGGATGCGTTCCTCGGCGGCGTCGCGCGCTTCCCCGCTGACGAAGCAGAAGTCGTGGGGTTTTCGCGCGATGTCGCTGATCCGCACTTCGTCGATGGTGCCGGGGAAAAACTCGAAGGGGCCGAGCGTGTTGTATTTTCCGGAATTGCCGATGGCGAAGTCGCCGAGTTCCGGGCCGAGATCCGTGATCAGCGTGCCGCGGCCGATTTGATTGGCTCCGGAGGAGTCCGCGCCGACGCGGGTCCAGTAGAGTTTGAGGTTGTCGGTGACGTTGTCGCGTCCGTCATAGGTGACGGCGACGTGAAACCAATCGCCGGTATTGATGGCATGCGGGCCGCGGGTGGGGATGGTGGCGAGGCCGCCACCGCTGACGGAGTTTCCGTAGAGCGGGATGAATGAGAGGAAGCCGGGGTTTTCCACGCGGAAGAGGAAGAGGCGGCGGCTGGTGGCGTCATCATCCATGGTGACGATGTCCGAGGCGTAACCCGGTGTGGCGGAGGGCAGGATGTCGAATTTCACCAGAGCCTCGATGGTGAACGCGCCGTCCTCGCCGGCGATGGGAAACGGGCCGTCCACGTTGTCGTCATCACCGGTGGCAAGCTCGGGACGTGCGAGCAGGATGGGGCCGTAGGGGCGCCCGCCGCCCGTTTCATGGCCCGGCCGCCACATGAAGGAAACCCCGTTGCCGAAGCCTTCGAGCGAGGGGACGGAGGCCTTCGCGCCATTGAGGAGGCCCCACAGGATGGTGGGACTGCGGCCGGAATCATGAAATGGCGGACCGGGCTCGTCGAGGTGCCAGAGGTGGAGCGTGTGATCGTCCGCGCGATAGGGCTCCGGGGCCGCGTGCGCCGCGCATGCGAGCGCGGCGACGGGGATCAGGCGGACGATACCGTTCACGCGGCTATCCATGGCAGATGCCTCCGGGATCATCAAGGGCCGGGCGTGCGGGATGTCCGGGCGCCATCCCCCTCATCGATCCTGGTGTCCGGGAAACCGAGTATTCTCGGAGTGCGGTTTCCCTTTTCGGTGATGATGAAGAAAACGGTGCGCGAGGAGGGATCGTGGAGCCACTTGGTTTCGCAGAGGGGGAAGAGCCGTTCGTCGCCGGGGATGCGGAAGGTGAGATTGACGTGGTAGGAATCGTGACCGGTCGCGGGGGCGTCGATCACGGCGCGCGAGTTCGCCTTCATCGCCAGTTGCCGGGAGCCGATCTTGCCGCCCACCTGATTGGCGCCGAGGTTGAACCAGAGCATCTGGCCCTTGCGCAGCTTGTCGGGGCTGGCGTCGATCACCTGGATGGAAACGGGGGCCACGGGGTTGGACGGATCCGGGCTGACGAGCAGATAACAATCGCTGACTCCGGCGGCGATGCGGGCGGAGGGAGCGCGCGGATCGACTGTGTCCGCCGTGGGTGGCGGTTCTGGCAGCAGGCGCAAGGTGACGTCTCCCGCGGCGAGTTGATAGACCGGGGAGAGGTTCATGCGGGGCAGCTCGACCTCGCGGGCCGAGCTGCCGTCGAAGAGGTGGAGTTTCTCCGGCGCGTCGTCCGGCGCGGCGAGAAACAGGATGCGGCAGGTGCGGGCTTCGCCGGATGGCGCGGCCAGGACAGCCAGAAGGACCGGGAGAAACAGGATGGCGGGACGCATGGCGGGGATGATATGGAAGATGATATGATAAAAGACGGGTCTCAGACTTCGGACGGATCGACCCAGCGGAATGACTCGATCCGATAGCCGCGGCCGAAGGTTTTGTTCACACCGAGGGCGGGTTGGTTGAGGGAGTCCGCGGCATCGCGGGGATCGACGAACTCGCGGACGCGCCGGACCACGGCCTCGCAGACGGCGGAGGCGGTGATATTTCCCGAAGGATCGCGGGCGTCACCATAGGCGCGGATGGTGAAGGTGTCGTCCCTGGCGCTCAGGATGGGGGCGAGCGGGCGGAGGACATCCGCCTGGCGTGTCCAGCCGGGCAGGCCGTAGGTGCTGTGGCCGCTGGCGGCGGCGGGGAACCGGTATTCCGCATCCGCGGCGGCGGGTGGCGTGGCCGAGGCGACCTTGTCGATCACCGAGGTGATCCCGGCGTAGGGATCGGTGGAGGAGGATTCGGAGAGTTCGTCGAGGGCGGTCTGCACGGCTCCCGCAAGCGCGAGATCGCCGGATGACAACTGGCGGTTGACGAACTCCGCAAGGGAAAGGAAGGGGCCGCGTCGTCTGACCTGTCCGACGATGCGCTCCGCGAGCGAGTCCAGCATTTCCTCCCCGAAGACGCGGTAACCGGCGAACTCGGCGGCTTCGGGAAACGCGCCGGACGAACCCGGCTGGCGGCTCTCCACGTCACCGGCCACGCTGAAGCGCGACATGGCGTGATCCGATTCATCCGACAGGGCGACGCTCCATCCGGCCCCGCTTTCGCGGATGTGGGGGATCTTCTGGCCGCGCGCGTGGCCTAACAGCGCGCGCCAGGCGGTGACCGAGGTGGAGTTCACATTGAACATTCCGCTCACCTCGATGCGCGAGGCGATGGTCCTCCAGGAATCGTTCCTATTGGCGTGTTTGTTGAACAGGGCGGTGGCGGATGATGAGGCGGCGGCCTCGGCGTAATCCTCGGCCAGCGGCCGGTAGCCGCGGATGGCGAGCGGGGCCTTGCCGCTGACAAAATCGGCATAGGTTTTCTGGACGCTGCCACCATTGCCGAAGCCGTTTGGCGTGCGGGTGATCGAGGAGAAAAACCAATCGTCGAAGAGCAGGTGGTTGGCGCAATACGAGTCATCGTGCTGAAGGTTGGTGGCGAGGCCGGCGTCCGCCTTGTTCACCACCGCGTCCGCGGGCAGCAGCGGGCTTGCATCGCTGTTGCCCACGATGTTGAAGGCGAAGGGCGGGATGGGGTTTTCATAGCGGATGTCCCAATTCTGCAACTCCATTAGTGAAACGACCGGGCGGGTGGGCAGTTCCGCGATGACGCAGCGGGACAGGCCGTCCGCCTTGGTGAAGCCGGTGACGATGTATCCGCGTCCGGTGCTGTCGCTTTCGTTGGGCAGCAGGCTGTCACCGGCGGGAGCCACTTTCTCGAAGCTGTAGTCGAAGGGCGAGTTGACCGGATGGTTGGTCCCGCCGTAGTGGCGGGTGATGGTCACTTCCACCATATCCTTGCCGCCCATGGCGGTGTAGTTCACGAGCGGGCTGGACTGGACGAAGCCCTTGGCGGCGATGTGGGTGCGGCTGGCCATGCGCGCGCCGAAGATCGTGGTCATGAAGGGCGTGGGATTGGAGGCGGCGGACGACAGCGGCGGGGATGAGGCGAGCCCGCTGATGGGTTTGTACATCTCGGTGGCCACCCTCGGGGTGTAAGTCATGCGGTAGGCGAGGTGGCGCGCGCCGCCGAATGACATGTCCAGATAGATTCCCACGCCCGTGCTCGCCGAGCCGGCGGCGGGTCCGTCGCTGAAGGCGGTGTCGAAGCGGGCCTCGGCGCGCATGGTCGTCGCGGCGGGAAACAGGACGGCCGCCGCGCCGGTGCGCAGCGGGAAATAGTGGCCGCCCCGGCTGCGGTATCCCTGCTGGAGCTGCAGCGAGGCACTTGCCTCCGCGGGAGTCGCGGTGGGGCTGAAGACGCGGGTCTCACCGGGTTTGAGGGTGAAGGGAGAACTTATCACATAATTCAGCACGCCGGAGGAGGACAGGGACGAGGGGTAGTTCGTGCTGCCGGAGGTAAGGCATGAGAAAGAGGCGGCGGCGGCCGCGCCGATGGTGTATTTCAGGGCGACGGGCAGGGGCTTGTGCAGCGAGAAGGTGAGCGGGACTCCGGAAAACGTCATCTCGACATTGTAGGGATTCCACATGGTGACGACCGGCGTGAGCAGCAGTCTGGGCTCGTAGTTGTCACCCGATCCCGCAGCCCAATGGGAGAACACCCACTGGACGCGGGCGATGACGGGAAGCACGCGGACGCGGTGGAGGAACGAGAACGCCTCGCCGTCGATGGGCGTGGAAACGGAAGCGATCCTCGCGTTTCCGCCGACGGGGATGTTCATGCCTTTTTCGCGATAGGCGAGGATGTAGTCCTTGAGGTGCTCCCAACTCGCGACCGCGCCGTGCTGATAGATCGGGATGAAGCCCGCTCCGCCGCGGTAGGCGGACCATGGATAGATCATCGAGCGGGCCGCGAGCGGATTGACGGAGGTGGGGATGGCGGCGGAGGCGTTGTTGGCCGGGGTGAGCCGGAAGAAGGGGAGGTTGGATGTGCCCACCCTCGACCAGTTTTCCGTTAGAAGTGAAAAATCCTTTCTCCATCCTCCGGTGGCGGTGTTGGTGAGGAGCCCCACCGAGCAGGCGCTGAGATCGTGGCGGAACTCGCGGGAAGGGCGCAGCCCGGACCCGCCGCCGATGAAGTCCGCGGCGCCGAGGGTGGGCGCCTTTTCGGCCGGCGAGGGATCGTCGAGAAGTTTTCCCATGCCGAAAGGTTCGGGATCGGCCACGGAGTGGGATTTGAGATGTACCGCCCAGTGGCCCGCCGAGTCGCCGGCCGGCTCGTGTGGCACGGGGATGCGGGCCTTCTGGTTTTCCCCGCTCACCCACCATGCGAAGGAACCGGCTCCGCTTCCGGTGATCCGGTCCGGAGTGAGGTGGATCTGGAGTTTGTCGCGGCCGTCGCCTTTTCCGATGGAGCGCTCGCCGAGCAGGGTCACCTTGCCTGTGCCCGTGCCGGTGTCGGGAAGGGATGAACCGTTCGGGGCGCTGGCGGAGGTGAGCCAGGTGAGAAAGCGCTCCTCCTTTTTCGAGCGGTAGTTTCCGGGGGAAACCGGCCTGCCGGCGGCGCTTCCCGATTGCTCGTGATTGGTTCCCTCCCAGCTTTTCCACACGCCGGTGACCGGTGGGTTTTCCTCGGAGAGCACGTCGGCACGGGCGGTGACCCGGGTGTCCGGGCCGGTGTGTTTCTGCAGCTCGCCGATGGCCAGCGCCAGGGCCATGCGGGCGTTCGCGCGTGCCGTGGCGACGTGTAGTCCGTGGGAGGAGGCGCGCAGCGAGACCGCTCCGAGCGAGAGCAGGCCGACGGCGATCACCGTGAGCAGGATCATCAGCGAAAGGCAGACCACCAGCGCGAAACCCGCGCGGTCTGCGGGTGCGGGATGGGCGTGTGGTCCAACGATTGATTGGGTTTTCATCGGCCGTGGCGGGTTTCCGGGATCAGTCCGGGGATCCTGTGTATAACCCGCCCGCGGGTTTGACGCTACCTACCAAGATCCCTAGGATCCGGGAAACGGCCGCGGCGCCCGGGAAACCGGACCCGGGCAGACGTTTCCCCGGCCGTGTTTCAGGCGGAATCCGCCAAGGTGGGATCGATCGATCCGCAAAACCTCAGGCAAACCAACCGCCGATCACTTTGGCGGGTTCCACGCCGGTGAGGCGCTGGTCGAGGCCTTGGAACTTGAATGAGAGTCGTTCGTGTTCAAGGCCGAGGGCGTGCAGGAGGGTGGCGTGGAGATCGCGGATGTGGACGGGGTTTTGGACGATGTTATAACTCATCCCGTCGGTTTCGCCATAGACCTGGCCGCCCCTGATGCCGCCTCCCGCGAGCCAGATGGTGAAGCAGCGCGGGTGGTGGTCGCGTCCGTAGTTGGTCTCGGTGAGGCCGCCCTGGCAGTAGACGGTGCGGCCGAACTCGCCGCCCCAGATGACGAGGGTGTCCTCCAGCATGCCGCGGCGCTTGAGGTCCTGGATGAGGCCGTAGCAGCCTTGATCGACATCCTTGCACTGCGAGGCGAGGTCGCGCGGGAGGTCTCCGTGCTGGTCCCAGCCGCGGTGGAAGATCTGGACGAAGCGGACGCCGCGTTCGAGGAGGCGGCGCGCCATGAGCGCGGAGTTGGCGAAGGTGCCGCGCTTTTTGCTATCATCTCCGTAGAGTTGATAGGTCGCCTCGCTTTCGCCGGAGAGGTCGGCGAGTTCCGGGACGGAGGCCTGCATGCGGAAGGCCATTTCGTATTGCTGCATGCGGACCTCGATTTCCGGGTCCTGAATGGCGGAGAAGGACTTGCGGTTCAGTTCGTTGAGGCCGGTGAGCATGGCGCGGCGGGTCTCGCGCGAGATGCCGGGCGTGTCGTCGAGGAAGAGCACGGGATCGCCGAGCGAGCGGAGCGAGACGCCGGAGTGTTTGCCGGGAAGGAAACCGGAGCCCCAGAGGCGGTTTGAGATGGCCTGGACGTTGGCATAGGGCGAGGTGTGGGTGGCGTGGAGGACGACGAAGGATGGCAGCTCCTCGTTCATCGACCCGAGGCCGTAGGAAAGCCAGGAACCGAGGGATGCCTTGCCGTTTTGCATGGAGCCGGTGTAAACAAGCTGGTTGGCGGGCTCGTGGTTGATGGCGTCCGTGTGCATCGATTTGACGATGCAAAGGTCGTCCACCATTTTCGCGTGCCATGGGAGAAGTTCGGAAACCCATGCGCCGGACTGGCCGTGTTGGGCGAACTTGAAGATCGAGGGCGCGAGCGGGAAGGCGGACTGGCCGGAGGTCATGCCGGTGAGGCGTTCGCCCTGTTCTTTCAGCCAGCCGTTGAGGTCTTCCCTGAAGCGTTTGGAAAGGTGCGGCTTGTAGTCGAACAGGTCCATCTGTGACGGCGCGCCGATGAGTGAGATGTAGATGGCGCGCTTCGCCTTCGGGGCGAACTGAGGCAGCGGGCCGTCCGTGCCGGCGGGTTTCCCGGAGGCGGCCGTGACGCGCGGGCCAAGCAGCGAGGCGAGGGCGGCCATGCCGAGGCCGGTGCCGGACTTGCGGAAGAACTGGCGGCGCGAGTAGGCGGCGTTGTGGGCTTCGAGGAGAGGGTTCATGGCGCGGGGAGCTGGGATTTGAAATTCGGGATTCGGGATTTCAAAGACCTAGCGGGTGATGGTTTCGTCGAGGTTGAGGATCTGGCTGCAGATGACTGTCCAGGCGGCGAGTTCCGGCAGGTCGCCATCCTTGGGTGCGGGCGACTCGCCGGTGGCGAGCAGTTTGGCGGCGTCTTCGGGTTGTTTGCGGAAGTTGGCGAGCACTTCATCGAGCGAGGCCCTGACGAGGGCGCGTTCGTCCGGGGCGAGGGCGCGTGAGATGAGGCGCGAGGTGACGTGGTCGATGCGGGAATCGAAGTCCGATGATCCGGCGATAGTGCGGGTGGCCAATACGCGCGAGGTTTCGACGAACTGCGGATCGTTGAGCAGGGCGAGCGCCTGGAGCGGGGTGTTGGTGCGGTCGCGCCGGACGCAAAAGGTCTCGCGGGTGGGTGCGTTGAGGATTTCCATGGTGGGCGGCGCCGCGGTGCGTTTCCACATGGTGTAGAGGGAGCGGCGGTAGAGCGACTCGCCCTTGTCCTGGCGGTAGTGGCGTGTGTTTGACTGAGGCATGGCGACGGCCTCCCAGATGCCTTCCGGCTGATAGGGTTTGACCGGCGGGCCGCCGACCTTGGTTGAGAGCAGTCCGGAGGCGGCGAGTGCGAGATCGCGGATGGGTTCGGCGTCGAGCCGGACGCGCGGGCCGCGGGCCAGGAGTCTGTTAGACGGGTCCTTTTCGAGTTTCTCCGGACTGACCGCGCCGGACTGGCGATAGGTGGCGGAGGAAACGATGAGTTTCAGCATGTGGCGGTGGTCCCACTTCGAGTCGATGAATTCCGCGGCGAGCCAGTCGAGCAACTGCGGATGGCTCGGGCGCGCGCCCATGATTCCGAAGTCGTCGTTTGTCTCGACGATGCCCGCGCCGAAGAGATAATACCATGCGCGGTTCATGGTGACGCGGGCGGGAAGCGGGTTGGCGGGATCGTTGAGCCAGCGGGCGAGACCAAGGCGGTTGTTGGGGGCGTCCGCAGGCATCGGCGGCAGGACGGCGGGGGTGCCGGGCGGCACCTTTTCGCCCTTGTCGGCGTACACGCCGCGGTTGAGGACGTGGGCGAAGGGTTGGTCCTTCTTTTCCTCCATCACGAGCGAGACGGAGCCGCGGGTGCGGATGGCGGCCTGTTCGGCTTTCAGGGAGTCGAGTCTGGCGGCGAGTTCGCGCGAACGCGGGTCGATGTTAGAGATATAATATTGATAAAGCGAATCGAGCTGTTCCCGGGTCCGTTGGTCGGGCGGGGTGGCGACGACCTGTGACAGCAGGGCGGTGTTGGCGAGGGCCGCGATCTCCGCGCCCGAGAGGAGTCTGCGGTAGAAGCGGAAATCCTGGAGCGCGACCTGGCCGCCGCGGAGTTTCGACTCGCCTCCCTCGCGCGTGCCGATGCGCAGGGGTACGGCCGTCTCGATGGTGCCGCCGACGGTGTTGGGGTAGGTGGTGGCGTTGACGCGCTTGCCATTCACATGGACGGCGTGGGCCTGGTGGCCGGAGGCCGCGCCATCGAAGGTGATCATGACGTGGTGCCACTCGCCGGGCTTGAGCGCGTCATTGGCGACGGTTTTGTTGGCCGCCTTGTCCCAGGAGTCGATGACGTGGCTTCCGGGTTTTCCGCCCTCGATCCAGAAGTCCCAGCCGCGGAATGCCCGGGCGGGATTCATGCGGGCGACAATGGCTCCGTATGGCTTGCCCTCGATGCGGATGAAGCCGCCGTAGGTGACGCGGTCGCCACGGGAAAACGAGGCGACGTCGCCGAGTTCGACGGTGGTTTCGCTGACAAGCGGCGCCTTGCCGAGCGGGGCGTCGATGCGCGGGATTTCGGCGGGCCATTCGCGCGGTTGTCCATCGGCCGTGCCGTGGATCGGTCCTTCGGCTTCGGCGAGCGGCAGGTGGAGCGAGAGGGTCGAGTCGATCCGCCGGTCCGGGGCGATGCTGGCATTGGCAAGCCAGGATTCGTAGTCGCCGCAGGCCTGTGTCTTGCGCGCGGCGATTTGTTTTTCCATGCCTGAGATATCGGTTGCCACGGAGGCCCAGCGGTCACGGTCCTCCATGAGTGGGACAAAGACATTGGGCGGGTGCTCGGCGTTGTTGCCGTCGAGCGGAGACATGGGTGTGTTGCGGAAGAAGGCGGCGAGTTGATAGAACTCCCTCATCGTCACGGGGTCGAACTTGTGGTCGTGGCAGGACGCGCAGCCGGTGGTGAGTCCCAGCCATATGGCGGACACGGTGTCCACGCGGTCCTTGGCATAGGTGGCCTCGTATTCCTCGCCGATGGCCCCGCCCTCGCCGGTGGTGGATAGGCAGCGGGAGAAACCGGTGGCGACATGTTGGTCGAGGGTTCTGTCAGGAAGGAGGTCGCCGGCGATCTGTTCCAGGGTGAACCGGTCCCAGGGCATGTTCTGCTGGAAGGCGCGGACGACCCAGTCGCGGTAGGGCCAGATGGCGCGGTAGTTATCGATGTGGATGCCGTGGGTATCGGCGTAACGTGCGGCGTCGAGCCAGTGGCGGGCGAAGTTTTCGGCGCTGGCGGTGGTGGCGAGCAGGCGGTCGGCTTCGGCTTCGATGGCGGCCCGGGCGTTTGTTTCCATGGCCTTGGCGAAGGCGTCTGTCTCGGCGGGCTCGGGAGGCAGACCGGTGAGGTCGAGAGTGAGGCGGCGGTGGAAACGTCGGGAATCTTCGGGCGGGTTGGGCTTGAGGCCTGTTTCGTCGAGTTTGGCGGCGATGAAGCGATCGATCGGATTGGCGGCCCAGGTTTCGCCCGCAGTGGGGACTTCGGGTTTCGCTATCCTGGCAAAGGACCAGTGGGGTTCGTATTCCGCGCCTTGTTCGATCCAGCGTTCGAGCAGGGCGATCTCGCGCTCGTTCATCGTCTTGTGGCTCTTCGGCGGGGGCATGATCACGTCGGGATCCTGGGAGCGGATGACGTGGACGAGCTGGGATTCTCCGGGTTTTCCCTTGATAATGACGGGCTTGCCATCCCCGCGCGGGGCGAAGGCGTCTTCCACGCGGTCGAGGCGCAGTGGTGATTTTTTGGGCTCGCGGGTGCCGGAATCCGGTCCGTGGCAATGGTAACAATACTCGGAGAGGATGGGCTGGATGTGTTCGTTGAAGGATATTTCCAGGGGCAGCGAAACCGGTTCAACTATCGGCATCCCGGGAGGTGCCTCCGTTTCAGGGGCGACTGCCTCGGCACCACTTCTCGCGGCGGGGTCGCAGCTTGAAAGGAGAATTGGAATGACGGCGATGACGGGAAGGCGCTTGAACATAACAAGGAACAGTCGTGGACTACGGCCACGGGCGTTTGGTTGTTTCAAGGAGAAACCCGGGTCTTTCCCGAAAATCCGTGACCCTGGTCAGAGGCGGGAGCCGTGGGAGCGGATGATCTCACCATACCGGAACGCCGAAGCGCCCTGGGATCCGGTTGTTTGGCGGAACGGGCGGCTTTGCCTGGCCAAGCGTGCCCATCATGGCCCGACTTCCGGAAACCCTGCGAGTCGCCCGGCTGAAAACCGTGACGAATCCGCCTTTGACGCGGTCCGGCCGGCGGGGCATGTTCCGCGCGCCATGGCCTTCGCCGATGCGTTTCCCGGTCTGATGCGTTCCCCGACTCCGCTGATGCGGCGCTTCGGGCGTTTGCTCGACGAGGCGACCGGCGGTTCTCTTGAGGCCATGGCCAGGCGGAGCCAGCAGATCACCCGACGCCACTTCGGGCGCACCATGCGACTCTTCGCGCCGCTCTATCTTTCCAACGAATGCGTCAACAACTGCTCATATTGCGGGTTCTCGCGCGATGCGAGGATCCTGCGCGCCACGCTGGGTGTCGATCAGGTGGTGAGGGAGGCGAAACATCTCCACGCGCTCGGTTTCCGCAGTGTTCTGTTAGTCGCGGGCGAGCATCCGAAGTTCGTTTCCGAAGGCTACCTCCAGGATTGTCTGGACGCGCTCAAGCCCTTCATCCCCACCCTTGCCATCGAGGTCGGGCCGATGGAGGACGACCAATACGCCGAGATCGTCCGCCATGGCGCCGAGGGGCTCGTCGTCTATCAGGAAACCTACGACCGCGCCATCTATCAGACGCTCCACACCGCCGGGCCGAAGAGGAACTTCGACTGGCGGCTCGACTGCCCGGAGCGTGCCTACGCCGGGGGATTCCGCCGCATCGGCATCGGCGCGCTGTTCGGCCTGGCCGATTGGAAACACGATGCCATGGCCCTTTGCGCGCATCTTGAATATCTCCACAAGCACTGCTGGAAGGCGCAGCTCACCGTGGCCTTCCCGCGGATGCGCCCGTATGCGGGAAACTACGAATACACTCCCGATCCGAAGTTGTTCCTTCCGGACCGCGATTTCGTCAGGTTGATCTGCGCGTTCCGCATCCTGTTCCCGCAGGTCGGCATCGTGGTTTCCACCCGCGAGCCCGCGCCGCTGCGCGACGCCATCGCCACCCTCGGCGTCACCCACATGTCCGCCGGCGCGCGCACCGAGCCGGGCGGCTACACCGGCGCGGGCCATGAGGACCTCCACCTCACCATCAAGGGCCGCCGCGTCGAACTGGAAACCAAGGACGGCGGTGAAAAGGCCACCGAACAATTCCGGATCCACGACACCCGCGGCGCCGCGGACATCGCCAACATGCTCCGCGCCCAACAGCTCGACCCCGTCTGGAAGGACTGGGACGAGGCCCTGCTGGCCACGTGGTGAAGACGCGCGATTCGACAGGTGGAAATTCAGGTTTGACCTGCCGGTCCGGCCGGCTAGTCTCGCACCCGTGACCGGATTTTCCAACGGACTTTTGCCTGGCCCCCTGCTTCTAGGGTTGGCCGCCCGTTGAACCTTTTCTTTGCTTCACATCCGTTCCCCGGCGCGCCCACTTTTGCGGCGTCCTCCCTTTGTTTGCAGAAACCCTTCATTTCCATTTCCGCCATGCATGTCTCGTCCTTGTCAAAATACCGACCGTTTCCCTCCGTCCACCTGCCCGACCGCACCTGGCCGGACAAGGTGATCGACCGCGCGCCCGAGTGGTGCTCGGTGGATCTCCGCGATGGCAACCAGGCGCTGCCGCAGCCGATGTCGGTGGAGGAGAAACTCGAATTCTTCGACCTGCTGGCGCGCGTGGGCTTCAAGCAGATCGAGGTGGGTTTCCCCTCGGCGGCGGATACCGAGTTCAACTTCCTGCGCCGCCTGATCGATGAAAACCGGATCCCGGAGGACGTGACCATCCAGGTGCTGGTGCAGACGCGCGATCACCTGATCCGCCGCACCTTCGAGGCGATCAACGGTGCGAAGCGCGCCATCGTCCATATCTATAACTCGACTTCTCCGCTGCAGCGCCGCGTCACCTTCGGCGATGCCACGCGCGAATCGATCCGCGACATCGCCGTCGAGGGAGCGCGTCTTGTCAGAAAACTGGTCCCCACGGTGCCGGATACCGAGGTGGTGCTTCAGTATTCGCCCGAATCGTTTTCCGATACCGAGCTGGAGTTCGCGCTCGAGTGTTGCCACGCGGTGATCGACGTCTGGCAGCCCACGCCGGAGCGGAAACTGATCCTCAACCTGCCGGCCACCGTCGAGTGGGCCACTCCGAACGTGCATGCGGACCAGATCGAATGGATGTGCCGGAACCTGCGGAACCGTGAATCGGTGATCATTTCCCTGCACACCCATAACGACCGCGGCACCGGAGTGGCGGCCACCGAGCTGGGCCTGATGGCCGGAGCCGACCGCGTGGAGGGCACGCTTTTCGGCAACGGCGAACGCACCGGCAACCTGGACATCGTCACCGTGGCGCTCAACATGAACAGCCACGGCATCCCCACCGGTTTGGATTTCTCCGACCTGCCCGCGATCCGCGCGGTGTACGAGCGCGTCACCCGCCTCATCGTGCCGGAGCGCCAACCCTACGCCGGCGAGCTGGTTTTCACCGCGTTTTCCGGATCGCACCAGGATGCCATCAAGAAGGGACTCGACCGCCGCGAGCGGGAAACGAATGACGATCCCGCGATCCCTTGGGGAGTGCCCTATCTGACCATCGATCCGCAGGACATCGGGCGCTCCTACGAAGCCATCATCCGTATCAACTCGCAGTCCGGCAAAGGCGGCGTGGCTTATGTGCTCGACCGCGAGCATGGATTCGACCTGCCGAAAACCATGCACCCGCAGGTGGGCAAGCGCATCTATGACATGGCCGACGAACTGGGCCGCGAACTCGCCATCGACGAGATTCGCGACGCCTTCTTCCGCGAGTTCGTCAATGTCTCCAGTCCGCTCGACGTGGTGGACTACGAGCTGATTCACGGTGCCGGCGAGCGCGGCCAGGTGAAGTGCCGGGCAAACCTGTTGAATCACGGTGAAATGCAGCGCATCGGGGGTCTTGGCAACGGTCCTATCAACGCCTTCGTCCACGCGCTGGAAAACGCGGGCCTCAAGGACTTCAAGGTCACCGACTACCGCTCGCACGCCGTGCGCGGCGGCTCGGACGCGAGCGCCGCCGCCTATGTCCAGCTCCAGCACGATGACGGCCGGATCCTCTGGGGCGCGGGTGTGGATCCATCCATCGAAATGGCCGGCCTCAAGGCTCTGGTCACCGCATGGAACCTGCTCCGTCCCTGACGCTTGAAAGGGAGATGGGAGATAGGCTCATTCAGAGATCGTAGCGGTCCTGATAGAGTTCGAGTTTTCCGAGTTCCCTGGAGATGAGTTGAAGCGTCTCCGCCGGGATTTCGTCGCGCCAGCGCTCGTCGAGGCGGAGCTGGCCGGCGCCTTTCATGTAAGAGGAGCCGCTGTAAACGGCCATGTGTCCCCGGCTGCCGCCCGGCACGATCATTTGCGGTTGGTATTCGATGCCTGCGAATCCGCAGATGCGGCGCATGGTTTCCCCGGGTGAGGAAACGAGATCCTCGTAGCGGGTGAGCAGGCAGCGCTCGCCATGACGGCGGGCGAAGGTGGCGAAGCGCTTGAGCCACTTGCGGTGCATGCGCAGGCGGCCCTTGAGTTCGCCGCCGCCCTTGACGTATGAGCGGAAGATGCCGCGGGGATCGCGGGTGAGGAGGATGAAGCCGACCTCGGGGCCGCGCCAGCGTTTGGCGAGCCGGTAGGAGCGGGTCTTGGAAACGTCCACCAGCACGCGTGCGCCGGCGTTTTCCCGGACTTTGTCGAGCAGCTCGGGTTTCCACTTGCGGTAGTCGCGCAGGGCCTTTTGCGGGATGCCTTCGAAGAGCCGCCACCAGTCGGCGCAATCGGCGAGCGGCAGGCCGCAGGCGCATTTCGAATCGGGCGCGGCGACGGCTTCCTCCAGGCGGAGCAGTTCACCGGTGTTGACCACGTCCGGGTGGCTTCCCAGCAAACTGCCGAGCAGGGTGCTGCCGCTGCGGCCGAGACCGAGGACAAACAGGATGCGGATGCGTGATTCCGCGCTCATGGTTTTCCCAGGTCGCGGCCGGTGTTTTCCAGATATGCGAAATGCGGGGCGAGTTCCGCGGTGATGACGGCGGAGCGGACGAGGTCGCCGTAGTCGCGCTCGAAGTTGGCACGGTCCGCGCGGTAGTCCTCGGAGAGGAGGGATTGGTCGAGCGCGCTTTTTTTCACGGCGATCTCGACCATTTTCTTGCGGCTCGCCTCCTCGAGGGTGGCGGTGACGCGGTCGGCGTCGAAGGGCAGTTCGAAGAAATCGCAGATGGTTCGGAATTCGTCGGGCGGCCGGGATTGCAGGAGTTCGTAGCGCACCACGGCGCGCGCGCGTTGTGCCGAGAGCAGCCACTTTTCGAGATGCTTGCGGTAGTCGGCGGAGGTGGCGAGGACCTTTTCCCGGGTGATCGGGAGTTCGTTGCGCTGACGCCAGCGGCCCCACCACGATTTGCGGCGGGTGTGTTTGAAATGATAGATGAGATGGGAGTGAACGGTTTCGACCGGCGAGCGGTAGAGATAGAGGACGCGGTCGTGGCGGAGTTGGTGGTCGCGGTCGTGATCGTGGAAGAAGAGCCAGTCGTCGCGATCCGGATCGATGAGTGTGGCGCGGCGCTCGCGGAGGCAGGGGCGGTCGAAGTATTTCTCCATCACGACCTCAAGCCACTGCGAGCCGACGCGCGGATAGGTGATGAACGCGGGCAGGCGCGTTCTGAGCGCGGCGTGCTCCGCCTCCGGCATCGAACGCACGCGGTCGGTCCGCTTGGCCTGCTCGCTGGAATCGATCTCGCGGGTCATGGGTTTCTATCGGGATGGGCCACCGGTGGTCCGGCAGGTTGCCCGCCGAGAATGGCGGAGAGGCGGACCGGGATGCAACGCCTAATCCCGGTGCGGCGGGGTGGCCAGGCTGTGCCAGCAATCGAGCATGCGCTGTTGCACGGCCTGGCGGGTGTGGCGGGCGATGAAGCGGCATCGAGCGGTCTCGCCGAGCTGTTGGCGCAGCGTGGCGTCTTGCGCGAGTGTCACGATGGCGGCGGTCCATTCGGCGCTGTCCGAGGCGGTGAGTCCGGTTTCATGCGGGCGGACGGTTTCCCTGGTGGCCCCGACCGGTGAGGCGATGCAGGGCACGGCGCAGGCGGCGTATTGCAGTGCCTTGATCGGGGATTTTCCGGCGGCGAAGGCATCGTCCGGAAGCGGCAGCAGGCCAATATCGAAATCGCGCACGACATCCGCCTCGGTGCCCGGCTCGAAAGGATGGTGGGTGAAACGAAGGCCGTTTCCGAAATCGGGACGCTGGCCGCAGTAAACCAGCCACTCGATTTCCGGATGGGTGCGCTGGAGGTCCGCGATCGCATCGGCGAGGCGGGCGAGGTAGGAGAGGTTGGGCGGTGCTCCGGCCCAGCCGATGCGCAGCGGGCCGGGCCTGCGCGCGGCGGGGGGATGCCAGATGGTTTCGTCGAGTGCCATGGACACGATCTCGACGCGGCGCGCGAGTGGCCGGAGATGGGCGGCGAGGTGTTCGTTCGGAACGGTGCAGAGATCCGCCGCGCCGGCGATGGCGCGCAGGCGGCGGCGGGTGCGCAGGCGAGTCAACCATGAGTGCGCCTTGCCGTGGGGTTCCCAGATGGCGTCATCGGTATCGAATATGAGTCGGCGCGCGTGGCGGCGGAGCTTCGCGACCCAGGAGGGGCGCATCAGGCGTTTTTGCACCACCACGAGATCGCATGCGGCGGCGAGTTTCCAATCGCCGAATCCGGATGCGGGGCGCATCAGCATCTCCACGCCCGCCTCGCGAAGGCCCGGCTCGAACTGGCCGAAGCGGTACCGGGTGCTCGCCACGAGCGCGTCGCCGACTGTTAGAACGAGGGTTTTCATGGGGATGCGCCGTCTAACAGGCGGCGGTAGATGGCATTGATGGCGGCGGCCTCGGCGGCGATGTCGTGGCGGGCTTCTGCGGCGGCGCGTCCTGCGGCTCCGCGCGCTGCGGCGAGCTCCGGGTCCGCGAGGTAGGGCTCGATGGCGTTGACGAGCGCATCCTCATCGTCCGGCGGGATGAGGTTTCCCGTTTCCCCTTCCACGACGATCTGCGGCGAGGCTCCGGTGCGGGTGGCGACCACGGCGGTGCCGCTGGCCATGGCTTCGAGAGTGGTGAGGCCGAATCCCTCCCAGCGCATTGGCGCGACATAGAGGTTCACGCGGCGGAACCACAATGGGACCTCCTCGCGCGGCACCTCGCCTAACAGATGAATGCGTCCGCCGAGGCCGGCGGCGGTGATGTCATCCCTGAGCCTGCGGATGAACGCGGCTTCCTCCGGTGCTTCAAGACCGGTGATGACGGCGATCCAATCCGGATAGCGGGGCAGCAAACGGATCATCGCGGCGACAAAAAGATCGGAGCCCTTCTGCGCGCGCACGCGGCCGAATGCGCCGATGCCGTAGCGCCCGGGCAGTCCGCACTCGCGCCACGCCGCCGCCTTGTCCGCGGCCGGAGTGAAACGCCGGAGATCCACGCCGTGCCCGATGACGGTGGGCTCGCGCTCCAGATAGGATGCCGCCTGCCACGAGGTGGCGATGACGTGATCCATGCGCCTGATGAGGAAACGGGTGAAGCGCGAGTGCTTCCTCTGTGCCGCGCTGGTGAAGACCAGTTTCCATGGCTGCCGCAGGACGAATCTCAGAAGCGCGCCCACGATCATCTCGTCATTGCGCCGCGCGTGCCAGACGCGCCTGCGGGACCATCCGCCGAGGATCACCCGCCACATCGGGACACGCGGGATCGAAGGCGGCACGTGCCATCCGGCGGCGGCGATGCGGATGTCCCTGGACTGCCACGGCAGCAGGGCCATGACGGTGGAGGTCACCCCGGAATAGCGGCGGTGAAGATTGGGAGCGACGACTTCGGTTTCCTTGAAATCCATGGGACGGATCAGATGGCGAGTTCCGCGACGCGGGCGGTGAAGCGGCGGTGGTTTTCACAAAACCATTCGCGGGCGGAGTGTCCCAGCCGTTTCTTCGACTCATCGGGCATCGCGATCAGGCCGTTGATGGCGTGCTCCAGCCCGGCGGGGTCGGCATGGAAATTCGTGCCGAGATGGCGTGGCTCTGTGTGGTGAACAGGCACCAGTATCCCACGCCCGGCGGTTACCAGTTCGTTCATCGGCGGGCCGTCGGTGGTGAGCACCACGGCGCGACATGACATGGCCTCGGCGATGTAATGTCCCCAGCCTTCCGAGAGCGAGGGGCAGAGGTGGATGCCGTGGGTGTTCTGCATCGCGCGCAGTTCGTCGTCCGGGACGCGGCGAGCGATCAGATCGACGTTGTCAGGAACAGTGGATGGCGCGTTTTCCGGATGCCGCACCAGTGTGAGGCGTGGCCATTCGGGATGGGCTTTCCACAGGTCCAGCAGCAAGCCGGTGTTCTTGAGCGTGCTGCGCCCGGCCACGTGGATGAAGCGCGAGTAGTCCGACGCTGCATTATCTAACAGACGATCCGGCGAAGTGAAGCCAAGATGCTCCACGCGGGGATGGAGTTCCCGGAAAATCCCCTCCGCGTGGCGGGTTTTGCAGAGGATGGCATCCATTTTCGCGAGCTTGGCGAGGAGTCTGTGCGGAAAGCGCTCCTGGTTCGGGATGAGGAAGTGCTTGCGCGCCTTGGGCAGCCACCAGAACGGAGCCACGCGCTCGAGGTGGAATGCGACGTCGGCCCGGAAGCGCGATGACATCATATCCGGCAGATGGCGGATCCGCGGCGCGGAAACCTTCACGCCCCGCGAGGCGAGTGCGGCGGAGAGCAACGCGGCGTCCTGATCGAGGCCCACACCGTTGCGTCGTCCGAGGATGATGGCGGCTTTCATGCGGGTGGTGGTGTCGGCAGGGAAACCAAGCGGATTTGTTCGATTTCTCCGGCGCGTCGCAAGGCCGGATCCGCCTTGCAGGTGAGAATGAAATCAATGGGCAGGGGATGGGACCGATCAATTTCCGCAAGCCACGCGGCGATGGCACGAGGGCTTGGGTCCGAGTCCACCCGGTGAATCACCGCCTCATCGCCAAGCCAAGGCGGCTGAGCGGCTGTCGTGCCAAGCGCCACTTCATAGGTGAGGTCCGGATGAAACCAGGATTCCGGCGGTTTCCATCCATCGGGCACATCCTTCAGCCATAACAGCGCGCGGTGGCCGAGGCCTGCGGCGGAGGTTTCACCCCCGAGCCAGTCGCGGACCGGGCGGCGCGGGCCAACGTAGGTTTTCCATCGCTCGTGCATCCAGAAAACATCCGCCGGGCTGGCCCTCATCGCCAGTTCCAGCGCGGCCATGCAGTTCGCGGTATCCGGTTTCCCGACCACCGGAATGAACTCCGCTTCCCAGCGGCCTGGCGCGACCGTCCGCAGGGACAGGGCCAGCACCGGGCACTTCGCCCGCCGCGCCAGGAGCCCCGGCAGCGGGCTGGCTCGGGTAAGCCGGCCGAAAAACCTCACCAGATCGCCCTTCGCGCCCACCCGCTGGTCGGCGAGGATGCCCACCACCCCGCCGCTGCGGAGGAATGCGGCGACGTGCAGCGGATTATCGCCCTTGGAGAACATCCGGACCCCGTCCGCCTGTCGGCGTGCGAGCACCCGGCGGTCCATGTGCGGGTTGTTCAGCGGCCGGTAAAACGCGCCGCCGGGCGATCCTTCAGGGAAAAAATGGACGATCCTGCTGAGCAGCTCCCAGTTTCCCATGTGGGACAGGAGAATGATCAGCCCGCGTCCCCCGGCGAGGGAATCGTGGAGGAGTTCCGGGTTTTTCAAGCGCAGGATTTCCCCGAGCCGGGAGGGTGCCACCCGCGCGGTGTGGGCCACCGAGATCAGGTTGCCGCCGGTGCGGCGGAAATTTCCGCGGGCGAGCGGCTCGATTCCGGAAGGAGGTTGTTCGCCGGCGAAGGCGATCCGCAGATTGCGCATCACCAACCTGCGCCTGGCGGGAAACAAGTGCCAGCTCACCGATCCGAGCGATTCCCCCAGCCGGAAGGCCCAAGCCCCGGGCAAGGCCCCCGCCAGCCCCTCGACCAGGGCATGGCCAAGACACTCCAGCCGCCACTTCAACGGCTTCGCACGATTATCGACATGTTCGCTCAACTCCACGCTGCCTACCGGCTGGGAGATTCCCATGCAAGACTGCATGCCGGATCCAGCTCCGGCACCGGAGCGGCAACCCTCGTTTGCGCAAGTCCGTTTTAAATAATTTCTGTCTCTTTTTGCGCGGAATCCCAAGGAATCCTCAACATGGCCGACCTTGTAACTTTCCGGCATTCCGCGGCGTACCCCGCTGTGGAATCCACCGCCACCGCCATGAAAACCCTCGCCCGCATCCTGTTTCCCGCCGCCCTGTCTCTCACGCTCCAGGCCTCGCCGCCCAAGGGCGATGCCTTCGAGGAGGGCATGCGCCAAGCCTTCGCCGACTACAAGCAGGGCAAAAACGAGGCGGTCACCGCGAAACTCCGGGAACTCATCAAGCTCGTCGAGGACAAGAGTGCCCTACAGGTGGGCGAACTGCTGCCGGATACCCTTAACGGCTGGAAGGGCGAAACCCTCAAACGCGAGGATCTCGCCATCCTCGGCGGCGGCGTTTCCATTTCCCGGACCTACGTTTCCACCGGCAACCGCACACTCACCGTCAAGGTCGTCAGGGACTCCCCGTTCGTCAAACAACTCATCCCGTTGCTTACCAGCGAGGATCTCATCCGCGCGGGCAACCGGAAAACCCATCGCATCGCCGGGGAAACCGCCATCATGGACGGCGAGCGGAAGCTGCAACTCGTCCTCGACCAGCGCATCTTCGTCGAACTCACCGGCGGCGACACCGTCGGGGAAACCGAACTCGTCGCCGCCGCCCGCGATCTGGATCCCGGCAAACTCGCCAAGATGAAATGAGCCTCCATCGAGTTTGCCTCCGTATCTCTTTCGACATTTTTCCAGATAAATTGTCGAGTATCCACTTGCGCCCGGGAATCCTCGATTGCGCGTCCGGCACCGCGCGGATCATCCACCCCCGGCAGCCGCCACAGCGCTTTGCGGCTGGCGCCAGGCGCGGCCTTCCCACCCGCCCGCCTACGGCAGGATGCGAACACGGTCGCCGGTTTTTGTCATGCCGAACAGTTTGGCCGCGTTTCCGGCGGGCACGCGGATGCAGCCATGGGATGCGGGATATCCGGGAACAATCCCCTGATGAAGCCCGAAGTCACCGCAGCTCAGCCTCTGGAAATACGGCATGCTGGCGTGATATAGGGTCGAGGTCCAATCCCGGTGCTTGTTGGTGATCACGTAATCCCCGGTGGGCGTGGCGTAGCCCTTCCTGCCGGTGGATACCTTGGTCGTGAAAATCTCCTGGCCTGAGGCATCGAACATGACCGCCCGCTGCTCCGAGAGCCGAATCTCGATCCGCCGTTCCTCGCGAAACGGATTCTGCCCGAGAAACAGGCGCATCATCGGCACATCACCACGGCGTGAGGCGAAATTGATCGGCCACAAGGCGGATGACCGGGTCCGGACATTGGTTTTCGCTCCCGCCCTGATTAAATACCGTGCGGTTGGTATGTTTCCGGAATCCGACGCGAGCATCATCAGCGTGGCATTGCGATCCGCCCGCAGCACCCAGCGCATTACCCCTGGGCGGACCTGGCGAATGAACGCGGGCGACACTGGCTCCAGGAATGGAGCATTCGGATCCCCGCCCTGCTCCAGAATGGCGGCGACCGTTTCCGGACACCCCTTGGCCACGGCAAGGTGAAGCGCGGTTTGCCCCTCGGGCAGGATCAGCCGGTGATCCGCTCCGTGGCGGACCAGCAACGCGGCAAGCCGGTCATGCCCGCCGGCCAATGCCACCCCCAGCAATGACGAACGGGTGGGAATCCGGGTCTTCTCCGCAGGAGCGCCCGCCGCCAGAAGCAGGCCCGCCATTTCGTGATTGCCGGTCACGCAGCACCACTCGAGCGACCGGCCTTGCGGCAAACCGTAATTGAGAAACAGCTTGAGAAACCCGGCCAAACCCCGCGTGGCCGCGTATTCCACGGCCAGCAGCCCGTCCGGAGCCGGAGAGACAGGCATCACCCCGTGGGCCATGAGTTGGCGAACCCGTCCAATGTCACCCCTCCCGATCGCACTCCAAAGCCAATGCTCCCAGCCCTCGGGAGGAGCGTTTCCATGGTGGAGCAGCAATTCCAACAGTCCTTCATCGCCGCTCCCGAAGATGCGCTCAAACACCGTCCCGCGCGTGCTTCCCGGTGCCCGGAAGTGGGGATCCGCCCCAATATCCAAAAACAATACCATTCGGTCGGTATCTTCTTCATCCAGTGCCTGCTCCAGCAGGGTCAGCCCGTCCTTGCACGGGGTGTTCGGATCCGCGCCGGCGGCGGCAAGCTTGGGCAGGAGGCCGGACCAACCGTTGGCGAGGGCCAGTTGGATGGTGGTTTCGCCCGCGGCGTTGGTCGCTCCGGGATCCGCACCGAGGTCGATGAGAGACTCGACGAGATCGCGACGCCGGGACTTGATGGCGAGATGGAGCAGGGGATTTCCGCGAGCGTCCCTCAGATGAGGATCCGCGCCGGCGCGCATCAGGTTGCGCACCAGGTCGAGGCGACCGTGGCGGATGGCCCATGGCAGGATCGGATCGCCATCCGGCATCAGCCCGTCGGTGCGTGCGCCGGAAGCGATCAGGGCGGAAATGATCGACGGATCTCCGGCAGCGATGGCGTGCCCGAGGATGGAAGCGCCCGTGCCGTGGTGGCTGTTGGGATCCGCCCCGGCGTTGAGCAGCAGGGCAATGGCCCCGAGGTCGCCCAGTTCCACGGCGATGCCCAGGGGCGTGCGACCCGCCGCGTCACGGGGTTCGGTGTAAACCCGGCTTTCAAGCAACAGGCCGGTGGTTTCCGGATCGCGACCGGCAACGGCATCGATCAATGAGCGCCCGGAAACCTCCACGCCTCTGCCGGAGAGATCCCGGATCGCCAGGCGCTGGCGGTCGTCGCAGGACACGAGCATGCCGGCGGCGGCTATCAGCGCCGGCAGATGGCACCGGGGAAATGTTTCCGACAGGTTCAAGGCGGCCCACAATCTATCCATTCGTCCGTTGAAAACAAGATCCGAAGGACGGAGGATTCGCCGCTTGTCAGGAATTTCGCGGGACCGCAGCCTAAGGGCATGGAAAGCCACGAATGGTTCGAGAACACCGGCGAGGGAAAGGTGTATTACCGCGCGAACTTTCTCGGCAACCGCTGGACCATCATGACCACGCGCCAGAAACGCGATCCGGAGTGGACCGACCTGAAACCCGTTCCCACGGAAGTATGGGCCGAGTTGCGTGACATCGTTTGGAAGAAATACCAGCGCAAGCGCTGCCCGTGGGAACGCGTGGCCGACATCGACCGCATCCTCGGGGCCGAGCCACCGCCGCGGCGCTGAAGGTCATCACGGAAGGAATTCCTCCACCGCCACGGACTCCGCGCCCAGAAGATCCCGCAGGCGGGTGCGCAGGGTGGAATCCACCGTATTGAGCATGCCGCTCTGCTCCGCCTCGCGGCGCATTTGATCGCGCAGCTCGCGGAGCACCTGGGCGCGGTCGGCCGGTTGCACCTTGTTGAGCCAGCCGCTGTCCTCGCTGAGCACGTCGAAGTCGATGAGTTCCACCGAGAGGATTTCCGCCTTGGGGAAACTGGCCACCGGTTTCCCCCTTTCCATGCGCAGGGAAACACCGTCGCGCAACCGGTAGCCGCCCTTCACCTGATAGTGCCCGCGCACGATGATCCGCTTGGTGCCGAGCGGCAGGATGGAAAGCGTCCCGGACTTCTCGATGGTCCGCGTGGCGCTCATCCGCATGTCGAGCAGGGAGAGTTCGGATATCTCCTTGCTGCCGGAAACCTCGGCGCGTCCCTCGACGATGCGCGTGTCGGTATTGGTCACCGCGGCGAGAACCTTGTCCAGATTCCGCTCGACGCTGGAGCGCGCGCCACGGATGGCGCGCTCCAGCGGCATCACCACCAGAAAATACAGGCCGCCGATCACGGCCGCCGCCGTAACCACGCGCCGGAGGGTTTTCCACATCTCGATCCTGTGCTCCATGCGCCGGAGCATAGCCCGCTCCGGACCGCGCGTCGACCCCCGAAGGCAGCGGAACATTTTCCACGCTCCGCATAAACCGTTTTCACCCGCCGCACATATGGATTTCAGGCCTTACCCGCAGGCCTTCGTTTTGAAACCCGTTCCACGAAACCCATGAAACCGAATTCGATCCATCGTTTCGGCGGTCTGTGCGCCGCCCTGTTCCTTGCCGCAAGCGCCACCGCCACCCGTGCCCAGGTGGCTGTCGACGGCTGGCTGGAGGAATACGACGGCTACACCGTCAACGCCCTCCAGTCCACTCCATCCAGCTGGGGAGATGACAAGTACCTCGCCAAGGTGGCCACCGTCCAGGACGGCGGCGACCTCGCCGTGTTCCTCGCCGGCAGGCCCGCCGACAACGCGTTCATCCTCTTCATCGATACGAAAGCCGGAGGCCCGTCGACCATCTCCAACAACCAGATCACCTCTGGTGGCGATCATGAAACCATCAATAACCTTGGCCCTGCCGGAGACGACACCGGCATGACATTCGAAGACGGCTTCAATCCCGACTACGCCGTCCGCGTTTATGGCAATGGGACCGGGACCGAGGCCCATGTGAACTTCTACAACCTCCAAACGGGGGTCCGCGGATACTTCGGCCAGATCGTGGCTGCCAACAACCCGCCCAACGGCTTCGTCACCGAGGCCCGCGCCATCTGGTCGAACCTCGCGGCGCCTTACGACCCGGCCGAATACGGCGCGGAACTCAAGCTCAGCCTCGCCGGCCTCGGCGTGCCCACCGGCACCGGCGTGCCGATCAAACTGATGGCCGTATTGGTCAATGGCGACTCCACATATGGATCCAACCAGGTGCTCGGATCCCGCACCACACCCACCGCCGACATCGGCGGCGACATCAACAATATCAACTTCGAGACCGTCGAAGGCGTCCAGACCCTCACCATCACCGTCGATAACGTCGATACCGATGGCGATGGCATCCCCGACGACATCGATGACGACGACGACAACGACGGCTTGCCGGACATCCACGAAACCAACGACGGCAATTACGTTTCCATCACCCAAACGGGCACGGATCCGAAGATCGCCGACACCGATTCCGACGGCCTGCTCGACGGTGAGGAAGCGGACGGCTCCGCGCTCGGCTACATCTCCAACCCGAACATCCCGAACTACAACTCGATGGCGGTGCCGGGCAGCTTCACCACGCCCGACTGGCAGCCGGACGGTTCCGCCGGCAACGCGATGATCCAGGGCAACACCGCCTCGCTCACCGAACAGTACGTGTGGACACTCAACTACAAATTCAACACCACCGGGGCCATCGAATACAAATACGCCGCCAACGGCACCTGGACGGCGAGTTGGGGAAATGGCGGCAACAACCACGCCGCAACCATCCAGGCCGCCGGGTTTCACACCTTCACCTTCAACAACGCCACCCTGGCGCAATCCCTCGCACGCACCGTCTTCCCGGATGTGACCGCCTTCCTCACCGCCTACGGACTTGAGGGAGATCCCACCGGCGATGCGGATGGGGACAACGTTTCCAACGAGGATGAGTTCGTCGCCAACACCGATCCCACCAACGCCGACAGCGATGGAGACGGCGTCAACGACGACACCGATCCCGATCCCCTGCTCGCCACGCGCGATGTCGTCTTCACCGTCAACATGACCGTGCAGGAGGCCAACGGAAACTTCAACCCGGACACAGGTGCCGTGGTCGTGAAGTTCTTCACCGGTCTTCTCGCCGGAATCCCGGACCTCACGCTCGACGAGATCGGCGATACCGGCATCTATACCGGCACACTCCCGAATCTCATCGGCCCGACGGGAGCGGAATCAGGCGGTTACAAGTTCTTCAACACCACTCCGGGCGCTCCCAACAGCGGCTACGAGGACGGCGACAACCGCACATTCCCCCTTGGTGCCGCAAACACCCCGCAGACGCTCGCGACCGTCTTCTTCAGCAACGATGGAACCGTGCCGGGCGACGGTTACGGCGCCTGGGCCACCGCCAACGCCGGCGGGCAAACCGCCGACCTCGACTTCGATGGCGACGGTGTTCCCAACGGCGTCGAGTTCTTCATGGGCGAGACCGGCTCCTCCTTCACCGCCAACCCCGGCGTGGTCGCCAACGTCGTGAGCTGGCCGAAGAGCGACACCTACACCGGCGCCTATGGTGTTGACTACGTCGTCCAAACCTCCGGCAACCTCACCGGCTGGACCGACGTCCTGATCACCGATCCGAATCTCAGCGACGGCGATCCCCTCCAATACACCCTGCCCGCCGGCAGCGGCCCGCTCTTCGTGCGGCTCAAGGTGATCGCCCCATAAACCGTCACAAACCCCGTTTGTTCATCGCGCCACACGGGCGGCGGCCGAAGGGTCGCCGCCTTTTTGTGTCATGCCGACGGCATGGGCGGCCCCGGCATGGAGGCGGAGGAGGGAATCGAACCCTCGAATGACGGTTTTGCAAACCATTGCCTTACCACTTGGCTACTCCGCCGACGCGCCTGGCGCGGGGGCGAGGATTTACGCCTTCGTGCCGTGGGTGTCAATGCCCGCGTGGTCGGAAATTGCGGAGTGAATGGCGGACAGGGCGTGGTCGATCTCCGCCTCGGTGGCGCACAGGGGAGGCATGAGGACGATGGTATCGAGGATCGGCCGGGTGAGCAGGCCGTGTTTCCTGGCGGCCGCGCAGACCGCCTCGCCGGTCCGGTGTTCCACGGGAAACCTGGCGCCGCCGGGCTGGCGGAGTTCGATGCCGGCGATGAATCCGCACTGGCGGACTTCGTGTATGAGCGGGTTTTTCCCGCGCAGGGCGGCCAGTCCTTTTTCCAGGTGATCGATGCGCGGGGCGAGGTTTTCGAGGGTTTTTTCGGATTCGAAGAGATCGAGGCTGGCCATGGCGGCGGCGCAACCGAGCGGGTTGGCGGTGTAGCTGTGGCCGTAGTAAAAGGCGTTTGCCGCAGCGCCGAGGAAGGCCTGATAGATACGCCCGGTGGTGAGGGTGGCGGCCATGGGGAGGTAGCCGCCGGTGAGGCCCTTGGCCAGGCAGAGGAAATCCGGCGTCACGTTTTCCCGCTGGCAGGCGAACATTTTCCCGGTGCGCCCGAAACCGGTCATGACTTCGTCGAGAATCAGGTGGACGCCCGTTTTGTCGCACCAGGCGCGGAGTCCGGCGAGCATGCCCGGAGGCCAGGAGCGCATTTCGTTTACCCCCTGGATCAGCGGCTCGATGACCACGCCGGCGATGCGGCGGGAGTCGAACGCCATGAGTTCGTCGAGCGAGCGGACGTGATCGACCGGGTAGCCGCGCCGGAAGCGTTCGAAAAACCGGTCCACGCCGCCCAGCGATGCCGCCCCGAGGGTGTCGCCGTGGTAGCCGTCGGCAAAGGCAACGAAGCGGTCGCGCCCGTTTTCACCGGTTTGCCGACGGTATTGCGCCGCCATTTTCAGCGCGCACTCGACGGCGGTGGAGCCATCGTCCGAGAAGAACACGCGCTGGAGGGCTTGCCCGGGAAACAGTCCGCATAGCCGCCCGGCCAGCTCCGCCGCGAGCGGATGGGTGAACCCGAGGAAGGACGTGTGGGCGGCTTTTTCGAGCTGGCCGCGGATGGCCGCGCCAATCACCGGATGGGCGTGGCCGTGGATGTTGGTCCAGATGGACGAGTTGCCATCCAGGTATTTCCGTCCTTCCGAATCCCAGAGCCACGCGCCCTCGCCCCGGGTGATGACCAGCGGGTCATGGCCCGGCCCGCACCATTCTCCCTGGCGGGTGAAGGGGTGCCAGCAGTGCGCCTTGTCGGCGCGGATCCAGCGGCGGGTGTCGTCGCGCATCGCCCGCCGAGAATGGGTGCGCAAGCCCGGCCGCGAAAGCCCAATCTGCCCCCATATTCCGCCTTCCCCGCAGCGGCGGACGGGTTTATTGTCGGGCCGTGTTGCAGATCGTTTTCAATGAAATCAGCGCCGCCGAGCTATCGAGTCTCGACACGCTCGAGCAGCTTGAGCTGATCGACGAGTTCAAGGTGGGGCGCGAGGACCTGGAAAATCTAACCGGCGAGCGTTTCGGCAAAATCGAACGCGACGGCCGCGTGCTTTACCGTTTCCGCGCGAAGGACCACCGGTTTTACTTCGAGGTGAAGGATGGCGCGGTGATCGTCCACCGCGTGCTGCACAAGGGGACATTCTCGGATTTCCTGTTCCGCTCGAAGATGCCCCTCGCCGAGGACGAGGCGCTGGCGAACTCGAAGCATTTCTGGAAACTCATCGACGAGGGACGCAACGCCAGAAGGGTCTGAGGTTTTTAAGGTTTGGGTCCGGGCGGGAGATTTTGCTTTCGCTCCGGGCGGATCAACCGCTAGATAGGCCAATCATGAAATGGCTTATGTATCTTGTGTTGGCTTCGCTCGTGGCCGGTTCCTGGCTTCTTTACTCGAAAACCGGCGGAGAGATTCAAACAAAGAGCGAATTGCTTGAGACTTTCAGGGTCGAGGGCGAGGACGACAAGGCCGCCAAACTGGCCGGAGACATTCAGGCACTCGAAGGGCAGAAAACTTTCAACGGCATCCTGCTGGCGTTTCTCAGCGCCGGACTGGTCGGCATCTTTTTCGTCCTGCAAATCCTGCCGGCCATCGCCCACCGCGCCACCCACGCCATCTATGACAGCGCCGAGATGATGGAACACGATGTCATGCACGACGCCCGCTCGCTGCTTGCCCAGGGCGACTATCACGGCGCGATCGAGGCTTTCAAACAGGCCGCCGCCGCCGAACCGCTCAACCGCCTGCCATGGGTGGAAATCGCCAAAATCCACAAGGACAACCTCGGCGACGCGGATTCCGCCATCCAGACCATCCGCTACGCGCTGGAAAGCCAGGAATGGGAAATCAATGACGCCGCCTACTTCCTTTTCCGCCTGGCGGAACTCTACGACGAGGTGCAGGGCGACCGGGCGACCGCCACCGCCATCATGCAGCAGGTCATCGAGCAGTTCCCCAACTCCCGTCACTCTGCCAACGCCAACCACAAGCTCCACGAATGGGAACAGCAGGCACTCGCCGCCGAGGCGGAAGGCCAGGCCGGGCATGGCTCCCAGCCCGCCCCCCTTGGCGGGCTGAGTGAGGAGGAGCGCCGCGCCGCGGAAGAGGAGGAATACCTCGCCCGCATGCGGGCTTTGGGCGGCGGAGAAGACGATTCCAACCGTCCGGCCTGATAGGAACCGCTTATGGCCGGTGAGGTCCACGCGTCCCGGCCATGGCTCCGGCGGTTTTCCGGCCGCCACCCGCTCTTCCTGGCGGCCTTTGTGGTGGCCACGACGGTGATCGCCGCCGATTTCCACCGGGCCGCAGGACTGGGAATTCTGATCGCCCTTGCCGCCATCGGTTGGAAATGGGCGGGGCGATTTCGCGCGATCATTTGGCTGGTCTGCGGCCTGGCCGCGCTACTGGTTTTCCATGTCAGGACCAGCGCCCGCAATCAGGCGGAGAGGCAACTGTTGGCCCTGCCCCACGGTCCCGCCACCGCCCGGATTCTCAAGGATGCCGGGGGCAGCGAACGCCACTGGTCCGCCCCGGCGCGGTTGATCGGACACTCCGGTCCGAACGCCAAAGTCTGGTGGGAAGGACGCGGTGAGATCCCGGTGGCAGGAGCCATCGTTTCCTCAAAGGGGGTGTTCAAGGCTCCGCCCCATCCCCGAAATCCCGGGGAGTTCGACCGCTCCAAATGGCTCCGCAGCCAGGGTGTGGCTGCGGTTTTCCGGAGTGATTGGGTACGGGGAACCGTTGATACCGGCCGGTTGGCATTAATCGGAGCCTCGATTCGCCATGGTTTCCGCCATCGGGTGACAGAAGGTCTCGATCCGAACTCCGAAGCGGCGATGGTGATCCGTGCGATGGTCATCGGGGAACAGCCGCCGGATGCGGATGCGCTGATCTCCGCTTTCCGAAACAGCGGTAGTTTGCATGTGTTTTCAGTGAGCGGTTTGCATGTGGCGATGGTGGGAAGCATCGGCTGGCTGTTGCTGGCGTGGGTGGGTGTGCCGAGGCGTTGGGCGGTGCCGCTGCTGCTGCCTTTGATCTTCGGATATTCGTGGATCACCGGAAACAGTCCTCCGGCGGTCCGCTCGGCCTGGATGGCGGCACTGTTTCTCGGAGCCTTCGCGTTCCGCAGGAAACCGGACCTGCTCAACGCGCTCGGAGCCGTGTTGTTGTGTGCCACCCTGTGGGACGGACGCCTGCTGTTCCTCCCCGGTGTGCAGCTTTCATACGGCGTGGTCGCCGCCATCGCGATAGGTGCCGGATGGGCGATGGGGACATTCTCATGGATCGCCACGTCGGAACCCCTGAAACCGGAATCGCTTTTGAACCGGTGGCAGTCCGCCTGGTTGCAACTACGGCGCCGGATTGCCCAATCACTCTCGGTTTCACTCGCTGCCGCGGTGGGTTCCACCCCCTTGACCCTGATCCACTTCGGCCTGGTGACGCCGGTGTCAGTCATCGCCGCGCTGTTTCTTCTGCCTCTCGTTTTTGTCGTTCTTGCCCTCGCGCTGGTCTCAAGCTCCGTCAGCCTGCTGGCTCCGCCGGTTTCGCGCACCCTCAACCGTGCGAACGGCCTGGTCGCCAATGCCTCGGTCCGTTGCACCGGGTTTTTCTCCAGCATTCCCGGCGGACACTACCGGAAACGGAAGGAAACCCGCCCCTGCCTGCTGGTTTACGACCTTGAATACGGTGCCGGCGCAGCCTGCTTCTCCGGAGGACACGCCGCAGTGCTCATTGATTGCGGAGACCGTCCCGGGTTCCGCTACCGGGTGGCCCCCTCGCTGAGAAATCTCGGCATCGAGCCGGATTCGGTGGTGTTGAGCCATCCTGACGGCGGCCATCTCGGCGGAGGGTCCGCGGTTTGGCATGCGTTACCGATCCGCCAGGCCCTACTGCCGGTGGAACTCGCCCGCAGCCCCACATTCCGCCAGTGGGCGAACGACGCACCCGCCGCGGGAATCCGCATTCATCAGGCGGCCAACCGGCACAGCCTGCCGCTTCCCGACGACGCCACGCTCGAAATCATCCACCATGCCGACCCGCTCGCCGTCAACGCCCGCGCCGACGAACGAGTCGCCGTTTTCCGTCTCCACTGGCGCGGTTGGCGAATCCTGTTCGCCAGCGACGCGGGAATGGGAACCGAGCTGGTGATGCTGGACAGAGGCAGGGATGTGTCCGCCGATGTGATCATCGCCGGACGCCACCGTGACGACCTCACCCTTTGCGATCCCTTTCTCGATGCCGTGAACCCGCGTGCCATCATTGCCTCCAATCCGCCATTCCCCGCGGCGGAACGCCTCTCTCAGGCAACGGTCGAATACTGGACGTCCAGAGGCATCGGGGTGATTGATCAGGGACGGCACGGTGGAGTCACCATGACCATCAACAGGAATGGGGCACTGGTGATCGATGGTTTTCTAACAGATAAGCCGCTGGTGCTCGACCGCCGGTAGCTCATTGGGGCGTCTTCGTCCCTCTTAGCCTCCACATGCGCTTGCCCCCGGCCTCCCACTGGATCTGGAAATCCGTCTTCGGATGGAAAAACGAATTCTCCTCCCACTCCATTCGGGTGAACCTGCCAAACCGCGCCATCGTTTCCTCCGCCCACTGGAAATACTCCTCGTGATCGGTCATGAAAAGAAACTCCCCGTCCGGCGTCAGGCAGCGGCGGACAGCCTCCAGGAATTCCAACCGGATCAAACGCCGGCGATGATGCCTCGCCTTCGGCCACGGGTCCGGGCACATCACATGGAGGCGCGATACGGAGGACTCCGGCAGCAGCCACTCCACCACATACCGGCTTTCAAGCCGCAGGACCCGCGCGTTTTCGAGCCGGTTCCGGCTGATCTTGCGGCAGACCTTCCGAACACGGCCGAGGAGCCGCTCCACACCGATGAAATCACGCTCGGGATGATGCGCCGCCATTTCCATCAGAAATCTCCCATCGCCGCAGCCCAAATCCACTTCGAGCGGTCGCCCGCCGCGCACCAATGCTTCGCGGCTTATCCGCTCGAAATAATTCCGTGGGACAAACTCCCCGGACATCGCGGGCCGCGGCAACACGTTCAAAACCTGGTTTCCCATGCGCCGCTTTCTATCCACCGCTTGTTTCATCGCAAGACCATATCGCCAAGGAGCGGACCATCGTTCGGCCCGGTCCAACACCGCGCTCATCTCGTTCACCTCCCCACACGCAGATCCCGCGCGCTCCACAACACCCCGCCCGCCGCAGCGCCATTCCCGCGCA
>CAZKQK010000039.1:0-41132 GCA_964554865.1 uncultured Luteolibacter sp. | reverse complement strand
GCTTGTTTTGCCCGCTGTCCGTCTGGTGCACGCTGGCACAAATAGCCCGGCGGGAGCGGTCCCGCCGGGCTATTGAGAAGGGGCTACTCAAAAGAGTGTGAGTCCGGAGCGGTCCCGGATACGCTTAATTTTGGATCTGGCGGTGGCGGAGAGCGGGAGGGACGTGTCACCAGCCGGCCAAAACTCGGCGACCAGCTCAGGCGGGAGGGGAGCGCCCTCCGCGACGTAGTCCCGGAGGGATGCTACAATATCCACCTGCTTGTCGCCCGCAATACGCGCCTGGATGGCGGCCTGATTGCTCGCCGCCTGGCGGACCCTCTCGGCTACCGCCTCGCGGACGTTGTCCGCCATGGCGAGTAAGGACGACATGACGGATGGGCGACGGCCGGAGCCGGAGCCGGAGCCGGCGGCGGGAGTACATGAGAGAGAGCCTAGGCCGCGCACGTCGGCAGCCTCGGCGATGGCGGCGGCCATCTCGGCCGAGAGATCCGGGATGGCGGCCGTCGCCTCGCCGAGCTCAATCCCGAGCCGCGCGGCCGCACCATCGAGGGCGGCGGACCACTCCGCCGCCCCGTAATCGTCGGCTTCCAGCCCCGCGCCCGTATCCGCCGGCGCGGGGCGAAGCCAAAAATCCCGCACCCCGTGGATCCCGCCCTGCATGGCATAGTCTCCGCCTACCTCCCGGCCGTCCCGTAGCTTAATTGCCGCGTACTCCCATGCTTCTGCGGCTTTCCGGGCGGCGCGCGCCGCCCGGACGCTGCCGGCCAGGCGGGGGATGTCCGACCAATTCAGCCGGACGCCTAGGCGTCCGGCGCGACAAAGTACGCGCTGGACGTGCCCCAGGGCAGCCCAGCGGAAGATGGAGACCGCCTCTCCCTCTAGCCGGACATAATAATCCGCGAGATCGTCCGCGCTGGCGGCCGCGCCGACCTCGGCGGCCGATTGCGCGCCCTTGGAGCTGGAGTGAGTCCCCCGGGTCCACTTACGCGCACGGAGCTCGGCGCGGTCCGCCGCGGCTTGTAACGCACAGAGGTCGAGCAGAGGCATACCCTTGCCCGACTCGGCAGGGGGAGAGACGGAGCCGTTGCATGCCACGGCCGCCCCGAGCCTATAGACCGGGGCGGCCTCGACGAAATAGCGGCAGGCCGCGCCCGAGAGGGGAGCGAGACGCGCCACGCGACTGGAGCGGCGAGCCACTGCTTCGGGCGTGCCATTGCACGCCCGGATGGCCTTTGCGGCCTCGCGCTCCGCCTGGCGCGAGGCCGCAAAGGCCGACAGCTCGCCTGCGCAAGCTGCTAGCCTAGCCTCCCGGGCGGCCTCATGACCGGCGAGCCAGCCACCTCGCCGAGTGGGGATCGACTCTTGTTCCACGCCCGTGCCCGGGCCCATTGCCATTGTCAATTTTTTTTTGGTTTTCATCGCTTAGGTTAGGTTAGGTTAGGTTAGGCGCTAGCGCGTTGCTAGCGCACGGGCACACTTGATCACCTGCATTGTCGCAGGTCAAGCGACAATCTCTTGTTCGTGCGCTTTTTCCGCCGGGCGTTTTTATCCGCAAGATGGAGGGAGGCGGGGCGAGTGTCTATTTTTCAGACGGTGTCCCGCCCCGCGCGGGCGCTCGCCTGGCGCGTCCGCGCGGGGCGGCCGGTCTAATAAGCGGGTTTACCCGGTTGATATCTGACCGCGGGAGGGGTGGATTGTTTGGTTTTCTTTAGTAATGACACTCAAATCAGCAGCAGGAGACGAAGGGTCTTATTTTTTTGGATTGCTGGCGGCGGGTGGCGGTCAAGTGGATTGACCGGGGTTGTGGTTGAGGATGATGGCGGCGGCGAATTTTAGTTCCTGGAGGGTGAACTCGGTCTTGCCGGTGGCTTCGAGGGAGTGGAGGAAGCGCTTGAGGGCCTCGATCCGGAAGGAAGTTTCTTCTTCGCGGAGAAGGGGCGCGGGGATTTCCGCAGGGGCGGCGAAGGGTTTCTCGTGGGGGTGGGGCGCGGGGAGGCCGACGGAGCGGTTGTAGGCATCGGTGAGCTTGCTTTCCTTGACGCCGATGGCGGCGGCGAGGCGCTTGTTGATTTGGGGGGTGTAGATGGATTTGCTGGGGCCGCCTCTTCGGGATCGGAGCCAGTTGAAGAGGGTGCCGGAGGGGATGTGAGCGCGTTTGGCGAGATCCCTGATAGAGATTTCGCGGGTTTCGCGGATTTCTTCGATGAGGAGTTGCCACGGTGAGTGGGGATTGGTTGCGACGGGGCCTCTGACGTTGTTCGCCGGTTCGATCTGGTAGTCGCGGATTCTGGAGCCTGGGCGTCTGGACATGGTGTTTGGTTGGGGGGATGGAAGTCAGTTGGTAGTCAGTTGTTTTTACGGACTGACTAGGTTAGTGACTAGTTTGTTACGCTTTGATTTTCATTGGGTTACTTGTCCTCATAGTCAGTAAAGTCAGTAAAGTCAGTGAAAATGGCGCATCCTTTGGGGTTGGGCGCTCAATACACCCGGCGCTTGCGGCCCGCAAGCGGAATGTTTCATGGGTGCAATGTCGGAATGCGTTTCAACGCTTCTCTAGTGATACACCCGAAAATCACTGACTTTACTGACTATGGTGACTATCTAGTCTGCAAGTCATTGAGAATCAGATACCGCAAAGTAGGCAGTTGTTGGGGTACGGGTGACTGGAATTGCGGCAGTCACTGACTATCTGACTTGTTTGCGGTAACTTCCGCGAAGTTTTTTCCGTCAGAGAAATGGAGGCGAGGGGTCGTCGCCGTATTCATCGGCTTCGGATTTCTCGAATTGCTCGGCGAAGATCGATTGGAGAACGGGGGACATCTTGTGGAAGTTGAGCGCCCAGACGTCCACTTGTCCGTGGCCTTCGAATGAGAGGCGGTGTGCCTGGCGCGCATGTGTCTTGGGTGCGGGTATCCAGTAGTTTTCGACCTTCATCTCGGCCTTGATGACGTTGAGGGTGAGTTCCGGTTCTTTTGCGCGCTGGCGGTGTTCCTTTTCGTATTCGGCGTAGAGGGGGTCTCCGCGGAAGAGGATGCAGCGGACGAGTGATTCGCCGTCCTGTGTGGCGGTGGTGCGGGTGATGCGGTTGGTTTCGGGATCGATCTTGCACCACTCGAACCAGATGAATTTGCGGATGTTTGAGGAGCCGTTGATATTGCAGTAGGTGACGACGTCTTTCCAGAATTTCACGACGAAGTTGATGGAGGTGACGTCCGCGGAGGCTTCCTTGGCGTAGGAGATGGTGAAGGCGTGGAGGTTTTCCAGGTGGTCACGGAAGAGTGTGAGGTCTTCGCGGGGGATGGTGATGGCGGACTCGCATCCGTTTTCCCTGGCGGTGGTGATGCCTTCGAGGAAGTGGGAGTTGAGGGTGTGGGCCATGGAGTGTGCGGTGCCGTAGGTGATGCGGAGGCGGTCCAGTGAGATGGAGCGGATGACTTCCTCGTTGGCGACGAAGTCGTCCAGATTCCGCATGAATAGTGCCGCGATGCGGCGGCGGTTGAGGAGGATGTAGCGAACGATGCGGTGTAGCTGGGCGGATCTGGCCTGGATGGCGAGGAAGCGGGCGGCTTGCTGGTCCTTGGTGCCAAGGCGCTTGTCCGCGGCGAGGATGGCCGAGACGTAGCGCGAGAGGGTGGCGGAGTCATTGGTGACGCCTTCGCCGGTGACGATGGGGGATGTCATTGGCTGGACGGCGCGGGTTTTGTTTGTGCCGTCCATTTTGCCTTTGGCCTTGGATTGTCTGCCGAACGGGGCGCGAAGGGACGAGATGCGGTCCTTGGTGACTTCGTCCTGGCGGAATTCGTCCATGTGGAGGGGGATGTCGCAATGTTGGGCGAGCGTGCGGTCTATGGCTACGGCGGTGGTTCCTCCGGTAAGCATGAAGGTGCGGTAGCCGCGGTCAAATCCCCACATGCCCATGAGGCAGGCGGTGGTTTCGGTTTTTCCGGCGCCGCCGCGGCCGTGGATCCAGATGCCGGGTTGGCCGTGGTATTTGGCCAGGAGTTCCGGTGCCATGGCCCAGGCGGCGGTGGCTCCGGCGATGAGCATGCCTTCGGTGCCGCCGAAGGTGCAGATCATGTCCGCTTGGAGCTGAATCCAGATTTTGGCGACATCCGCGAGTTCCAGGTATGGGTTTGCCTTGAGGGCGGTGTAAACCTCGTGTGGTTGTTTGCCGAGGGCGTGGAAGAAGAGGGGCGGTTCCTTGTGGGCGAAGCTGGATAGGGATGCCGGGTCGATGCGGTTGCCGATGCCGTTGTACCAGATGTTGTCGAAACGATCGGGGAAGATGACGTCGGGTTTGTTGGGTGGGTCCGGGCGGAAGAGGTCGGCTTCCGGTGAGATGGCGGCGTCTCCGAAGATCCATAGTCCGGTGTCCTGATCGCGGCCAAGCATTTCGAGTTCCCGGATTTCCCTCCACGCGGAAAAGGTGCCGAGGTCTTCCATGAGCATCTGGAGGTGTTTGTCACCGAATTTGGCGTTGAAGTTTCCGACGCCGGTGGCGAACTCGCGGAATTTCTGGGCGCCGGAGGTGGCGCTGGGAGGGACTTGAACGAGTTCGGAGACCTGTCCGTGTTTGTTTTTGAAGCGGAACAGGCGGTGGACTGTGCCTTCCTGTGTGCGGATCTGGTATTCGCATGAGATTGTGAAGTCCGAGAGGAGTTCGGGGCGTCCCTTGATGAGGAGGTTGACTGCGGCGAGGGCGGCCTGAAGGGCGGAGATGGTATCGAGGTCTTCGGGGTGGAGGTTTGTGACGGCATCGAGATCGGCGCGGATTTCGGTGGCGTGATCATATAGGCCGGGCTCCTTGTTTTTTCCCCGTCCGCGTCCCAGGAGGACTTCCTTTGGCGGGCGTTGGTGGATGTAGTAGCAATTCCTGGTGGAGTAGAGGAGCTTGGCGAGATCCCAGATGCCGAGGGTGCGCTTCCATTCGACGGGGGCCTTGTGGATGAGTTTGGCGAGTTCCTCTTCCTCGTCGCCGCCGGTGAGTATCTGGGGTTCAAGGATGAGGCGGTTGAATTTGGTGAAGACGATGCGGGAGCGTTCGTCGTTGGCGAAGATTTCGGTCTGTGGGAAATAGGGTTTCGGTTTTTTGAGGGCTGCCTTGAATTTGGCTTCGGCCTTGGATCCGAATTGTCGCAGCGCGCCGTCCCAATCGGCCTTGCCGTTTTCCCGCCATTCGTCGGGGATGATGCACTGGCCTGGAAGGAAGCCGTGGTTTCTGAGGATGTGGCAGGCGTATTGGGAATATACCTCGACGTCGTAACGGTCCTCGGGGTCCGGTTTGTGGGATTTGTCCTCGTTGTCGTAGGAGACGATGATTTCCCGGATGCCGGCTTCGCGGAGGGTGGCGAACATTTCCTCGGCGAAGATGTCGTTTCTGGGCATCTGGATTCCGGGGACGGCCATGGCCGGGATTCCGCACTGGGCAAGGGCAACGGCCTTGTGTTCGCCCTCGGTGAGGACGCACTTGCGTTCCCATCCTTCGGGGCGGTTCCAGAAGAGTGGGTTGGTGTATGGGTGGGTGCGTGTGCGGGCGGAGCGGAATGCGTATTCGTATCCGCTCCGGATCATGTATTGTTTGGAGCTGAGTCCGCCTTTGTGGGGGCGGATGAAGAAGCATGTGCCTTGTTTGTCGAAGTAGGGGATGAGGACGGGGTTTGTCCATGCCTCGTCGCGGACGCCCCATCCGGTGAGTTGGGAGTTGAGTTTGATCTCGCCGGTGTCCTCGTCCTTGACGGCGATGCCTTCGGAAAGGAGGAGTCCGGGGGGGTGGATCTGGATGAGATCCTTGATGACGCGCTGGTTTTCGCGGGCGGATGAGCGGTATCCGGCGGATTCGATGGTTTCGCGGGTGAAGCCGCGCTCGCGTTTGAGTTTCTCGCGGTCGTTGGCGGTGAGCAGTAGGCGGGAGTAGAGGTCTCCCCATACTTGTTTAAGCGGAGGGATGACCGGTGGCGGGGCTTCGGGTGCGGCAGAGAGGTCCGGGCCGGTGTTTTCGCGGTCGCCGTGGACATCGGTGGGGGCTGGTTCCGCGGGCGGGGTCGGGTTTTCCGGCCCGGGGGTGTCCTGCGGGTCTGGCGGTGGTGGTGGTTTTTTGTCCTTGGGTGGTTTTGGCGGTGATTTCTTTTTGGGTTTCTGGTCCTGCTTGGGGTTGGGTATTCCGGCGATGGAGAGGTATTTGTCTTCGGCGGCGCGGCGGTCGATGCCCTCGCGGTTCATGATCATGCCGATGGCGTCTCCGTGGCGGGCGGCCCGGATATTGTCCATGGAGAGCGGGCACGAGGGCTTGTGGCATCCCCATGTCCAGTGACCGGCCTTTGTTCTAAAGATGGAGAACTTGTCCTTTTCTCCGCAGCCCGGGCATGTTTTGACCTTTCCGCTGGGGAGCATTTCCGGGAAATAGCGTCCGGCTATGGCGAGCAGGTGGCCGGCGCGCGATTCCCCGGCCTGGCGGATGGCGTCTTCCATCCGTGATTTGAATTCGAAATCAGACATGTTTGGCTCCCGATTCGACTTTGGATTTGTTGGCGGCCCTCATCTCCTTCAGCAGGATTTCCGCTGTCTCCGCCATGGGGTAAACGGGGATGCGGTTGATGCGGTGGGATGGTGTGATATTGAGGCGGGCGAGCGCCTTTTTGGTTCCGTGCCGGCTCCGGGAAAGCAGCCGGGCGATGTCCGCGGCGCTGCCGAGTTCAGGGTCATGTTGTTGATTCATCGTGTAAGGCAGTTAGGTTCGGCGATGTTGCTGTGTCGCAACTTACGCGCAAGCAAAAATTTTGGAATTCCGTGATGAATTCGTTTCCTGCTTGCGGCAATGCCGGTGTCTTGCTTTGCTGGCGGCGTGCTAGCGGTTGTGGCAAAAATCGATGGTTGCAGTTTTCAGATGTTCCACGTGGAACATTGCGACAAGCGATGGGAGTTCCGTTGTCGGGCGGCGGGTGATGATGTGTGGGGTGCGGCGGTGGATGTTCCCGGCAGGGGTGTGGCCTGGCCGCTTCCTGCGGTGGACAGGCCGTTGGAGGTGGAGTGGCGGTTTGTGGGGGATGGTGTGTGGAGCGCGGGTGTGCCGATGGAATATGGGGCGGCGGAGTGTGAGTTCGCTTTTTCCGGTGATGTGGGGCTGGGTGAGGCGGGTGATGGCGGGGTGGTGATCTGTGCGGCGGTGCGGGGTGAGCCTTCGGTGTGGAGGTTGTTCCCGGATGATGGGGTGGGGATGGGTGGCGGCCCTTGGTCCGCGAGGGTGAGGGGGGTATCGGTTGTTCCCGGGGTGGGTCAGATTCTGGATGCGGCGGGTGATTTCAATCTGAGTGATGCCGGGTGGCGGGCGGTGAACCTTGGTCCAAGTAAAGCCGCTTTACTGCCGGTGCTTGAGGCGGTGCCTGGTGTCTTGCCGGTGCCTGCGGGATTTTACGGGGTGAAGGCTGGCAGGATGAGCGATGACGAGGTAGGGCAACTGATGATGGAGGTGGGAGGCTGATATGTCCGGGATGGTGATAGGCGGTTTTTTTGTGAAGTCCTATGAGGGGACGAGGTCTCATGGTCCTGAGCCTGCGGGTGCCGGTGGGGTGGGGGTGATTACGCCGGGCGGGAGTCTCGGTTTTTCCTGTGGGGACTACCTGGCGCTGTCGTTCATGGGGATTGTTTTCCATGGGGTGGCTGTTTCCGTGGTGAGGAACAGGTCGTTGCGGGAGGGTGACGAGTATGAGTTCCGGATGCTGGACAACCGGATCCGGTTGAGGTGGGGCCTGGTCTTCGGGCAATGGAACATGGAGACGGATTTGTCCGCCGATTATGGGGATCCGGTTTTGGAGCGTCCGAGTGCTCTGGATGAGTGGTGGGGAGGGCCTGTGGGGTTTGATCAGGGTGTGGATTTCCAGGGTGGTATAGAATCCGAGATGGGGCGTCCCAGGCCATTGGTGAAGGATGGCTCGGTGAAGCGTGGACGGATGTTCGCGCATATCCCGCCGGCGTATTGGAAAAGCCAGAAGCAGGTTTTCAGTAATGCGCCGATGACGGCGCGGCAGATCATTGAGGAGGCGGTTAGAGGGGCGAAGGGTGGTGGTGGATTGGGTTTTGTTTTCCACCCGGCGCAATCAAAGCCGGTCTATAACGTGGACTGCAATGCCTGCACCTCGCTTTCCGGCTTTCTTCAGCAGATGGCGGATGCGCAGGGTCTCCAGTTCACGATGGACGGCGCCAGCGCGATCCGCTTCACCAGAAAGGGTGAGGGGACGGTGGTGGTCCCTCTGGGTGCCACGGTAAGGCGGCTCGGTGATTCTGTTTCCACCTCGCCAACGAAGGTGATGGTGGTAGGCGGCAAGAGATTGATCCAGGTGAACAACGTGCCAATGGTCGCCGATTGGAACCGGAAATGGGAGAAGTTTCTTTCAGAGTGGGCCTGGCATGAGGAGGTGAGGACGCTGATGTCAAACGCGGGGCCTATCGGTGATAACGCCGCCGCGCGGGCGGATGTGGCTGCCAAGGCCAGGGATATCACCTTGGCGCAGTATATCGCGGAGAAGGGTCTTACGGTTTCAAATCCCGCCGATCTTGAGAGCGAGTATGCGGATAACGGGCGGTGGGGTACTGCTTCCAGGATGGATATTCCTGTTTGGGAGTATTTGAACTCGATTGTTTTCCGGTGCTACAGGGTGGCGGCCAACGCCGAATTGTATGGTTACCCGATCAGGTCTCTGAAGATTGTCGAAAGGCTGCTCTGCGGGGCGGATCTTGCGACGGGTGATAATCCTGACCACATTGTTTACCGGAGCGATCCCTTGGAGTTTTATCCGCAGTCCTCGTCATTTGTGATAGCAAAGGGTCAGCCATTGGACCTGAAAGATGCGGAAAGGCATGAGGGATTGATCCGGAATGGCAACGCGGACATGAGGACGCGGTGGTCGGTGATCCATGGATTTTCGCTGGATGCGGCAAATCATGCCATTTGTTTTGATCAGCCTGTGTTTATCGATGGCGAGGGTGACAAGGCGATTCTTGTTCATCCCAACAGGGGGCTTGCGGGAAGAACGGATCTTAGTGGGGATGTTGATGAGGGTTCTACGTATCTGGACCTTGTCATTCCAAATCCAAAGTTTGAGGTTGCTCCGGCCGAGATAAAGGCGGCTCTGGTTTTCGAGGTTGGATTGTTCACCGCGGAGTTCGGTGTTGGTGTGCGGTGGACGAGTCATCATGTCTCCGCCATTGAGGAGCATCTTTTGCACCCGCAGGATGGTTTTTCGCCGCAGGGTGTGGAGGCATACGATGGTGATCTTGCGGTCCCTGATCCGCCTGCCTCATCGTTCATGGAGATCCTGTATGAAAACGGGCAAAACGCGATGGAGCTTGCGGAGGATCAGACCGCCGGTCTGATTGTGAGGACGGGCGTTGAATCCATGGGTTCGTATGAGAGGGTGGGTTCCGCGGGTAGTGTTCTGACAGGTGCGATAGACCGTGTCTCTGTCCGTATCGCCGATATCAGGAGTGGTTTGGTCGAGGAGGTGGATTTTGCAAAACCGAGGCCGGTCAAGGGTGTTGTTCCGACGTGGCAACTGCCCGAGCGGTTGAGGAATGAGGAGGCTTGGTCCGGCCAGAGGGATCTTGCGCGGGAGGTCCGCGAATTGCGCCAGATCGCCAGGATGATGAGAATCAATCCGGACAGGGCAAAAGTTTCCGAGCCGTCATTCCGTTCGTTTGCGGATGTTCTGAGAAAGCCGGTGGGGGCGAAAGACGAGGATTGTGTGACGCTGCCGGATCCGAACGCGCAATATCCCGAGCGGGGTGAAGATGAGGATGTCGGTTGGAAGGCTGGTGATATCGTATGGCTTGATTCCAAGATGCTGCCAAGCAGGTCTGGAAGTATTTTCGGGGGTGTGTGTGTGGTGGATTCGACCACTGTTGGTGAGGGGGAAAGCGAGACACCGGCGAAATTCGTGAGCGTGGTGAGGCGTGGGACGGTTCCTGTGTGGGTGGATGCCGGGGTGGCACCGGGGCCGGTTTTCGCGGATCCGGGGGCATGGCGGGCGGGTTCGTCCGGTTCTCACATGCTGGGTAGGTTGTATCATGCGGACAGTGTTCCCGGAGAGGATGGTCCGACATTGGCTTTGGTTTCATTGGGTGGAGGCGGATCGGTGGCCGCCGGTCCCTGCTGGCTTGGCGAGATCATCACATGGGAGGAGGGATCCGGCCCTGATCCCGGGATAAAGACCGGCCTGCGCGGCGGAATCATCGAGGCGGGCGAAGACCAGTGGTGGGTGGAAAATTTCGAGATCGCCAGCACGCCGGATCGTGAAGTGTTGCTTTGGGCGGAGTTGGATATCCTTGCCAATGTCACCGAGGATAATGCCGTCACGCTCTCCGGCATCAGGTCCGCCGACCGTGAATCCTTTGCGTTCCATGAAGGCGACATCTCATCAGGATATCCGGATAAGGTGATACCTGAAATTTTCCCCGGCGAAGAAGCCGCACCAGGGGAAGGCAAAATCATCCTTCCCATCGGACGACTGAAAGTCGAAGCCGGAGTTATTACATTGGAATCCTCCGGCTGCGGACATTTCATCGTGAACCATTGCCCGGGGAACCTCACCTACAGCCGCCGGGGCACTGGCTCCATTGGCAGCGGCGGCAGCAGCGGTTCCGTCACCTGATTCACGCCCATGCCGGAAGCCTCCCTCACCCTTGCGGAATACAATGCGCTAATCGCCCAATGCGGTTGCTGCGAGCTGCCGCGCTGCTGTCCTCCTTTGCTGGAGTGCCAGTCCCTCCACGCCCATTTCACCGCCCGCGGATACACCTCCGTCAATGACAGCGCCGCATGGCCCAAGCACCGCAAGTGGGGCACGCGGACCACCGCCACGGGCTCATGGTCTCAGACCGGGCCGAATCCGCATAACTCGGGCACATCCACCTATCAGGTTTGGACTGTCTCCGCGGAGGCGTTCCGCGGGATTGAAATCGAGCGCACATACAGCGGCGGCGTCACACCTGTAGAAGGCTCCGGATCTTCATCCGGCCCCTGTCCCCATTGGCCCGTTCCGAATGATGTTGTGGCATGCGCCGCGTCCGGTGCGGCCGCCTCCACCAATTACACCTGGGTGTTCTGGGGCGGCGGAACTCCGGAGCAGCCCGCGCCACACGCTGATTTTGCCGCCAGCATGTCCTGGTCCGAATCCATTTCATCAGCCGAGGGCGAGACCACCGAGATCTTCGCCGCATGGCGCGGACTCTACCCCACGGACGCCGACTACGAGGCCGCCTTGGAAGCCTATGGAGCCTACATCCAGGCATATGACGGGTGGATGGACAGCCAGCCGCTCCGTGACAGCTTCGGGAGCGATGGGGAATTCAACGCCGCGCTGGAGGCATGGGAGGCCGCCGCGCCGGATTCCGTGGACGAACCCGCCGCCCGTCCATCCATGGAAGTCTATCCCAAGTGCTGGTTCAGGATCACCACGACCTATGTGATCCACCCCCACTACTTCGGCAAATACTCGGATGGAAGCTCCGCGGAACCCGAAGAACCGTCATCCACCGTCCAGGAATGGCTCGATGGCGGAGGGTCGGGATCCCCCCCCTGCTCCGGCACCGGCACATTGAGTAGATATACCGATGCCCCCATATCATCAATCAGCAAGCCGCCCGGAACCGCCATTGAGGCGGACACGGAATTTCTCGAACCCTTCACCCGCGACGAGTGGCGCGCCGAAGTCGCCGCCGTGGTCGATGATCTTGTCGGTGACTTCCCGGACGAGGGTTGTTACCTCGCCCATTGCGGCGCATCCCGCCAGGTCACCGAGGAAAGTTATTCGGAGATCGCCTTCCGCTACCGCTTCAAGCTGAACAAATGTTGCGGCTACAGGAACATCCTCTCCGGCTGGCGCGAGGTCTTCTTCACCCAGGAATACATCGATTGGCATAACCTCATCACCGGCCCAGGCTCCTCCGTGACGATCCCCCCGCCGCCCGTGGATCTGGATGCCATCTCGCCGCACAAGGAATGGCTGTGGGAAGGGATTCCGCCGCTCTGTCCGCAGGGATCTTCCTCCGCCTCCTCCTCCGAAGAAACGGACCCCTACGATGAGGAGTCCATGTGGTCACCCTTCTCCCTCACCGTCCGCGTCCCGCCCGGGGAATACGGCCACATCGTTCTCAGAAACTATCAGCAAAAGTGTTATGGCACCCTCTTTGATCTCATGCCCCGGGTCACCGGAGAAGTCGATCTGTCAGACTCCGTCCCGGACGCTCCGTGAAGACCCTTTCGCGCCGCCGGCCGTTCCGCGCGTGAAGCACCCGCCACTCACGAATTCCGAGGGCGCGCCGCTCGATCCCGCCGGACTCCTCAATGCCATCCTAGACTACACGCCCGCCCACCAGCGGGAAGGGCTGGTGAATGCCTGCCTCGCCTGCGCCGGATTCAACGGCGTCATCACGGATGCCGCCGCCCCCACCGGTCCATTCATCCTGCCCGTGCCGGAGAACGTCCCGTGGCAATCCATCGAAGTCCACACCCTGCGCTGGGGGAATCCGGACTGGATGGCCGAGTGCGCGCCCACCATGGAAGACTGGTGCGCCCGCCACGGCCTGCCGCTCAAGGTCACCACCACATGGGATCCCGCCTACCCGGACCCCAAGTTCTGCGAGATCGACATGCTGCGCTCCTTCCTCGCCGGAGACGGCGAGTGGATGTTCTTCATCGATGCGGACACCGTCATCCATCCGCTCGCCCCGCGTCCCCACTTCCCGCAGCCCGGCTTCTGGATACGCGAGGACACCCATGGGCGTGCCAACCATCGTTGGTTCGCCTGGTGCATGGAAAAATTCGGCCGCCACCCCTCGTCCGATTACCTCTACCGGAATGCCGGAGTGTGGGCCTGTGACCGTGACTCCGCCCGCCGCATGCTCGCCGTCATGGAAAAACCCTACCACGAGGGCATCATGGAGCAGGACCACTGGAACTGGTGGATCTCCCTGGCCGTGGAAAAGGGCATGCCCCTGCGCGATCTGCCGCACCGCTGGAACCGCTTCCCGCGCGAGAAGAGGCCCTCATGGATCTTCCACATCTACTCCAAGGCCAAGCTCCGCCACCTGCTGAACTTCCGCGCCGCCGGCCTGCTCCCGGATCAGGTCAAGCGCTTTGAACTCCCCGCGGAACGCATCCCGGACTACGGCCCCCGCGCCATCGTCTGGCCCTACCTCTCCACCGCCGCGGAGTGGGATGAGTTATGGTATTCCCACCGCAGCGTCCTCGCTCATTGGAAGGAAAAGGAAGATTGGCCGCTCGTCCTCGCGGGAGACCGCGCCCCCGCCTGGTGGCCCGGGCACTTCGTCCACGCCCCCTCCTACGAGGAGGCCATCACCATCTCCGTCCAGTGCGCGGAAGACGTCATCCTCATGAATGATGACATCCTCATGCTCGCGGACCAATCCCTTGCCGACCTCGCCCGCGCCCGCCACCTTGGCGAGATGCTTCCGGAGATCGGCCGCAAGCTCGTCTCCGCGAACGTCTGGAACCGCGGGCTTGGCCAGGTGCTCATGCGTTGCCACCACCACGGCCGCGGCACCATGAACTTCAGCACCCACACCCCCTACCTTTTCGAGCGGGGAAAATCCCGCGAGATCCTCCGGCGCTTCGGTGTCATGCACAAGATCCCCTTCGAGACCGCGTATCACAACTGGCACCGCAGCCCCTCCGCCCCGCTCAACGAGGCTGCCGAAAACCCCGCCAAGCTCGATGGCAAGCTGTGGTTCAATCCCTCCTTCCGCCAGGTCACCACCGCCTTGCGCGAACTCCTCGCCACGAGATACGGGAGTCCGCCGTGAAGGTGAGATGAAAAAATGATGAAAACCGCTTTTCTGCTTGCGACACGCAAGCGGCATGGTGCATTGTTTCGGCGTTGTCGCCTCCCCTGTATGTCGCTGGAAAACGAACAAGCCAAGTTGTTGAGAAAAGCCGCGCTGGAGCGGTTGCTGCCGGATGTCAGGCGGCAGATGAACGAACGGCCTGATTTGCCGTGGGATGACCTGCTTGATTGTTTGGGCCGGTGGGCGGCGTTTATGAATGCAATGCCGCCGGACCCGGCCAGAAAGCTGGGTTCCGGGACGGCGGATGAAATGTTTCCCTAACCCTAAAAAAGCCATGGTCAGCCGCTCGCCCGATGATGTTCCGGTGCCCGGAGTAAACGGAAAGAATCATGATATGCCTTCCGCGTCCGGAGGGAAGCGGGCGAGGACCGTCCGTATTCCTGTTTTGCTGGATGTCACCATGCAGGATACCGAGGATGAATTGCAGGCTGAGGTGGCCGCGATTGGCGCGGTGGAGGGCTTGCAGATAGACACCACGCCGGGAATGGGTTTCACGGTGAAGATCGCCGGGGTGATCGCCGCGAGAGTGATGGACCCCTGATTTTCCACATATATTAAAAAAACCAAGATGGACCTTGTTTGTTACCCCAAGAATTTCCTGATGCGTCCCGAGGACCGGCTGATGCTTTCCGAGTTGAAGGAGGCGGGTTACCCGGATGCCGCGGCCGGATACATGTTATACCGGATCTGGGCGGAGTTTGCCATGGGTGACTCGGCGCGGCGGTCCCTGGGGCCGGATGATTCCTCCGCCGAGCGGGTGATCCGCGCGATGGAGGATTTCGTGGGGTGGGGCGGGGATCGTTTCCGTCTGGTGGACCTGGCGGTATCCGTGGGTTTTCTGCGGCGGGATGTTTCCGGGGATGTTCCGGTGCTGGTGTGTGTGGGATTCAAGGAGGCGAACGCCGGGAAGTCCCGTTCCGTGCAAAGCATGGGCGGCCGGGCGACGGCGCTGAAAAAGCACCTGATGGCGGCGGAGAGGGAAGCGGCGGAAAAGCTGGAACTATGGTCCAGAACCAGGCCGGGCATCATGAATTCCATTCCGGTGGAGATGCGCAAGGACAGTATTCTCCTCATGCGGCGTGTCTGCCGGGTGATAGGCATGAAGGATCCGGGCGACCTTTCGCTCAGCGATGGAACGCTCGATGCCGTGCTGACGGTGATAAGGGAGAAGCCGCACACCATCGAGCCGGTGGTGGCTTGGCTTTATGCGAATAGAAACGATGAATCCATCCCTGATCGTCTCCAGTCGGTGTTTGTGAAGTGGGATGAGTTCGCGGAAAGCGCCCGCGGGGCGGAATGACGGACTCCGAAGATGCCAAAGCAAATGATAACTCACAACGCTAGGGCTGTGACGCCCGGAGCCACTGAAGCGCCATGGATTCGCGACCGGAGAGCGTCTCCGGGTCGATCACCGGCCCCTTGTTCTCCGCCATCATCCGCCATCTTCTCTTCCGTGAAACCAACCAATGAAGCCAACCCTCAATGAGCTGGCACTATTCGCAGGCGCTGGAGGCGGCATCCTGTGCGGCTTCCGCACCGTCTGCGCCGTCGAGCATGACGCCTACGCACGGGACGTGCTGGTCGCCCGTCAAAACGATGGATGCCTGCACCCCTTCCCCATCTGGGATGATGTTTGCACCTTCGACGGCAAGCCATGGCGAGGACTTGTTGACGTGGTATCGGGAGGCTTCCCGTGCCAAGACATCAGCCTGGCAGGAAAGGGAGCCGGACTCGATGGCGAGCGAAGCGGACTCTGGGGGCAAATGCGGCGGATTATTGGCGAGGTTAGACCGCGCTTCGTGCTCGTGGAAAACTCCCCAGCTCTCACTCTTCGGGGAGGGGTCCGAGTCACTGCCGATCTGGCCGCGCTGGGCTACGTGGGACGCAACGGAGTGCTGGGAGCTGTCCATGCCGGCGCTCCCCACAAGCGGGAGCGAATCTGGTTCGTGGCCAACGGTGCGGAGCACCGACGGCGAGCGGGGAGGAAGGGGCGACCTGATCCAGGCGGTGAGGGGCAACCCGAACAGCCACTACAAGCTCTGGGCCACGCCATGCGCCCAAATGGCCAACGGCGAGCCGGAAGCATTCTTGGAGCGCAAGCGCCGGAGTGTGGCGCGGGGGAACCGGATGGGAATCAGTCTGACGGACCTCAACATGCAAGTGAAGGCGGCGGAAAAGGGAATGTGGCCGACCCCGAAAGCATCGGCCGCCGGGCCGGACTTCGCGAAGATGACGCGGAGCGGCACGGGAATCAGCCTGCAAACCGCCGTGGCGATGTGGCCCACACCGCTGGCTCATGCGGGGAGCAATCGCAGGACAAAGCCGACACCGGCACAAGCGGCGGGCAAGGCGGGGATGCAACTGGCGGGAATGGTTGGTGGGAGTCTGAACCCGACGTGGGTCGAGTGGCTCATGGGGTGGCCGCTCGGGTGGACCGACTGCGATGCCTCGGCAACGGACAAGTTCCGGCAGTGGTGCGCCTCGCATGGGATCTCTTAAAGCCAAAGAAATGATGATGAAAACGATGATGAAACAGCCGCTCCGTCCGGCAGAGAACAGATTATTATGGCAACAGAACCGAAAATAATAGGGCGTGGGTTGATTTCCAAATTCTTTGTGATTCTGTCGCGTTTTAAGACCGGGGTTGTGCTGTTTGGATCGGTGGGATGCGCGTGAATTTATTCGTGGCGGGTAGCGGTTGCCTTCTTTCCCGCTTGCGTCAAAATGTCGCTATGCTTGAATGTTGCTGATGCCGGTTCGGTTTGATGGGACGATTGCGAGGGGCTTGATCGGGAATCCGGTCAAGGCGACGGGGGTTTTGATGGATGCGGAGATGGATGTTTTCCAGAGGGCGCGGTTGAAGTCCTGGTGGATGGCGCCGAATGTGTTGGATCACTCGGGGATTTCGACGGGGAAGACGCAGGTGATTTTGATTTTCGGGTTTCTGAGGCTGCTGCTTCTGCCGCTGTATGGGCGGGACGGGGGGCGGGTGGTGGCGGTTTATTTCCCCACGCAGGGGACGGTGGAGACGGAGGTTCTGCCGCGGGTGGAGAATTATTTGCGGAATTCGGACCGGCTGCGCTCGTGGGTGAAGCGGCAGCATGGGGGGAAGTTTTACAAGGAGCTGAGGAATACGTTCTGGATCGAGACGGTGGATGGTGGCCGGCTTGAGTTCCCGGCGGGGAATTTCCTGAAGGATGCGGAGACGGCGGCTTCCAGGCGCTTCAATGATCTGATCTGCGATGAGACGCCGATCATCGATAACATGGGGGAGGGGATCGACAACCAGCTCAACCAGCGGGCGACGAAGCGGTGTTTCAACCCTGACCACCCGATCCATGCGAACCACCGGATCTATCTGGGTCACGCGGAGGCCCCGGAGCATCCGTATCACAAGCGGTTCAAGGATTTCAGCCGGGCGATAGCGGCAGGCTCCCAGGATCATGTGATCTTCACTTCCTCCTACAGGGACTACCGTGGGAGGTTCCATGATTCCTACGGCAAGGAACCGGAGCGGCAGGCGAAGAATGACAGCGTGCGGCTGGATCCGGCGGTGCATGCGCAGATTTATGACGGGCTGTGGAAGCGTTCTTCGGTGGGGCTCTACAATGGCACCATGAGGGACGCCGTGGTGCGGCGGGATCTTCGCCCGCACTTGCGGCGGATGGATGCGGATACGGTGTATTTCCTTGGCTGGGACAGTTCGTCCGGCTCCGAGGACAGGAATGACCTGAATGCCGGGGTGGTCACGGCGGCTACTCCGGTCCCTTGCATCCCGGACATGGGCGCCGGCTACATGACGGACGGGATGTGGGTGTGGTTTGTGCGCGCGGTGTATGCCATCCTGTTGAATCCGGGGGCGGATGTGGACCAGAAGTCCGGGCTGATCCATTTGCTGAACCTGCGCTTCGGCTTCACGGGCATCATGCTGGACAATATGGGAGGCGGAAACGAGGTGTCCCAGAAGCTGCGGGATCGCCGCCAACTGATCAATGGCGAGTGGGCGGATGTGACGGGGCTGTGCCGGGACTATGAGCAGGGCGCTTGGCCGCAGGCGTTGCCGATTGTGAGCGTGTTCGACCGCGGGGACTCGCTGATCCGGCCGTGGTTTGGCGAGAATTTCGTGAAGGACCGTTCCGGGCCGGTCGATTACGCGCACCGGGAGATGGAGAGCATGATGCGGCGCGGGAATTTCGCCTGGACGCCGCCGATCACGGGGATGGATTCCGGAATTCTTTCCGGATACAGCCATGAGGAGCAGATCGTGCTGGCGGATCTGGAGAAATGCCTCACGCAGTTCGGGAACATCGGCTTCCGGGTGGATAAGGACCGCAAGCCGAAACGCTCGATGAACGGCTACCGGCAGTTTGAGAACCGCGGCAAGAAGGACGGTGCGATGGCCTCGCTTTATTCCATGCTGGGCATCCGCGCCAAGCTGCTGCGTCCGGACGGCAGGGGGGGGAAGGCCGGCTCCGCGGCGGTGATGGGTGCCTTCGGCTGACGGTCCGCCCGCGCCCGGCTCGCCTTTTTCCTTGCCTGTTTCGCGTGTGTCGCTACCCTGCAAGCAATGGCGCTTGCCTGACCTATCCGCCCCATGGCTACCCCAAGCAATTCCAAGAAACCGGCCGCGCCGGGCAAGAAGAACGCCGCCAAGGCCGTGGCGGCCGCCGCGCCGTCATCGCCACCGCTCACGGGCTCCGTGGCCTGTGCGGATTTCAAGTGGGTGGGCGGATTCGGCGGACTGGTGCGCCCGGTGTGGCAATCGCTTTCCGGCCGTGGCCAGAAAACGATGATCGATTTCCAGAAGGGCCGGAACAATTACTACAACATCAATGTGCGGGACCAGTCCGCGATGTGCCGCCGGATGGCGGACAGGAACTGGTTTCTCCGGCCGGTGAAGGATCTGCGGCGCGCGACGTGGACGGAGGATTTCGATGCCCGGAACAACAAGGGCAAGTCCATGGCGGACCAATACAATTTCCCGGATCTGGTGGATGACATCATGGACGAGATCCTGGTGAGCAGCAATGTGGTCTGCCTGTGGAGGAAGGGTGAGAAGCTGCCATTTGTCACCGTTCTGGACGCGGAGCAGGTGGATTACCGGTCCAATGGCGGGATGGAGCGGATAAAGGTGCAATACACCGCTGACGGCATCATGGCGGCGGACAAGAAGAACGAGGGGAAATACCGCGCGCTTCTCGGTGACCGCATGTATGAGGCCATCGCCAAGGGCAAGGAGATCGAGATCATCAAGGGGCTGGATGAGGAGTGGGATTTCGAGACGCTCATCGGTGGCAAGCGCCGCGGGGTTTTCTGCATCCCGGAGATGGTGCCCATGCTGGACTGCGTGGACTACGTGGAGCTGATGGGCGTAGGGGACTGGAATCTGGCGTGGGCGCGCAAGGATGTGATCCGCATGATCAAGAAGGGCTACCCGGTGACGCATGGACAGGGTGCGGGGGTGAACTCGGTGGACATCACGGATACGGACATCGCCTCGCTCGGTGAGGGCTTCTCCGGGATCACGGGAAACATCAACGTGCCGGCCAATCATGACGTGAACCCGTCCTATCTGCTGGTGGGCTCCGAGAACTTCGATCCCAAGACCATGGAAGTGGCATGGAACAAGCTGCTGATGTATGGCGGGATAGAGGCGGTGGCGCTTTTCGATTCCTTTTCCCAGCAGAACGGCGCTTCCCCATCGCTGATGCGGAATGCGCGCGCCCGCGCCTTCCGCGTGCGCAAGGATGTGGAGGGCTTGCTGAACAGGATATTCGCCGCACCGGAGTTTTCCCCGCTCAAGTGGGGAGGGAAGTCGCCGAACAAGAGTTATCATTGGGGCGTCAAGTCGCTTTACTCGATGGACGAGATGCTCAAGCTCCTCAGCGAGACGGACAACGGAATCATGTCCCGCCATACCGCGCGGGAGATGCTGGGGCTGGATGACACGCTGGAGGGTGACCGCCTGCTCATGGAGCACAAGGACCGCGCCCGCTATGCGCCGCCATGGGAGAGCGCGCAGGCGCTGCTGGCGCAGTTTTTCCCGAAGGATTTCCCCGGCACCGCCAAGTCTCCTGTCACCTCGCCCGGTGAGCCGGGTCGTCCGGCGGAGTCCTCCGGGTGATGCCGCGTTTTCCCGCCCTTTCCGCCCACTGCCATGCCCAAGCGTCCCACATCAAGCTTTCTCGTGCCGAATACCGGAGGCACCTGTGATATCATCGCCGCCGAGGAGGCGGGATTCGAGTCATTGGTGCCGGACCAGTGGACGGCTTACGCGCGCGTCCACTTCGCCAAGACCCTGCCGATGGTGGTGGGGCCGGAGTCCATCAGCGGGCAGATATTCGCGCTGCATCCGGCGGTGGTGGCGAGATCCTTCCCCAGCATCCGCCACAAGGGGGTGAATATGGGTCACACGCTGGTTGCCCTTGGCAAGAAGGAGGACCGGTATTGCGGCTGCGTCCTGAGCGGTGCCTTCCCGGAGGAGCCGGAGGGTGGCTGGGTGATTCCGGACAAGATCGGGGACGCGCCGGAAATCTCCGCCGTTTCCGTGCTGTGGAAAAGCGCCCGCGGCGTGCCGAAGATGCTGGGTGAGCACCTGGGCGGGAAAGTGAAGATGAGTGTCTCCATGGAGATGACCTACTATCTGGATGAGATGGGCATCTATGATCCGTCCACCAAGACCGCGTATGACCGCAAGGATATTCCGCGTTCCTTGCAGGCGTATCTCTTCGAGGATTCCGATGGCCGCCTGCTGGTGAGGAAAAACCAGCGCAGCCCGCAGCTTGTGCTGCTGATGGGCGGGGTGAGCGGCACGGTGTGGTTTACCGGCTACGGCTACACGGACAGACCGGCGGAGGCCACGGCGGGGATCGATTCCATCGCCGCCTCCGGCGTGCGCCGGGAGCAGGGGATGCTGGTCTGCGGTGCGGCGGAGTGCGTGGAGTTCGCGCCCGGCATGGATGTGGGCTGGAAGTACGGCGAGTTCAACCGCGGCAGGGTTTCCGCCGTCCACATGGAGGGCCGCGTGAGCGCCTTTGGAAAGACCCTCACCGCCAGCCGGGAATGCCCGGTGCTGGAGGTCATTCTTCCCAATCAAACGCGGATCATCCGCCGCGCTTCCGCGGTCACGAAAAAAAGTTGAAATTTCGGCTTGCCGAATGTTTGCGGAATTGCGACAAAGCAAATCATCCGAGCCCGATAGTGATGGCTCACTTGAAATCAAGCACCTCGCCCCGTCATGAAAGACTTCCTTGCCGCCCTCAAGAAATCGGTAGCCGACCTGCGCGACCGCGCCAATGCCGCCCTCTCCAAGTTCAAGCCGCTCGATCAGGCGGAACTCAGCCGTGAGACCCTTTACGGCGTGAATTCCCTGGAGTGGTCCGTGGAGCGGCTTGAGGAGATCGCCGGCAAGATCGATGAGAAAGAAAAGGCTCTGGACGGCGAGATCGCCGCGGAGGTGCAGAAGGCGCTTGACGCCAAGATCGCCGCCGGGGAGTTCGTCACCAAGTCCACCGCCGATGGTGCCGTCGCCGCCGCCCGGGATGAGGAGAAGAAGCTGGCGGATGCCCGCGTGAGCGAGGCCGTGGCTGCCGCCAGGTCCATTCTCACCCGCCGCTCCGCCATTGTCACCAAGCATGGCGAGAAGGTGGCCGCCGGGATTTCCGATGATCGCCTTGAGGGTGATGACGCCGCCTTCGCCGCTTTCTCCACCGAGCTTGACCGCCGGGTGAAGGAGCTTTCGGAGATCGGCATCACCGCTGCGGAGAAGCCGCTTTCCTTTGCCATCGCCACGGCCAGCGCCTTCGATGAAGGGGGCCGCAAGAGCTTCGATACCGAGCTTGCCCGCGTGAAGGAAATCGCAGGCACCTCCGCCGCTCCGGGCAACCGTGGCACTGGTGCCGCCGCCGCTTCCGCCGCCGGTGGCATTCCCGGCACCGGCCAGCCTCCGGCCGCCGGTGGCGCGCCGCAGTCGCAAGCCAATCCCAAGGCGGGCCTGTGCGCCTTCTGATTCCTTCCGATTGTTTTTCACCCGCAGAGATAACCGCAGTTCACCCCATCCACCACCCGCTAAACTCCCAAAGCCATGGCCAAACGTGTTGATAACTTCCTCCCGGTCCGCTACCCCTCGGACCGCCATACTGAAACCGGCAAGCTCGCCGTGGCCGCCAAGCGCGGCATGGTGGTGTGCCACAAGGCCGCGGCCGGTGCCGATGGTGAAGTGGAGCTTGCCACCGGCAAGGCGGGATTCTTCCTCACCCGGGATGTGGTTTCCGCCGCCGATCTCAAGACGTTCCATGAGGGGAACATGCTTCGCCCGGACAAGGAGGGCTTCCAGTCTCCCTTCGTCATCAACGGCCACGTCCAGGCGGAGGATCTTGATTCCTTCTGGGTGGAGGGCGCGGATGTGCTCGGCGCTTCGATGGATGCGGATGCCCCCATCGGCGCTTCCGTCACCACGGCCGCCGGCAAGATCGTGCTGCTTGAGGACTCGGAGGCGGAGGAATGCCTGGGCATCATCCGTGACAAGGTGGCGGCCGTGAATGCCGCCTCTCCCGCCAAGCGCTTCCTCATCCAGGTGGTCCGCGCGCCGATGAACGTGCCCGCCGAGTAATCCCTCACCCATCCAAAGCCCTCACCCACTGACAACCGCCCACACCCGTATCTCCCATGAAAGGACTCTCCACGTTCACCCACGTTCCCGCGGCAGCGCTCAAGGCGGAATTCGCCGCCGGGAAAAAATTCCAAAAGGCGGTGCTGTCCCGTCTTCCGCTCTCCGGTAACCGCGGCGCCCTTGAGGCCATGCGTGATGACCGCAGGGCCGGAAGGTCCACCCGTCTCACGGAAACCGGCATCCGCCACCAGATCCAGAACGCCTTTGGCCGCGCCCTCGCGGTCTGCGGCGTGGGCCGCGTGGATGAGGTGAAGGAGTTCTTCACCGGTGTGCTCGCCGGGCTGGATGACCAGGATGCGCGCAAGCAACTCTCGGACATGGTGGCCGCCTCCATCGGAGACACGGATTCCGCCCGCGAGGCGAAGGCCGCGCTCACCATCATGATCGCGGAAAACGTGGGCAAGCTGATCCGCTTCACCGGTTCCTACATGCAGTGGTACAAGTCCGTCACGCTTGGCGAGGAGGATGTGCCCTACGTCCGCACCTACGTGCCGCAGGAGATCAACGTGCGGCTCGGCACCGCGGATGGCACCACCCGCGTCCACAATGCCATGCCGGACCTTGAGGATGACACCAAGGCCATCCTGTTCTTCATGGTGTCCGACATGCTCCGCGCGAAAATCTTCGATGAGGAGCGCGGCATGATCGCGGACAGCGCGCTGGGCACCGTGGACATCGCGCTTGACCTCGCGGACAAGATCGATGCCTACCTCCAGCTTGCCTGCCTCGTCGGCACGCCAAACTCGGTCTTCACCGCCGCCTTTACCAACGATGGCACTCCGGCCAGCCACTTCCACGCCAGCGCCCGGATCAATACCGCGAACTACCCGGCCGGTAACATCATCGCCCCCACCAGCAACGGTGCGAACACCCTGCCGCGATACGACTGCCTGGTGGCCATCGATGACTACTTCTCCCGCCTGGCCTCCGTGATGGAGGGTGCGGTGGGTCCGGTCCGCGTGCATGTGCCTTCCGCGCTTTCCTCGGCCTTTGGCAAGGAGTTCACCCCCACCTCGGTGGCGAACCCCTACACAGACCAGGTGGCGCGCAACAACAAGGTGATGAACGTGAACGGCCGGAACATCGAGATCGTTCCGGACGACACGCTGGACCCCGCCGGCAAACACCTGCTGGTGAACGGCGGCCTGCCCATCGGCCTGTTCTTTAACAAGCCCGCCGGTTCCAAGGTCTTCCGCAAGGAGGATGATGTCCTCAACGAGGTCGCCACCTGGGAACGCGCCCTCATTTCCACCCTTTATCCGGTCCCTTGGGCGGTCGGCTCCATGGCCGTGCAGTTCAAGTCCTGATTTCCCCAAATCTCCCCGCGCCGGGCGGCCTTGTCCTCCACCTCCGGTCCCCAAGGCCGCTCCGGTGCCGGGGTTTTTCCCCAGCCAGCCACCCTTTCCGCCCGGACAAACCTCCTCACCCATCCTCATCACCCACTGCCATGCGCTTCAATCTCCCCGCCCTCAGTTCCGCACAGATCCAGTCCGCCAAGGGGCCGGAGATGGGCATCGAGTCCATCGTCAAGACTTCCGTCGCCGAGGTGATCCTCTGCGGCAAGGTGGAGGTGGACGCCACCGGTGCCGTGACATGGACTCCCGAGCCGGGGCTTTCCCTCGGTGACGGGATGGATCTTCACCTGAAGGTGAATTTCATGTCCACCGCCTCCTCCGCGCCGAGCGTCACGCTGGCCACCACGCTGGCCGATGATGCCGCCGCGAGCTGTGTGGCCGCTCTCGCCGTGCCGTCATGGTTCCCGGACCAGTCCCGCACTTTCCAAGAGGGATTCGGCGAGGACTTCATTCCGCAGGGTGAAGGTAACTCGGCCAAGCTGGTGAAGGCCATCGCCTCCGCCAGTGCGACCAACGTGCCGAACAACTCGGAATTTCTCGTTTACGCCTCGCCGCCGGCCGCCGGATTCATCGAGCAAGGATGGAAACGCGGGGCGGACGGCGCATACAACGTGCCCTCCACCGTGGCCTTCCCGGAGGGGTATAATCCCACCCGCATCGTCAAGCCCGGCCGTGGCGAGACCCGCGAGCTTACCCTTGAATTCGCCCACATCGCCGCCGGTTACGCCATCGGCCGCTACAATGGCAAGCGCATCGCCGTCCTCATCCAGGTGAAGAAAAACCGCCGCACCGTGCATACGGCGAACGTGGTTTACGCCGGCTACATCCCGTCCTCCTCACCCTCGCGCGGTGATGGCAATGACGAGGTGGTGGAGACCAGCGCCGGCATGTTCGAGGACTGCGTCATCTTCGATGCCAAGTGATCCTTTCCCGGTCTCCTCTCCACCGCGCCAGACTCAGAACCGGAGCGGTGGTGGGGATTCCGGAAAAAACCAGACGGCCGCCCCACCGGCGAACCATAGGGGGGCAGGAGGGGTGGCCGTCCCCGTTTTCCCATCCAATCCATTTTCAATCCCATGAGCAACTGGCAAGCATACGATCCCGCCGCCGCGCTGCAAAAGCTCGGCGTGAACAATCCGCTCCATGTCCGCGCCCGTGGCGGCAAGGAAGTGGTGGCCACCATCAACCAGCACGCGCAGCCGCTGGATGAGAATGGCCGTCTCATCGGTTTCGAGCCCGTGGAGATGCGCTACCTTGAGCCGGAGAAGGTTCCTGCCGCCAAGCCCGCTCCGCCGCGGAAAGACTGATCCGCTGTTTCATCGTCGCGTTATTGTTTGCACGCCGTCCCGGTCCTGCCGGGGCGGCGTGGTTTTTCATGCGGGCGGCGAGAGGGTCAGGCGGATTGGCGGTGGGTGCCGCCGCGGTTTCCACCCGGGCATCACATCAGGCCGGTGAGTCCGCTCGCGTGGCGGAAGGAGTATTGGAAATCGAACTGATAGACCGCCACCTCCGTGCCGGAGAATGGCACGTAGCTCTCCGTGATCCGCTCGTCCGGCGGATCCTCGCGTCCGTTTGTGAGTTGGGCCTGTGGCCGTTTCCCCTGTCCCCATGAGATGGCGGTGGACTTCACCCGGGCCTTCACGCCGCCGCTGGCCACCATCATGCCGATGGTGTGGCCGAAGGGTATCTGCTCCCGTGGGAAATCCAGCGGGATCTCCGTCATCGGGATATGGTTGATCTGGCCGATGCGCTGGAGCGAGAAGCTGGCCTCGATGATGTCATGGCCGATGCTGCCGGTCAGCTTGCTCTCCCATGCGAGCGAGAAACGCAGGCGCAGGAAGCGGGTGCTGCCGGACTTCTCCATGGAGGCGGTCATGCTTTTCACTGCCGGGGCCTTCCCGGGCATGAGTGATTCCGCCAGCGCGTCCACCGCCGCCTCCGCCGCCGCGCGGTCCGGTGCCCACGCGGTGCCGGAGACCTCGCGGCGGGTGGTCATGCGGGTGTAGTCCGGCGTATCCCCATCCTCGTATTCCATCGTCACGCCGGAGTGGGCCGCGCCCCATGAATAGGTGAACTGGAAGGCGGTGAGTTGCTGGTTGTCCCCGTAAACGGCCTTCGGCTCCCCCTCGTCATCCGTGCGGAGGTTTACCCCGGCATCGATGAAGGTGCGGGCGATGCCGCGCGCCACCGCCGCCGAGGATGCGGACAGGCTTCCCTGCACCGTCACCTGCCAGTCCTGGAACGAGCCCTTGGATGTGGAGCGGGTGAGCGTGCCGCGCAGCACGGTGGCGGCCACCTGGTATTCCCGGGTGAATCGGCCTTGCGCGAGCTGCGTCCCGTTTTCCGGGGTGGTGATGTGGTCCACCGTAAGCTCGTAGCGGAGTTCCACCGGGTGCTTGTTCTTGGTGGCGGTGTCCGCCGTGGCGATCAGCGCGGAGAGATTCGCGGCGGTGGCCGTGCCGCTGTAGGTGATACGGTTCCCCTCCGGCCCCTCCACGGTCTGCACCTGGAGGGTGAAGCGGGTGCCGCCGGCCGCCTGGGCGAATTCCACCGAGAACTCCGCCGCCGTCCAGTCCGGGTATTGGTCCGAGTCCACGCCGTCCAGATACGAATGCGTCCGCCTGATGTTCAGCAGGCGGCGGCCGGAGGTGCTCCATGCCGCCAGCAGCGCGTCCACCTTGGCATTCGCCGTGATCTTGTCCGGCGCGCGCACGCTGCCGGAGATCGTTGTCCGGATCTCGCCGGTGGCGGGGTCCGTGGTGGAGTCCTCCTTGAAGTTCACCTCCGCCACCGTTTCACCCGGCAGCACGGACTTGCGGGCCTGCGCCTCCACCTCCAGCCATTCCCAGCCATCGCTCGGCCGGGCGATGAGGCTTTCCACCTGCATCACATCGTCATAGCCGCAGAAGCGGAATCTCGCCTGCCTGCCGGCCATGGTTTCCATGAGCGCCGCCTGTTCCAGCAGGTATTCCGCCCGCGCGCCGGCGGGTAGCAGCGGGTCCGCATGGCACGCCTTGGCGGAAAAGGTGAGCGTGTTTGTCACCGTATCCCGGTGGGCGGTAAGATCATCCGGGCGGGACGGGCGGACGGCCGTATTCCAGTTCGTGGGAGAGGAAAGCGTGATCTCCGGGCTGCCGTCCAGCGGGTCCACCAGCAGCAGCAGCGGGTCCGCCCCGGCGCTGATCTCCGCGGTGGCGCTGAAGGACATCTCCACCAGCCCCTGGCCGCGACGGATGGCCTCCGGAAGCGAGTTTTCACCCGGCCGCGCCATCCACGCCGTCACCCCGCCGTTTTCATCGATGATTTGCAGCAGGCCCTCCGGCCGCGCGCGCAGGATTTCCTGTAGCGCCCGTGCCCGTGCCCACACCGTGGCGGGCATGTCCGCGCGCAGGTTCACCCGCACGATCACGTCCACCCGCGTGCGCGTGGCCCGCGCCGGGGCCGCCGGTTCCGGTGTTTCCCGCAGCGTGAAGCTGGGCAGTCCGTAAAGCGCGAGGTCCGCGCCGTCGAAAACGATGGTTCCGGCCTTCATGTGTGCCGCCACCATGCCCCGCCGCACGGAAAAGGGCAAGACCATTGCTTTTGTTATTGCGACAATCAAACAAAACGGCTAATTCCTCTTCCGAGATGCCTGCCGATTTCCTATTTCCGCCAGACGTGGGGGTGAACCAGACCATCACCCTCACCGGTGATTCGGATTTCTCCGCCAACATGCTTGGCAGCATCGTCAAACTGGCCGGTCACACGCTGTCACTGGAAAGCGATGGCGTGGTGGATGGCTTCTTCGTGGTAGCCGGTCCCGGCACGCTGGTGCTTGGTGAGGATGAATACCCGCTCACCTCCAGCCAGACCATGTTCATCACCTACACCGCGCCGCTCTTCCTGCTGGTGGAGCGGCCGGATGTGGATCTCACCGCCATCCCGGATGCCGCCATCGCCATCGCCAAGGTCTCCGGCCTCCAGACCGCGCTCGATGGCAAGTCCGCCACCGGCCACGATCATGTCTTCGCTGAGATCACCGGCAAGCCCGTTACTCTCGCCGGTTACGGCATCACGGACGCCGCCCATCGGCCCGTCCTCCGCAGCTCCGCGCAAGGCCCCCCCGTCTCCCCGGCGTGGGGCGACAACGGCGAATTGGTTTTCCTCGCGCAGGGCGAGGAGAGTGTGTCCGAGGGCGACTACATCGAATTCACCTCCGATTCCGTCACCGAGCGGTGGACGTTCAAGCTCGTCGCCGATCCGGATCTGAAGGAGATCCAGATATGGTCATGGTGGCCGGACACCGTTCTGGCTTTCGGGCAAAAACTCTCAAGCCTCGGCGAAATCCTCTCCGCCGCGTTCTCAATCGACGCTTACGACCGTCCCGTGCTGACGCTGTTGCCGAAGGTGGTCAGCGCGTCTTTCGGCATGACGGTGTCCAACTACGGGGGCACCCTGGTGACGAGCTTTGCGCCGTCCGGCGGAAACCCGTCCGTGGAACCCACGCCTGCGGACGCCATCGGACAGTGGTGCCGCGTGGGAGACATCCCGCCATACGACTGGTGGCGCTGGGACGGGCGGGCGTGGCAACCCTCCGACGTTCCCTGGGACAGCATCACCGGCAGGCCGGAGACCTACCCGCCGAGCGCCCACAGCCACCCGTCCGCTGACATCACCGACGCCACGCCGGACGGTCACAGCAACAGGGGCAAGGTCCTCAGGACGGACGGCGAGGGGGTTCTCAACCTCTCGCACCTCTCCCTGGGATCCGCGGTGGCTGCGCCGGGCGAAGGAGGGGTCGCGCCGGAAACGGGGATGCTGGCACTGCATAACCAGGGAGACGCGAACCATGGCACGCTCATCATCCCGCAGGAGAACACTTCCTCCGGGGACGGTGCGGCGCCCTTCATGATCCAGACCCCCCAGGGGTCCGGCGTCATGGCCCTCACCCCGAATGCCGACGGCACGGTCTCCTACGACAGCATCACCGGCAAGCCGGATCTGCCCGTAATTGACAACACGGCGGTCACCGCCGCCATCGCGGAGAATCCGGCGGCAACGCGGAACGCGCTCAATCTCGGCACTGCGGCGCTGCGGGCCGAGGGGTATTTCCAGAGGGCGATTCCGGGTCCGTTCGCGGGCGATGAGGAGTCCGCCTTGGCCGGAGTAAGGACGGGCGAAATCTACAAAGGTCCGTCGGGAGCAATCGTTTGGAGGCAGGCGGACGAGGACGCGCAGACCTACGCCACGGCGGTCGGACTGGCCGCTCCGGAGTTGGCCGATCTGTCGGACTTTCTCGGGGTGGTCAAAGGGCTCGGCTTTGATCCGAGCTTGGTGTTGTTAGGCCGCTCCCGGTTTAACTCCCGCGACGGCGCGAGCGGGACGACTTTCCGATCCGTGATCGGGCCGGATGCGACGTTGACTTCGGCCGCCGGCACGCTCACGAACAATGCCGGCGGCTTCGGCGTGGGACCCTCGACGAGGTTTCAGGTGGCCAATCCGATCCAGGATGAGGCGTTGCAACGGTTTTCGATGATCGCGGTGGGCTCGACGAGCGCGGTGACAGGCAACCAGCAGATTTTCGGGGGATACGCGGGAATCTCGGCATGGGGTCCGAGGATGAGGATTACGGAGGGCACCTCGCCGAGTTCAGGCCTTGGGGTGTCCCAGGCATCGAACGGGGCGACGATCAACAATTACTCCATCGTTTACCCTGTGGTCCATGGTTCGCGGCACGCGCCTCTTGGGGTTGGCATCGACATCACGGACGGCGACGCGAAGATGGACGGATTCAATGGCGGCAGGCAGGACGACACGGTTTCCGGGTTTGCGGCTCTAACGGGCGTGTGGAACGACGTGGCCAATCTCGGGATTGGAGTGGCGCTGCCGTCATCGCAGGTGATGACCGGCGAAATCTCGCTGGCGATGATTCTCAACAGGAACATGACGCAAGCGCAGTGGATACAGCTTGTGGCGGCCATGAAGCGGTTCGGGATTGTGGACTTCGGCACGAACATCGTGGCGTCCGGGGTGGGCAGTTCGATCACGGCTGGCGACGGGGCGAACGGGTTTTATCCGTGTGCTTACCAATACGGCGCAAGCGCTTGGGCGACGCCGTTCTATGTCCACTTCGCGCAATCGGGGACGGGGGCGACGGCACATGAGACGGCGTGGAATACCCAAGTCAAGCCCTACCTGGCGCAGTGGCCTTCCGATCTTTTCAAACACCACGTCCACATCGAGTTCGGCCGGAACATGGGGAGCGAGGGGCCGGCCTCTCCTGTGGCGGCCCATCGCGAGGCGTTGGCCGACCGGGCGGTCGCAGTGGCCGTGGAGGCCAAAGAGCTTGGCTATCGGCCGTTCGTCCATTCGTACTTTTACGCCGGACCCGACACGACGGAGGCGGGGCAAGGCTATGCCGACGCCTACAACGCTTACCTCGCCGAGCAATGCGAGGGGGCCGGCGTTGAGTTCTTCGATCACCGGATCTCCGAGCCGGAGGCTTTCGACTGGCCGGGACAGGATCCAGCCCTTTTCTCGGACATGGTCCACCCGAATCTGGCCGGTCAAACCAGGCTTGCGGCGGCACTGCACGCGATGTTCCCGGACCCATGATTTCCAAACCGTTTAACTGACACCCACCCATGCACCACCCGTCCCCGCTCGCCCCTTTGATGGCGGCCCTCGGCAGCGTCGCCGCGCTGGTCTCCGCTGTTTCCCACGAGACCGTGAACCTGTGGATCGGCACCATCGGCGGGGCGATGGGAATCGCCATTTCACTGCTGACCCTCGCCCGCCGCTTCCGGAAAAAACCATGAAGGCAATCGTCCAGTTCCAGGGCCACCTGCAATCCGGCGCGAGCCAGTCCGGAATGGAGGACTTGCATTTCGAGGTGACGCGGAAGTTCGCGGGCGAAGCGGTGACCGTGCTCCACCCCCGCCGGTGGAACTCCGCCCTCCCCGTCCTGCTCGACATGCTGGCGCGCCACGGTATCCGGAGTGTGGTCCTGATCGGCTACTCGTGGGGGGCGGGGTACGCCTGCATGCGCTTTGCCAAGCTCGCTCCGGACCGGGGAATCAGAATCCCGCTGGCGCTGCTGTGCGATCCGGTTTACCGGCCGACGTGGATGCCGCGCTGGGTGCCCGCGAATCCGCTCAACATTTACAGCCTCGACCGCAGGACCAAGATCAGGATCCCGCCAGCGGTCAGGCGCGTGGCATGGGTCCGCCAGTCCCACTCGATCCCGTCCGGCCATGACCTGGTGGCGACCGTGCCGCATCAGGTGATCGAGCCGGGCAGGCATCTGGGCGGATACACCCACCTGACGATTGACGAGTCGCCGGAGTGGTTCTCGCTGGTGAGACGCGAACTGGAGGCCGTATTGGATGCCGGGGCATGAGACCGGACCCGCCCGCCTTTTTCCCGGCCGCGCTGTCCGCCCTCGCGGGGGCGCTGCTGGGGCTGGCGGGCATGACGCGCTGCCACGGCGCGGAGCGCGTTTTCCGGGTGGCGTGGAACCCCTCGGAGGGAGCGACATCGTATGAGGTGTTTCGCGGCACTGAGCGCATCGCCGTGACCACGGGCACGACGGCGGAGGTGCGGACCGGCCACGGCAGCGCGACGCTGGCGGTGCGGGCGCTCAACGCCGCCGGGGCCTCGCCGTTTTCCGCGCCGCTGGTGATCGCGCCGGTGTGGACGGAGATCCGCCAGACCATCGAGTTTTCCGCCGACCTGAAGACGTGGAGTGACCGGTTCACGCCGGACTCCCGATTCGCGAGAATCCGAAACGAGACGAAAGAACCATGAGCAAAACCTCTGACAACACCGATTTCGCCACGCTGGTCCAGACCGACCTGAAAGCGCGGGGGCACTACAAGGGCAATATCGACGGCTGGGCGGGCAATCTCACCCGCGCGGCCTACGCCGCCGCTCTGCCGCCGCTCCCCGCGGCATCCTCATCCGGCGTTTCCAACGCCGCCCGCCTCTACGCGCACGCGGAGCGGGACAAGGGGCTGAAGGAGACGCCGGGCAGCGCGTCCACCGCCCGCATCCGCCGTGCCATTCTGGAGGCAGCCAACTGGCTCGATCCGGATGATAGCGTTACGGCCTGGTGCGGCTGCATCATGGGCCTGTGGTGCTCGGAGATCGGCCTCACGCCTCCTGCGGAGTATTACCGAGCCGCGAACTGGCTCAATACCGGCAAGGCCGTGACCATCGACAAGGCCAGAAAAGGCGACATCGTCGTTCTCTCCCGTTCGGGCGGCAACCATGTGGGCCTTTACCACGGCCACACGGACACCCGCATCAGCCTGCTTGGCGGCAACCAGTCCAACGCGGTCAATGTCACTGCCTACGCGAGATCCAGCCTCAAAGGCATCCGGGCGGTCTGAGGGCTTTCGGCGGGGCCGGGTTCAAGGGACGGGCGGCCCCAAGGCTTTCATCGCCGGTGTGGATGGTGGCAACGATTCCGCCCATCTTCTTCCGAGTCTCTCTTTCCTCTTGACCGGTGCTGGCTGCGGTGCTATCTCCCGCGCGACTTGAGAAGGTATTTCATCGTTCCTGCTCAGTTAGGTGAGGCCGCCTTCGGGAAACCGGGGGCGGCCTCAAGGCTTTTCCGGTGGTGGCGCTGCCTCAGAAGGCGGCTTCCACGCCGCTCATGTCCAGGGCGCGGTTGACGGCGAACATGGTTTTCATTTCCCGGGCGAGTTCGCTGAATTGGGAGTCGAACCTGGACTGGAGCATGCCGGTCATGTCCCGGATGTGCGGGGCGATGTCCAGCCGCACGCTGATGGGGCCGGTATTCAGGTTGATGCGGGGGGTTGCGGTATCCAGATCCGTGATGCGGTCCGCGGTGGGGGCGGCGCCGGGCGCGAAGGGGTTTTCCACATCGATGATGCCGGAGGCGCGGCGCTCGGCGGTTGGCAGGACGGCATTCAGCCCGTCCCGCAGGGATTTCAGTGAGATGGCTATGCCGCCGATCTCGCGGTCCAGTTCCTGCCTGCGGCGGGACTGGTCTCGCCCGGAATCGTCAAGTCCCTTGACGGAGCGCGGATTGTAGTTGGCGATGGCGCCGCGGGTCTCCTGGGAGAAGAACCGGAACTCCTCCATGCTCATCTGCCGGCCGCCACGGGACCGCTGGTAGGCGGCGGCGGTGGCGGCGCGCAGTTGGTCCTCGCGGGAGGCGAGGGCGAGCGTCTTGGCGGATTCCTCGTTCTGGCGGCGCTTTTCCTCGGTGATGGTGAGTTCCAGATTCTTGCGCTCCGCCAGTGCGCGGTTCATCCGGTCCTCCATGCCGAACTGGTTCTCGCGGGCCTGCGCCATGCGCTCGGTGAGGGAGGCGAGTTCCCGTGCGTCCCGGGTGGCATTCCCACTGCCAAGCGGGCGCTGGATGTCACGCCCGATCTCGCTCATGATGCCATAGCCGCGGGATGCCAGCCGCTCGCCCTCGCTGAGGCCCACGTCATAGCGGGAGAATCCGGAGCCGGTGGACCGGCGGGCATCTTCGGCGGCGCGCCGGATGGCGTCCGCCTGCCTGCGGGCTTCCACTTCACGAAGGGCGGCTTCCGTGGGCTCATCAAGGTCCATCATGAATGCCTCCGCCTGGCTGATGGAGGTGCGGCGTTTCTCGCGGGCGTCCAGTATCCGCCCGCGGTCCGCGCTGTAGAGGTTTGCGGGATCGGTGCGGATGCGGTCGAGGATGGCGTCTTCCTCGCTGCTGAGGCGTTCGTCATCCTCGCGGCTGCGGGAGATGATGCCGCGCCACATGTTCCGCTCCATCCCGGCCTGTCCCGCCATGAGGGCGGCGTCCACTTGCGGGAATCCGGTGCCGGCAAATCCACCGAGAAGCTCGCCATAGACCTTGGATACGGTGGTGATCTCTTTGGCGAAGGACTTGAGCTTCTCCTCCATGTCCTTGGTGAAGGCTTCCTGTTTCCGGTCCGTCATCACGCCTTTCATCTTGCCGAGGTTGTCGGTGATTTCCTTGATGGCGTCGTTGGTATTGGCGAGGTCTTTGCGGTAGGCTTCCTGCGCACCTTCATCGCTGGTGGCGGCCATGGCGTCATGCAGGACGCTCTGTTTCTTCTGGATGTCCGCAAGGGCGGCGGAGGTCTCGGCGGCAGCTCCGGCGGCAAAGGCATTCCCCGCCTGGCGCTGGGCCTCGGCCACGCTCCACATGTCGTCCGCCAGCGCCTGTAGTCCCTCGCGTGCCTTGGCGGTATCCCCGCCGGTAAGGAAGGGACGCAGCATCTTGCGCGCCTGATTGGCGATGCGGGAGCCTTCCGGCACGCCTTCGGCGGTGGAGAGGGCGAGCAGGCGTTTGTCGAATCCTTCGATCTGCTTCTCGGGGTTCGCGTCATGGGAGCCGAAGGATTTGGAGAGGGAGTTGAAATACGCGGACATGGCGAAGAGGCCCTCCACGCGGTTCCCGTCCGCGGTGACCTGCTGTGCCTTGGCGGAGCTTTCGGTGCGGGCGATGGCATTTGCCCGCGGGCGGGAGTTTTCCTCGCGCCCTGTGTCCAGAAGATACATTCCGGAGCGGATGGCGGCATTCCATGCGGTGCCGATGGGAAGGGTCATGTTTTTCCGTCCGACGCGGATGCCGTCCTGAATGATTCCGGGACGGTCCATCCACTTGCTGGCCTCCCGGATCTTGCGGATCACGCGGTCCAGGGTGATGCTGGTGCCGGTGAGCCCGTCGTTGATGACATCGAATACCCCGCCCTCGCCAAGGGTGTGGAAGAGGCGCGTCCAGGTGGTGTTGAGCTGCTCCAGCTTGGAGGATACGCTTTCGAGGATCTTGGCGTTTTCCTTGAGGGCGGAGTTTGTCTCCAGACCGACATCCGCCTGCGCGCCGAGGATCTCGGTCCAGTTGTTCATCACGCTGGCGAAGCGGTTCCCCTGGTGCGCGCCGGCCACCATGTCTTCCAAGCGGCCTTTTTCCAGCCTGTTGAGCTTGGGGTAGATGTCCGCGAGTTCGCCAAGAATGGTGGTCATCCGCTTGGCATCGCCCTCGGCGGTGGTGACGTCGTAATCAAATTCGTTTTTCAGTTTCCTGACGGTGGCCGGCCTCCGCAGGCGGGTGGATAGGGACTTGACGGCATTGCCGATCTCCGCGCCCGGCCGCTGCGTCTCCGCGCTGACGGTGGCGATGATGGCGGCCAGTTCCTGGAAGGTGACCCCGGCTTCCTTGGCGATGACGGCGGACCTGGAAAGTCCCTCGAATATCTGCTTGGGGGCCACGGCGTTCCGGTTGGAAAGGGCGTTGATGTAGTCCAGCGTGGCAGGGATGTCCGCGATGGTCTGGCCGAATGCCTTGTAGTTCGCCGTGAGGTAGGCGGTGGCCTCGGCGGCGGATATTTCCGCCACGTTTGCCGCGCGCAGCGAGCTTTCCATGCCCACGAGGATCTGGGTGCGCGTGAGACCCATCCGCGCCCACGCCACGGAGGCTTCCGCGGCTTCCTGCACGCTGCGTCCGTTCGCGGCGGCAAGAATCAAGGTCTGGTCCGCCAGCGTCTTGGCCTCCTCCGCGCTGCCGCGGTAGACGGCCTCCAGGATCTTGAAGGACCGCTGCGCTTCCACCGCTCCGGAGATGCCCTGGCCAAGCACCCGGAACGCGCCCATGACAAGCTGCGCGGGGACATACCACTTGGTGAAGGTGGCGGCATTCCGCAGCAGCGAGGAGGTGTGGAAATTGAAGGCGCGCCCGCTGTTTCTCGTGGCGGCATCCATGCGGCGCGTGGTGGCCAAGCCGCGCGCCTGCACGGTCTCCAGGGACTTCATGGCCTTCTCCTTGGTGGCGTAGTCGCCGCGGCGGTCCGCCTCCCGCCACACTCCGGAAAGGCGGCCCATCGTTTCCCCATGCAAGGCCTGCCGCGCGCTGCCGATGTTTTCCCTCGCCCTGCGCTGCGCGCCGCCGGTCAGTTCGCGGCGGGCATTCGCCTCCATGGTCTTGAGCTGGTCCATCCGCGCCTTGTAGTTCGCCATCTCACGGTCATGGGCGGACCTTAGCTGGTGCGCGGAAAGCGCGTTCATGCGGCCGGTTTCCGCCCGCGTGCCTTCCAGCATGATCTGCTCCCGCTGGCCGATGAGCCGGGAGGCGGCATTCCCGTAGCGCCGCGCGTCCTCGTGATAGCCGCGGCCCTTCGCCGCCGCCGCCAGCCGCTCATACATCGCGATGTGGCGGTTCAGCATGGCGGTGCGGTCCGCCAGCACGCGGTTGATCGCCTGCTCCCTGTCGAACTGGCCGGTCTCCCGCCGGGCGATGCTCTCCATCGCCTTGCTCTGCTTGCCATACTCACGGTTGATCCTGCCGTCCGTGCGCTCGATGAATGCCGTGCTCCGGCGCTTGAAGTCCGCCTTCGCCGCCGCCGCGTCACGCCGCGCCTGCAAGGCGGTGGCCTTGTCCCGGCGCTTGTTCTCCGCCGTGCGCGCCTGCACGCCCGTGCCCTCCAGATTCGTAAGCGCCTTCTGCGCCTGCCGGTAAACCCCGCTGCCCTCAAGGTCCGCAAAGGCTCTTAGCTGCGTCTCGATCATCGCGCGGCGCGAGGATAGCTCGTCCGCCAGCCCCACGCCGGAACCACGCGCCTTGCCGATGGGGCCGCTGGTAAGCTCGTCCACTTTCGCCAGCGCCTTGCGCATCTCCGCGACCCGATCCGCCTTCGCCGCCCGCGCGCTGCGCTGGCTCTGGGTGCCGGCCGCGTTCTCCGCCTTCTCGGTCAGGCGGTCCAGGGATGAATCCGCTTTGAGATAAGCCGGGGTATTGAGAATGGACTTTGGAAGATCCGGATCCAAAAGCACGTCCTTGATTCTTTGCTTTTTATCCGCCAGCAATGATGCCACATCGCCCTTGTTGCCTTTGGCTTTTCCGAGAAGCCCGGAATACTTCCTCTCGATGTCCTTGATGCGTTGCTGAAAGGCCGCCAGATCTCTGGTATCAGTATCGAAAAATACATCCTTGCCCTTTTTCTTGCTGTAAACCCTCTGATATCCGGCCTCCAGTTGATGGAAGCTCCTGACCGCTTTTCCATTCTGATCGATGACTTTTTTGTAAGCTCCCTGCACCTCACCGGTGAATTTTTTCACCTCTCCCATCGCCCCCGCCGGGATGATGATCCCGCCCGCGCTCACACCGTGGCCGCCCCCTGGCTTCATGCTGGCCATGCCCTTGGCCAGTTCCTTGTTGATCTCGCGCGTGGCCCGCGCCACCTCCGCGCGCATGCCGCTGAGGTCCAGCTTCACCGGCACCCGCACCGGGTTTGCCTCCAGTTGGCGGCGCACGCTCTTCACCTGGGCCAGGCCGTCCTTCAACCCGTCCGGGTTCATCTGGATGCTTGCCCGCAGCGTGATACTCTTTTCCATGCCGCGCTTTGTCGCAAAAACAGGAACGGGCGACAATGAAACAATGCCGCCCGTTCCGCTTTATCTGCCGTTCCGCCGCTGCTTCTCCTCCCGCGCTTCCTTCTTGGCCTTCTTCTCCGCCACCCTTTGGCGCACATGCTCCCGGTGGCCCTCCCTCATCCGCTTCTCCCGCTCATGCGCGATCAGGCGGGCCTGCTCCGGCACCGGCAGGCGCTCGAAGCTGAGGATGGACTGGTGGCCCCACGCCTTGGCTACTTCCGCTTTTTCGTAGTGGAAGTCCGCGCGGTCGGTTTTTTCCCGGACTTCCCGCTCCCATTCGTCCGGCTCCGAGTGTTGGAACTTGAGGCACTTTGTTCCCCGGAGCCTTGGGATAAAAAACGTGAGACCGCCTCTTCACCCACGGCCGTGAAAATTTTCAGCCTGTCTATCCGGTCCGCCAGCCAATCGATCATCCCCCCGGGCAGGGAGGAAACCAGCTTGCGGGCCTTTTCCTCCAGGTTCCCCCCGGGCGTACTGGACATCAGCGCCGGGCAGCCGAAGAGGCACATCGCCGCGTTTTTCATCGGAACCTGCTTCCTCAGATCCGCGAGATACTTCGGGTGCTGGTCATCATATCCCACCAGCGCGTCCACATCCCCCTTCCCGCTGGGGCTCTCCTGTCGTTGGATGATTGGCTCCGGGATCGCCGTGATGAATTCATCCGCCGTCTGCGCCTCCTCCGTGGTGATGCTGTGGATCTCGAAGGTCACCGGCTCCATGCTCATTATCGGCACATCCCGCTCCATGATCTTCCCGGTCGCCGGATTCAATTCCTCAATGGTCTCTCCCGGACGGAGCGCCACCTTGCGAATAACCCTCGTTGTTTGCTGCAATTTGTCGAATAAGTTGTCGGACATGTCGGAATCTGATGTTTTTCGCTTGCCAAGCGCAAGCGCAAAGTTCAAAAGTTGCGACATCGAAGCCATGCACACCCTCACCAAGCCACACATCGATCACTGGTCCGGCCTTCCTGAAGGGGCGAATCCGCCCGCGCCGGAGCAAGTCGAAGTCCGCTTCCAGATACTTCTCAACGAATGGCTGGAACACTACTTCTCCGGAAACCCGTTCACCACCCGCCTCCCGGACGGCTCCACCGCTCAGAAAAGCTACCAGCACGCGGACATCCGTTTTGGCAGCGTCACCATGCCTGAAAACCCGGAGCGTCCGCTCATCCACACCATCATCGCGGACCGCCGGGACGGCGAAGGCCAGTCCGATGGCCGCGGCTGCCTCGTCCACCGCGGCGTATGGGCCTTGCACACCTTCGTCCGCGTCCATCCCACCCAGCCCGTCCGTCCATCCCTGTCATCCACGCTCGAAAAGGATGCCCGCCGCACCTCGGAGCAACTCTGCCGCCGCGTGGCCGAGCAACTGTCCGCCCTCATTCATGGTCCTGATGCCGCCGATCTCGCTGTAAAAGGCATTCATGACATCAACATCACCAACGGTCCCCGCGAGATTCCCGCCGCAGGCTGGTTCATCCGCCAGATCGTCTGGACCGCGCGGCCGGTTTACCGCGTCCCCATCTGATCCATTCATCACGCCCATAAAAGACTCCTCCCCATGTCCAAGGAAACAAAAATCGAATGGTGTGACAGCACCGTCAATCCCACCAGTGGCTGCGATGGCTGCGAGTTATGGAACGGCTCCTCCGTCCGCCTGTGTTATGCCGGCCAGCTTCATGAAGCGCGCCTGGCGAAATCATACCCCTCCAAATACGCGCCATCATTCTCCGGATTCCGCATGATCCCCGGGCGCATGGCCGCCGCCGCCAACTGGCCGGATCTCACCGGCGTCCCGCGGGAGGATAAGCCATGGCTGGATGGTCTTCCGCGGCATATCTTCGCGGGTGACATGTCAGACATGTTTTCCCGCGCTGTCGATTTCCCCTTTCTCATGCGCGAGGTCTTCGACGTCATGGTTTCCGCCAGCGGATCCAGGCATGTCTGGATGCTGCTCACCAAGCGCCCGCATCGCCTCGCTGAATTCTCCGACCGCTGCGGAGGTCTGCCGGACAACTGCATCGCCATGACCAGCATCACCGATCAGTCAAAGGTAAAAAAAAGAATGCCTGCCCTGCTTTCCGTGAAATGCAAATGGCGCGGGCTTTCCTGTGAACCGCTGCGCGGACCGCTTTCCCTGGGCGCGCTTCATGGAATCCATCTTGTCATCGCCGGCGGCGCTTCCGGTGCTTCCGCCACCCCGTCGCATCCGGATTGGTTCCGCTCGCTTCGTGAGCGATGTGCCACCCATCAAGTGCCGTTCTTCTTCAAGCAATGGGGTGAATGGCTGCCCATCTGTTTTGATCCGCCGGGATGGTCTTCATCTGCTGATGCGCCGGACTGGCACACTGGAAAAACTTCCTCCGTCATCCAGATCGACGGTCGCTTCCAATTTGATTTCCAGCCCGGTGCCATGACCTGCATCCGCATCGGAAAGCGGGCGGCGGGCCGCGTCCTTGATGGAATGGAATACAACGGATTTCCAAAAATATCATGACAACAGCAAACAAAAAGCCGGAGATCGATTACCGCGGCATCACCCGTGATGACCCAAGGCTGTGGAACATGTCCCAACTCGCCAAAATCATGGGCGTCCACAGGGTTTACATCACCCGCATGAAAGCCGCCGGTTTCACCATGAACGGAGGAAAGAGCACCCTCAAAAACGCCCTGCTCTTCCAGGAATCCGACAAGTGGAACAATGATTGAACTCTCGCCGGCTCAAAGCCACCAGAAACCATGATCCAAGTCCACGAGCCTGAAATGACCGCGCCCAAAAAATCCAACGCCGGCGGAATACAGCATTGGCCTTCCGACTGGACCGCGCAATGCGATGCGCTCTGCCGAAAGACCGGAAAGCGATGCCCTCACACCTGCGACTGCATCATCCCGTCCACCCTCGCCAGCGGGCAGCCACAAGTCGGCTCAAAATGGTTCCAAGTGAAAGGCAAGCCCGCGAGTCTGTGCCGCGGCCACTGGAGAACTACAATATGACGATGAGACACCTAGACCTGTTTGAGCTACCCGACGACACCGCCGGAGGAGAGGACTTGGCAGCGGTTGCCACCACTCACTTGTTGTCCGTTGTGCGGAGCGTCTATGACACCAACGACGCGATCCTAACGGGCATAGAAAAGCTCCACTGTCCGGGTGGATTCGAGTGTGATGTGACCTATGGAAATGGCGCATTCTGGAAGGGCCGGGAGCGTCCGAAATACTGCTTCGACATTACGCCGCTACACGAAGGCGTGATCCAAGCGGACTCTCAAATGCTGCCACTCGAACCCGGCACGCTCAAAAACATGATCTTCGATCCGCCGTTCCTGACCTACGTCAAAGGCGGGCGCGATGCGAAAGCCATCCCAAACGCGAAGGAGACCCCCATGCTTAGGTTGCTTGGCTCGCGGAAATACTCGTCCATCCCCATGATGACCTTTGTGGGGTCTGCGTTACGTCCGTCTTGCCGTGCCATCTCCCTACAAGCCCGCGTGACATATTCAGTCTTCTCCAAAGGAGTCGCATGAATCCATTCAGTTCCCTTCGCTGTTGGTCCGATCATAAATCTCTTAGTATTGTGTCTGTGTGAAATCGACGTGTATCCCTGAAAAATGTAGTATCCCAACCAAATGAATCCTCCCGCGAAAATGATCCAAGGGTTGCTTGCCAGTATCGGAAGCATCATCGCTAAAGCCAGAAGGCCAGCGAAACCCACGACATACACCACGAGAATCGCGCATCCCATTCCTTCGCGATGCTTGAAATGGTTGATTCGGCCAACCATGTTTGGTCGTCTCATAGGTCATCTTAATTTTCTTCCGAACGTCAAAAGTGATGGCAACCCGGTCGTTGAGGTACCTCTGAAAAGCGATT